>NZ_JAKJTJ010000019.1:0-480569 GCF_050337905.1 Vibrio clamense | reverse complement strand
AAACGATAAATCGCTTAAGAGAATATGGTGGAGGGGGACGGATTCGAACCATCGAAGGCAGTGCCGTCAGATTTACAGTCTGATCCCTTTGGCCACTCGGGAACCCCTCCAGGGGTATTTCTTACTTCTTTATAAGAAGTAAACTAAAAGAATGTTTTCCCAACTCATCCCTCAAGTGCGGAGCGCATCATAGCAAACTCGTTAAAGCTGTAAAGGATTTTTCGTATGATTTTGAGTTGAATGCTGCCTTTTTGGGCAAGGAAGCCGGAAAATGCGCATTTTGTCTATTAAGGCAGCGATATTTATACGAGGTAATTGAGATTGATGTCTCTATTTCTTTGGTTCTTTTACATTTTATCTATCGGCTTTACATTCCTTGACGAACAAACCGCCAATCTGTTGGTAAACTAGAGCCATCAATATTGGTAATAACCTCTTTTATATAAGTAGTCGTATGAAAAAAAATACAATAGTGGCGCTCTTCGCCATTTCAGTTGTTGCATTTAGTTCGGTTTCTAACGCTAAGCGTCCATCTACAGGAGGGAGAACGGTAGCCGTTGTTGCTCAAACTGTTTCTCAGCACGATATATCTCAATCGCTTTCACTGATTGGAAAACTTGAGGCCAAACAATCTGTGGTCATTTCTCCTGAAGTTTCAGGAAAAGTAGAGCAAATTGCGATTTACGCAAATCAGAAGGTGAAACAGGGCCAGTTATTGGTTCAGCTAAATGATGACAAAGCGAGTGCTGCAGTTAAAGAGGCGAACGCTTATTTAAAAGATGAGCAGCGAAAGTTGAAAGAGTTTGAACGTCTGGTGAAGCGCAATGCGATCACTCAAACGGAAATTGATGCACAAAAAACCAATGTTGATATTGCTCAAGCTCGTTTAGAAGCGGCAAACGCAAATTTACGCGATTTACACATCAGTGCGCCATTTGCTGGCACTGTCGGCTTTGTTGATTTCAGCCTGGGTAAAATGGTGAGTGTCGGGAGTGAACTCATCACATTGGATAACCTTTCTCTAATGCAGCTCGATTTACAAGTGCCTGAACGTTACTTATCTAAGCTATCAACTGGTATGAAAGTGATCGCGACGAGCCAAGCGTGGGGCGATCAGTCTTTTGCTGGTGAAGTGGTTGGGATTGATTCTCGTATTAACCAAGAAACACTTAACCTGCGCGTACGAATCGAATTTGCTAATCCGGAGAGTAAACTCAAACCGGGCATGCTAATGGCGGCTACGATTGATTTCCCAGCAATCAGTGCTCCTATTATCCCAGTGCAAGCATTGCAGTACTCGGGCACTAAGCGATATGTATACATTATTGATGACCAGAATAAAGCTCATCGTCAAGAAGTGCTTCTAGGCGCTCGCGTAGGTAATGAAGTCGTTATCGAGAAAGGATTAGAGATCGGGCAAAGCATTGTTGTTCAAGGCTTGGTTAATATGCGTGATGGCGTTGCAATTAAATTGGTTAATGCTGCCGGAGAGCCTGTTGAAAAAAATGATGCATCTGCAATGATCAGCAACGAACCAGCTTCAAGTGTTCATGCTGAGAAGGAGCAACAATAATGTGGTTGTCTGATACAGCGGTAAAAAGGCCAGTTGTCGCGATTGTTCTAAGTCTATTGCTTTGTGTATTTGGTATCGTGTCATTTAACAAACTTGCTGTTCGTGAGATGCCTGATATTGAAAACCCAGTGGTGTCGGTCAGTACTCGCTATGAAGGGGCGTCTGCCACCATTATGGAGAGTCAGATCACCACAGTACTTGAAGATCAGCTTTCTGGGATCAGTGGTATTGATGAAATCAGTTCAACCACAAGAAATGGCAGTTCTCGAATCACCATCACATTCGATTTAGGTTACGACTTAAATACTGGGGTGAGTGACGTTCGAGATGCGGTTGCGCGAGCTCAGCGTGGTCTTCCTGATGAAGCGGATGATCCTATCGTTTACAAAAATAACGGTAGTGGCGAAGCGTCGATGTACATCAATTTAAGCTCCGACATCATGGATCGCACTGAACTGACCGATTACACCGAGCGTGTATTAATGGATAGGTTCAGCCTGATCTCAGGAGTGAGTTCGGTCGATATCTCTGGCGGCCTTTACAAAGTGATGTATGTGAAGTTGAAACCTGAACTGATGGCAGGGCGCGGTATCACCACCACTGATATTACCAATGCTTTACGTTCAGAGAATATCGAAAGCCCGGGCGGTGAAGTTCGTAATGATTCGATTGTCATGTCAGTAAGAACGGAACGTCTTTATCAGCAAGCGGATGATTTCAACTACCTTGTAGTGAAAACCACCAGTGATGGTACGTCGATTTACCTTAAAGATGTTGCTGATGTATTTCTTGGCGCAGAGAATGAAAATTCTACGTTTAAAAGTGATGGCGTAGTCAACGTAAGTATGGGCATTGTGCCTCAGTCGGACGCGAACCCATTAGAAGTAGCAAGTCTCGTTCACGAAGAAGTCGCTAAGATCCAACAATTCTTGCCAGAAGGTACTCGCTTAGCGGTTGATTACGACTCTACCGTGTTCATCGATCGTTCAATTTCAGAAGTCTACAACACACTATTTATTACAGGTGGATTGGTCATACTGGTTCTGTATGTCTTTATTGGGCAAGCAAGAGCGACGTTGATTCCCGCAGTGACGGTGCCAGTGTCGCTGATCTCCTCATTTATGGCGGCATACTATTTTGGTTTCTCGATTAACCTGATCACCTTAATGGCACTCATACTATCAATTGGTTTAGTGGTCGATGACGCCATTGTAGTGGTTGAAAACATTTTCCATCACATTGAAAAAGGTGAAAAGCCATTACTCGCGGCATATAAAGGTGTACGTGAAGTGGGTTTTGCGGTAGTGGCAACCACCTTAGTTTTGGTCATGGTGTTCTTACCCATCTCCTTCATGGACGGCATGGTCGGTTTGCTCTTTACCGAATTTTCAGTGTTGTTAGCGATGTCCGTTATTTTCTCTTCACTCATCGCACTGACGTTAACGCCAGTGTTAGGGAGTAAGATCCTTAAAGCCAATGTGAAACCAAACCGCTTTAACCTCTTTATAGAACGAATCTTCGCTCGTCTTGAAGAGGGATACCGGAGTTTAGTGAAAAGAGCCGTGCAGTGGCGATGGGTTGCCCCAATCATCATAATCAGCTGTATTGGTGGTAGCTTTGCTTTACTTAACCATGTTCCCGCTCAACTGACACCGCAAGAAGACCGAGGTGCGATCTTTGCCTTTGCTCGTGGTGCAGACGCAACCAGTTACAACCGCATGAGCTCCAATATGGACTTAGTAGAGCAACGTCTAATGCCACTGTTGGGCCAAGGCGTTCTGAAATCATTCAGCATCCAATCGCCAGCATTTGGTGGAATGGCGGGTGACCAAACCGGCTTTGTCATCATGATTTTGGAAGATTGGGAAGACAGAGACCAAACCGCGCAACAAGCATTAGGGTTGATCCGTAAAACCTTGGTCGATATTCCCGATGCCAGAGTCTTCCCTATGATGCCGGGGTTCCGTGGTGGATCGAGTGAGCCCGTTCAGTTTGTCTTGGGCGGTTCGGACTATAAAGAGTTACAAAAATGGGCAGAGATACTCAAAACAGAAGCCAACAATAGTTCACTTATGGAAGGCGCAGACATCAACTACTCAGAAAAAACACCTGAGCTAGTTGTATCTGTCGATAGAGATCGCGCGTCACAGCTTGGCATTAAAATTTCCGATATTTCCGATACATTAGAAGTCATGCTAGGCGGAAAAAGTGAAACAACCTTTGTTGATCGCGGTGAAGAGTACGATGTGTACTTACGTGGTGACGAAAATAGCTTCAACAATGCGGCGGACTTGAGCCAAATTTACATGAGAACCGCGAGTGGCGATTTAGTGACTCTTGATACGGTGACGAAGATCGAAGAAGTCGCGTCATCGATTCGACTTTCTCATGTCAATAAACAGAAATCGATCACCTTGAGTGCCAATTTAATCAATGATGCAACGCTGGGTGAGGCATTGGATTTTCTTGATGCAAAAGCCATTGAACTCTTGCCTGGCGATATTTCAGTTGATTACACCGGTGAATCTAAAGACTTCAAAGAGAATCAGTCGAGTATTTTAATCGTATTTGGTCTAGCACTGCTGGTGGCGTACTTGGTACTAGCGGCTCAGTTTGAAAGCTTCATTAACCCAATGGTGGTGATGTTTACCGTTCCAATGGGCGTCTTTGGCGGCTTCCTCGGGCTGGTTGTGATGGAGCAAGGGCTTAATATTTATAGCCAAATCGGCATGATCATGTTGATCGGGATGGTGACCAAAAACGGAATATTGATAGTTGAGTTTGCAAACCAATTAAGAGACCGTGGTATTGAATTTGAACAAGCGATTGTCGATGCCGCTGCTCGTCGTTTAAGGCCAATATTGATGACTGCATTTACTACGCTAGCGGGCGCAATACCATTGATTATGTCAACGGGCGCTGGTTATGAAAGCCGAGTCGCGGTTGGTACGGTGATCTTCTTTGGTATGGCGTTTGCGACACTAGTGACACTGTTCGTGATTCCTGCGATGTATCGCCTGATTTCGGGTCATACCCAATCGCCTGGTCATGTAGAAGCAGAGCTGAATCGAGAATTAGATCACGACACAAAAGGGCGAACAAGCCACGGATAAATGAAGTAAACAGTGCTAACATACAAGCATAAATACTAAGAAGAAAGGGAAAGTAAAGTGGCTGATTTCAAATATAAAAATCTGACTCAAGAGCAACAAGACAAACTAGATGCAGCAGCATTTCGACGCTTACTGGCGCATTTAGATGATAATAAAGATGTGCAAAATATCGATCTGATGATCCTCGCGGGTTTCTGCCGTAACTGTTTTAGTAAATGGTATAAGGCAGAAGCTGAAACCCAAGGATTGGATCTCGATATTGATGATGCCCGTGAACGAGTGTATGGCATGACTTATGATGAGTGGAAGCAGAATCATCAGCCCAAAGCAACGCCAGAGCAACTTGCTGCCTTTGACGCAAAACAGAAGTAGTTAAATCAGACATCAGTAAACGTCATAAGATAAAAGCCTACAGCACATTGTTCTTTCAAATTGAAAGTGTCTGTAGGCTTTTTTAATCAACGTATTTTAGGATGAGATAGAGCGAGCGTAAACGGCTGCTCAATATAAACGGCTACTCAATATAACCCGTCGACTCAAATGCTTCTAAACGTTCCAAGTAAGGTTGAAGATCACCAATATTATTCGCGACCCACTCAGGGTTGTAATAAGTATCTAAGTAGCGCTCGCCACTGTCACATAACAGCGTAACAATGGATCCCGTTTCCCCTTTGGCTTTCATTTTAGCCGCCAATTGCAGAACGCCATATAGGTTAGTACCTGTCGATGCCCCCACTTTTCGCCCCAATACTTTTTCTAACCAGTGAGCGGTAGCCACACTCGCAGCATCTGGGATCGTCTGCATTTCATCAATCACGCCTGGGATGAAACTCGGTTCGACTCGTGGCCTGCCGATGCCTTCAATTTTACTGCCGCAATCTCCGGTGAGGTTGGTATTGCGAGTACGATAATAGTCGTGGAAAACAGAGTTTTCAGGGTCAACCACGCATAGCTTGGTGTTGTATTTTTGGTAGCGAATGAAACGGCCAATCGTTGCTGATGTCCCTCCTGTTCCGGGGCTCATTACAATCCAAGTCGGTTCTGGGTGATCTTCCAGTTTCATTTGGCTAAAGATTGAATTGGCAATGTTATTGTTTCCGCGCCAATCTGTTGCGCGTTCAGCGTAAGTAAACTGATCCATATAATGGCCGTTTAATTCATCGGCTAAACGGCGAGATTCCTGATAGATCTCATCGGTTCTATTCACTAAGTGGGCAGTACCGCCATAGAATTCAATTTGTTCGATTTTCTTACGTGCGGTGCATTTAGGCATCACTGCGATAAAAGGTAAGCCAAGAAGACGGGCAAAATAAGCTTCAGATACCGCAGTACTACCAGACGATGATTCAATAACCGTCGTCTCTGGCCCAATCCAACCGTTACTGATCGCGTATAAGAAGAGAGAGCGAGCCAAACGGTGTTTCAATGAACCAGTGGGATGGGTGCTTTCATCTTTTAGGTAGACATCCACTCCTTCAATACTAGGAAGTTCAAGCTTAATAAGATGAGTGTCCGCAGAGCGTTGAAAATCGGCTTCTAATTTGCGAATTGCATTGTTTATCCATTGGTGATCAGTACACATGGGCTATCTCCTAACTTGGTATAAGATTAATTTACCTACAAATTGGGAGAAAAACTTCACAAAAAAGACTCTAGTTCTGGTAAAAAGGAGAATATATTTCTCTGTGAAAGGTTTTTGATGAAATGGATCTTGATAACGTTGATAAGAAAATGCTCTCAATGCTGCAAGTTGATAGTACTTTGTCATTAAATGATTTGGCTGAGGCGGTGAATTTAACCACCACACCTTGTTGGAAACGGCTTAAACGATTGGAAGATAAAGGGATCATTGAAAAGCGAGTGGCGTTGCTGAACCCTGAAAAGCTTGGCTTGTCTTTTACCGCTTTCGTAATGGTTAAGACCAGTAATCACTCACATGAATGGTACAGCCAATTTGTTGATACGGTGACGCTTTTTCCAGAGGTGATGGAGTTTTATCGCATGGCAGGGGAGTATGACTACATGCTCAAGGTTCTCGTTAAAGATATGAAATGCTTTGATAAGTTTTACAAGCGATTAGTGAACAGTGTAGATGGCATCTCAAATGTCACCTCGACTTTTGCGATGGAGCCGCTGAAATACACAACGGCGCTCCCCATTTAATCTTCACAAAGAATGTGGTTTGCGCCGTATGAAAGGAATTCAAAATATAGCGTCACTCATTTGCATTATTTCGTAAAACGCATCACCCCTTCTTGCACGGCGGTTGCCACTAAATCACCTTGGCGATTGTAAATCTCACCACGTACCAGTCCACGGTTGTTACTTGCCGTCGGGCTCTCAATGGCGTATAGCAACCATTCATCGAGCTTAAATGGGCGATGGAACCAAATGGAGTGGTCGATGGTAGCCACTTGGAATTTTGGCGTCATCAGTGATACTTCATGCGGATGCAATGCCGTAACCAGAAATCCCCAGTCAGACGCATAAGCCAGCAGGTATTGATGAATTAAATGGTTATCGGGCATCTCACCATTGGCTTTGATCCATAAGTACTGCTTTGGCTCTGTTTTCTTTGGAGCAAGTGGGTTGACGATAGTGACTGGGCGCATTTCGATCGGTTTTTCACCACAGAATGTCTTACGTAATTTTTCAGGTAAGAATTCAGCAATATGGCTAGCAAGCTCAGATTCAGACGCAAAGTTTTCAGGGCCGGGAACCTCTGGCATCGTATTTTGGTGTTCGAATCCTGGTTCGTTACCATGATAAGAAGCAGTGAGATAAAAAATAGGACGTCCGTTTTGAATCGCTTTCACTCGGCGAGTGCTGAAGCTTCGCCCATCCCTTAAGTTTTCCACATCGTAAATGATAGGTTTTTCCGGATCGCCAGGGTAAAGAAAGTAGCTGTGGAATGAGTGAACAGAACGGTCATCCTCTACAGTATAGCGCGAGGCAGAAAGTGCCTGACCAAGAACTTGTCCCCCATAGACTTGTGGTAAGCCTAAGTTTTCGCTTTGGCCTCTAAATAGCCCTTCTTCTAGCTTTTCGAGTTGCAGTAAGCTTAGTAACTCTTTAAGTGGTTTACTCATTTTATATACCTTAATAGAAGCTTTCAAAGAGCTTAAAATTTGTGAATTAATGGTTCAGTCAAAGTTCTGTCAATAAGTTACAAACATTCAAGACATAGTGACAAAGCCTATCTATAATTACGCTCATTACAATATATATCCTGAATTCAATACGTTAAGAGAGTATTCATGAAAAAGGCACTTTTACTTGTTATATCTGTTATCTTCGGTGGCGCATTATTTGGCTGTCAGACTTCGCCACAACCTGAGTTAGAAACCAGTGCCGTACAAACGATTACTGGTAGTGTGGCATATCGTGAGCGTATTGCATTACAACCGGGTGCGTTAGTGACCGTTATTTTAGAAGATATTTCATTAGCTGATGCGCCTGCTAAAGTGATAGCGAAACATCGCTTTGAAACAAACAGCAAGCAAATTCCTTTAGATTTCCAGCTCGATTATGACAGCAGAAAAATTCAAAGTAATCATACTTACAATGTTCGTGCAAAAATTGAAGTGGACGGTAAGTTACGTTTTATTACCGATACGGTTACCCCTGTAATCACTGATAATAACCAAACACAACACGTCGCTTTAATGCTTAAAGGTATTCGTAACTAAAGTTAGAACGCAATTTGTTCGACATTAATCGATTCATTTTCATCAATGGCAGCCAATCAAGGCTGCCATTTGTATAATCTTAGCTTTATTTTTCCTATCGAGCTCACCTCAATTCCTTCCGCTTGCAATTGGCTTTTTTGCCGTTCAAACGCTTCACCCTTCAATGAGATTTCTCCTTTACTGTTTATGACCCTAAACCAAGGTAATTTACTGCCTTCAGGAAGATTCCCGAGTGCTTTACCTACATGCCGAGCATAGCCAGGGAAACCAGCAAAACGGGCCACTTCTCCATAAGTGGTGACTTTCCCAAAGGGAATTTGGTGAATTACAGCAAAGACTTGCGGTAAAAAATGATCCATAATAAAAATTCCTAGTTCAAGTTGCCACGGATTGGTAGAAGGAGGAGCTATGGTATTTTCAACAATTCAGTTCTTGATCACAACAATATTAGCGATTGTTTGTGCGCTTGCCATTAGCTTAAGCGCTGGAGACATTCCTGTTATCGCTTTAATTATCCCTGCTTTATGGGTTTTACCTCAAGGTGGAGTCGCAGGGTTAGTATTTCTCGCCGCGATGACGATTTACGGGCTCACACTTCCAATGCAGTCAATTACACTTTCTGTCAGTGTTTGGGTCCTGTTCCCTCTATTAATGGTGGCATTTTCGAAGCGAAGTTCGTTGGGAATATTACTGACGGCAAGTTTGGTGGTGTTGACTCTTCAAGTCGGGATCATGGTGACACAAAATGCAGGCAAGCTGGACGGAACACCGTGGGTTACGATCATCCAAACACTCGTCGTTGTTGCCATATGGTGGGTAGCGAATTATTGGAAAAGTGAAAACCGAAAAATTGTCAGTCGGCACAGCTGGTGGTCTTTGGGGTTAATTATTCCGTTGTGGGCGGCGGGTTTATCTCATGCCGCATTGGTTTCCCTCTGTATTGTGGGGATCATTGCCTCAATGGAAATGCTGACAAAATCAACAAAATTCAAGTGGAACCAACTTCTTTGCTGGACGCTACCGACGGTCGGTTTTGCTGCATTAATTATCTCCCCGAATGTGGATGTCCCTAATCCGGTATTTGTTGTCTGGTTATGCTTACTAGGAACCGCTTGGATGACCGATTATATTATTCGTTCAGATGAAGAGCCTAGCGAGCTTTGATCTCGTCACGCCTTGATTTTGGCAGGGTACGGGTCTAGAAAAAGAAGTAATTAAAGCTTGAGCCATAAAGTTCTAATTACTTAGAAAGCTTTAATTACCTAGAAACTGGATTTATTGAGAGATTGGAAACAGTAGAGATTAAATAGTCTAGACGTATACATATCTTCAATATATGGTTAAGTGCATAAGATACCATATGAGTATTCAGTGTGGTGTCATCAAAACTATCTTTAGGGTATGTTTAGTGGCGAATATATTTCGAAATCTGCGACCAATCTTATGGTTCGTCGTTTGGGTCTCCATCGGCTTTAGTGGTGTATTTCATGCTACGGCTAGCGAAAGTGTTCCACAAAGCAAAATGCATTACTCCGTGGCAACCGAAGCGGATGATATTGTCACACGTATTCTGTTTGACGCCCTCGCTGAAGAGTTTGAACTCTCTATTCAATATGTCGATTACCCAAGCTTTGATTCAATTTTACGAGCGGTAGAAGTGGGGGAGAGTGACTTCGCCGCGAATATTACTCACACAAAATCTCGTTCGCTACGTTTCGATTTTTCCCGCCCTACCAATATAGAATATACTTTTCTTTATAGTCGGCTAGATACAGAGTTGGCCGACATTTCAAAGCTTGGAGTGCCTAAAAATACAATTTATGGCGATCTGATTCAGGTTAACTACCCACAAATAGAGTTGATTGAGTATGACGGCACCCATCAAGCGTTGGCGTTGCTGAATAACCATTCGGTGGCGGGGGTTGTGGATGCGATAAATCAATTGGAGCCAATGCTGAGTCGTGGGTTCGATGCAAAAATGTTGAACGATAAGATCTCGATTAAGCCTGTGTCTATCGTTTCGATGAAAGGCACTCATGCATCCGAGCTTTCCTATTTTGTCGATTACCTACACTCAGAGAAAATACAGAAACGTTTAAGAGAGAAGGTTGAGCAGTATCAGTTCGATTTACGCCAACAGGCACTAAGGCGCGAAGTCTTCAATAGTGGATTAGATCTTCGTAAACCTTTACTTGTTAAACTAGAAAATATGACTCCTTTTGCTATATACCAACCTGATGGTTCAGTGAAAGGCAACAGTGCGGACGCAATTTTCCAAGCATGCGATATTTTAGGGTTTCAATGCCAGCTGGCCAGCTCTGCAGAAGAGACATGGGAAAGCATGTACCAAGATTTACTGATGAATCGAATTGATGTGCTTGCTCCACTGAATATCTCTGAACCACGTAAAGCTTTAGTTAATTTTAGTACTCCGCACTACACAGCAGAATCCCTGCTAGTCAAGCGTATAGGTTACAAACCAGATGTTTACCGAAACGCATCAGAGCTGATTACCGAAAACATTGGAGTCATAAAAGGTGATTTTTTCGATGAATTATTGACTCAACTTTTACCTCAAAAATATCTGTTTCGCTATCGCAACGATGGAGAATTAGTGGATGCATTACTTGATGCCGAGGTTGACTATATTGCGCTTAATAACGCTACGTTAAGCGCTTTATTGAAAGAAAAAAGTTTGCTTCCGATCACAAGAGATCACTCAATCGACAAACTCTTCCGTTCCGATGTTGCTCTCGGTTTCCCAAAAACGGATAGAGGTGAGAAATTAGCGTTTTTCTTCTCAAGAGCGTTACAGGTTATTGATACTGATAGACTGAATAGATTCTATGATCAGGCTCCAGATTGGCGAAGTACTCATGAAGCGGAGCAGAAACTGGCTAGTCGAACGCAAAGTGTTTTTATCGTCCTACTTTGCTTTATGTTTTTGGTGGCGATTTATTTACACACCCAATCGAATACAGATAGCTTAACCAAACTTGGAAATCGGCGCAGTTTACGCCATCGCTACCGAAGAGGATTAAAGCCATCTCAAACATTGGTGTATTTAGACATTAATAAGTTTAAGCAGATTAATGATACTTATGGCCACCATGTCGGGGATCTTATCCTTCAAGAGTACGCTCAGCTGATTAAAAGAGAGTGGCAAGGACGTTGTTTCCGAATTGGTGGCGATGAATTTATTTTGGTTGGAGAAGTTCCCGAACATAAGCTATCCGAATTGCTCAATCGCTTAGGTAGTTTTAACTTTCAACGGCCAAAAGAACAGATTGAATTTGCAGTAAAAGTTTCTATGGGGATCTACTTGCCTAGAGAAGGCGAATGCAGTTTAAGAGAAGCGCTGAGGAAAACAGACCGCTCAATGTATGATGCTAAAAATAGCGAAGGTACTGAATTTATGTTTGTTAACCCTAGAATTGTGGTGAACGATGAGGGCGGAATGGCTTCGAATGTATAGTGATTATACTAAGCGATGTTTTATTGCGCACTTGAACTAAAAAGTTGGCTTTCGTACCTTGTGGGGCTTGCATTAGTGTCAGGGATGCTTGATAATCCTCTCACTCTTTGACGAGACGCTCGTTTAAGAAAAAGAATCTATGGAGGCCCTGGTCCTCCCGCAACACTAACTTGTGAACTCGGTCAGATCCGGAAGGAAGCAGCCGCAGCAGGCGACGTGTGTGCCGGGATGTGGCTGGGGCTTCCACCCATTAGAAAAGCCGCTCTTTATGAGCGGCTTTTTGCTATCTGATGCTTTGTAAAATAACAGAGTAGACGTTTTAATATCCTTGTACATGATCGTCAACAACACCCCCAACACGTACACTCTCACCCGTAATATTTAGTATCTTTGCAGTTATCGAGACGCTTTGTGATCACAGTGACCGTCGGTATTCTATAATTCGACAATGGATTAAAACATCAAGTTTGTGATTCTCTACCTCTCACGTCAATGGAGGGGGATTGGGCTAGTCATTTACCCTCGAAATCTCGCAGCTGGTTGCCAGAAGTAAGTAATACGGAGCAAATAAGTCTTGGAAACAGCGGTATGGATACTACCTACAAACGGTGATATCGACAAGCAAGCCTCCCTCCCTGCTCTCGTTAACCCTGTCGACTTATATTTGGGCATAATTGAGCGTGCAATAGCAAGTAATGCAGCTTCCGGTGAGGAAAGCGCAGATAAAGTTAAAATATTATACGTGAACGGAGTGTTTACTAATGACAAAAAGTTCGGTGTGGATACAGTTTATGTGATGGATGTGAGTCATTACTTCCTCTTGAAGCATAAAGCCCTCATATCAAGTAATATAAGGGCAATACCACTCTATTTTATAGATAGATTAATTATCAATGTCTTTAACTCTTCATTGGAGAAATTTTGAGTGTTTATTTCTTTCTCTATCGCTCTTTTTGTTGATGGGCTTCGAGAAAGAGCAATGGTAAATAAATGTTCAATTTTATCGGCTGCATCTAGTGGTTGTTGGGAACTCCATGATATTAGAGCTGAAGCAGCTTCATACTGTCCCATATGTGCTAATGAGTTTAGGGCCGCAGTTTTAACGCTATCCGTAGATTCGTCATAAAGGTACGGGGTAATACTTGGCACTAAAGCTTCGGTTTTAATCTGATTCATTGCATTATTTGCTGCACGGCTTTTATTTTCAATTGGGCTATCTACATACTCTAATAAATAATCCACTTGTTCAGTTTGTGCGTTACGTCCAATAGCAGATGCCAAATCTGAAATAAATGGATTAAATTCATCCGCTTGAGTGAAGCTCTGTTGAATTAACTCCGTATAATCAACGTTCATAGTTAGCTTGGATATAGATTGACGCACCGAATAAATGTCATCAAACTCTTGCCAATTGTCTTCTAAAATTAAACTGAAAAATAGCTCACTAGCACTAAAGGAATCAATAACAGCAAGTAAACTCAAACAGTATTTGACCATTCGGTCGTCATTGGGGTCACCCGGAACTGCTTTGTTTATATAATTAGCGATTAACTGATAAACGTATTCATCGTTATTCTCTTTTAGATAGGCTAAAACTTTCCGCTCTGTCGCTAAATCAACACGTTGACCATTAGAAATATTGGCTAGAAGCATTTCGATAGATTGTAACGCTTGTTCTTGGTTCAGTGTTAAATGAGAAGGTGATGCATCTTCTTTTATTAAATTATTCTGAATAAGGCCATCAGGACGGTTAGTAGAATGAGTGGTTAAGTTCTCACTAGCTTCCTGTTTATTCGGTAGAGAATTTATTTTTTTAATCAGTTCTTTGGGTTCTTTTGCTGATATATTAAACCAACCTAAAACCCCCAATAATACAATTGAGAAAATAGCTATTGTTATATGCTTCATCAGTTCTTCCATCCTAAATCTGGGTACAAGTCTTGAAATAGTTGGTGTATGTCGGAAACCTGTGAAGTCTCTTCAGTATGTAATGTGTTTGATTGATGGGTGTATTGGCTTGCCATAGATATCCCTTGTTCATTAACCAGCAAACTCAGTCTTTGACTATCAACAGGAACAATACCATCCCCAATAAGTGAAGCTCTTGTTTGTCCTGCTTGTACGTAGTTCAAGGTGTCAGGGTGCGGGTGGTCTCCTGAAAATAACGAACGGTATGCATATAAATCATAAAAGTCTGCGAGCCCCGCATCCCGGCTTAATATGCCAAATTGAGTACCTTGATACGTTAGCTGACCTAGGGTTATATTAGCTAGTTGACTTATATCATCATTCAAATCTTGAATCGATGATGAGTCAGGCGATAGGAAATCGATGCTTGGTGCTTGCATGTCCATTCTATATTTTTGCGCAATCGGCAAACCGAAATATGTTCGTGTACCATTAAGCATTTCAACCACCTCCCAATTATCTTCGCACTTACTGTTATCTTGGCGGTAGGTGCTTTTAGGAACGCAATTATCTTGCATATATTGATAAAAACGGCCGAGCGGGGAGCCTTGGTGTGGTGTTCCGGTTGTTGCGAGGCCTTTAACTTGAGATTTATATTTAGTATCTTGATTTTGAAGGTATGAACGAGCAGCTAAACCACCACGGCTATGACCAAATAAGAGGATATCGGTCTCTGGGCCTAAATGCTCTATAATACGGCCTATAGCGGATTCAACTTCAAGACCTAAACCGTTAAAGGTGGTGTAATCACCATTACAACCAGAAGCGTTATCGCATGCTTTATTATCTAATCCTATAGCCGAAAATGGCGAAGAACGATCATATGATCCAAACTCCAAATTAAAACAACTGATACCATCATTGTTTACATCAGTCGCTGTGAGTGGGGTAGTACTCAGATTGAGCGTTTGGCATTTATTATTGAAAAAACTGTCATCGTTTACAATAGCATCCCAAGTCTTAGTATTCGAGGCTAGACCATGTAACAGTAGCACTGTTTTTTTATAGACAATATCGCTAGTTGTTGCTGATAGCTTGAAATTAGAACCTTGTCTGGCCAATATTGCAATATAATATATTTGATTTTTGTTCGTACGCAGCAAGCATTTTTCAGCTTCGCGACCACTTAAGTTAGAACGACATTGGTAGTCATATTTAGAAGGAAACGACTCCGAGCCAACGTAAAGATCAATATCTCCTGACAGCTTTGATAAAGAGATTGTCAGCATTTTTTCTGCTTGAGCCTCTACGGTAAAGTATTGCCATTGACCGTGTTGTACTTCACTTTCAATTAAATTATCAATACTTAAGACTCCAGGGTTTTTAATAGTATTAAAATCGGCGATATAAGGGCTATCATCGTCACTATTGCTAATGCCGTCACCATCAATATCATTATCACTATTATTTCCGATGCCATCGCTATCGAGGTCTTCCCATTCTTTAGGGTTTAAAGGAAACGTATCTTGATCATTGTTGATGTTATCGCCATCTATATCATTGTCATCCGTATCCGCTATGCCATCAATGTCAGTATCAGGTGACAAATGACCTTGGCTATCTCGAATCACTATTGAGTTACTACTGTTCAACATGATGGCTAAATATTGATCTATATTGTCAAAAATAGTTTGAGGGTCTGCGATTAGTTGGACAAAATCAGATTCAGAATTTGGTAATATCTGTAATCGAACAAAATCAGAAGCAAGAATAGATTGCTGAGTGCTATGATTAGCAATATAATCTTGCAGCAGGTTATCTTCTGGTATATTTAAACTAGAGCTAATAAATGATAACCCGCTTTTCTCTCCTATTTGTTTGTTTTTAAAGTAAACGAGTGTGGAGAATGGCGTAATTACGTTCCCACCTTTAATTGAAGATAAATAGAAATCGCTTTCTACATATTGATTTAAACTTTCATCAAAAGTGTGGTTAGTTTTGGCGTAAGCAATAACGTTATACTTATTAGGGTCTAAGCTTTTAGATAAGCTTAATTCTGCTTTACCATGCTTTCCGGTAACAGCAGTTGGCTCATTTTTATTTTGAATTCCATCATGGTTAATATCGAGCCAAACTGTAGCAGATCTTAAATATCCGTTAATAACGGTCACTGAATATGATTTCGTCTCAGGTTCAGTAGGCGTTAAATTCTCCCCTGAACTGGATCCTCCACCGCCACAACCGCTTAAAATGATTAAAAGAAATAAAATAGAAATAAAATGAAGATTGGTTTTAGCAGTCATCCTGACTCCACAAGTTCTGCATAGCCTACCATCTAAAAAAACAAATCATGAAGATCATTGGCATTATTTGTTAATTAAGTAGGGAGTTATAAATGTGAGCATGCTACGTATTCTTAATATTCATTGCAATTGGTTTCTTATTATTCTGTTGCGTTTTGGTATTTATTAATTACATTGTTTATGATTGGTGTATGTTATTTTGTTTTTGATTCAAAAGCTTAGCGCTATTGGATGGCTTTCCCACCGCCATTATGCCCCAGATTTTGTTCTCTTCTCGACAGAGCGACACTTGCCTTTATCCTAGGTTTACCAATCTCATTACTAACAATATACCTCTACACATTCTTGTAATTTCTCTCGTTAAGGTTCAAAATATAACTGTATAAATAAACAGTGATATTTTATGAATGTTATCCCTATTTCTGCGAGTGCAGGCATTACTGGTTTTGAAAGCCCGGCTTCGGAATACACCCAACTGGCTTGTGATTTAGATGAACTATTAGTGGATCATCCAAGCGCGACCTTTATAGGCAAAGCGTGTGGTGATTCGATGGAAGGTGTCGGTATTTTTGATGGAGATCTATTGATTGTCGATAGGTTTGTCACGGCCGTTGATCAAGACGTGATTGTCGCCAATTTGAATGGTGAATTCGTGTGTAAGCTGCTTGATACCAGTAGAAGGTTACTTGTATCAGCAAAAGAAAAAATACAGCCAGTGCCTATTAATGATTACGATACTTTTAGCATTGAAGGCGTAGTCGTTCGCTCTATACGCTGCCACAGGCCAAGTTATTTATTGAGGGAAAGATAGTGTTTGCGCTTGTTGATGCAAATTCATTTTATTGCAGTGCAGAACAGGTGTTTCGTCCGGATTGGCGTGGAAAGCCGATTATCGTTTTATCCAATAATGATGGTTGTATTGTTGCGGCAAATCGACAAGCGAAAGAGGCGGGTATCCCCAAGTTTGCTCCCTATTTTAAAGTCAGAGAGATGTGTGAGCAGAAAGGCGTGATTGCTCTCTCTTCTAACTATGAATTATATGCCGATCTCTCTAGTAAAATGATGGAGGTAGTCGGCCGTTTTGCCCCAGATCAACACATCTACTCTATCGATGAATCATTTCTCTCTTTCGAACGAAGTCACCTTGCTATCCCTTGTTTAAGAACGCATGGTTTACAGCTCAGAAGATCGGTTTGGAAAGAGTGTCGATTAGCGGTGAGTGTCGGGATGGGCACCACACTCACCTTAGCCAAAATCGCTAACCATGCCGCTAAAAAAATTGAGGGTTATCATGGTGTTTGTGTTCTTGATAATGAACAGGAACGAAAAGCGGTGCTTGCTCAACTTGATGTCGGTGATGTATGGGGAATAGGGCGTAAGTTAACCCAGAAACTGAAACTCGTTAATATTCATACAGCCCTCGATTTAGCCAAGTTTCCGGTGGGTTTAGCCAGAAAAGATTTCAACATTGACGTTGAACGAACCGTGAGAGAGCTAAACGGGCAACAGTGCAAAGGGTGGGATAGTGGAAGGGCAGACAAAAAACAGATTTACTCTACAAGAAGCGTGGGTGAACGTATTGTGGATCTTGAATCTTTGCAGCAAGCACTGAGTAAACATGCCGCCATTGCTTCCCAAAAAGCCCGTAAGCAGGGATCACTATGTAAAGTGATGCTCTGTTTTGCGGCAAGCTCTCCCTTTGATAATAAACCCGCCAGTTTTCGTGCGATTCATCGCTTTCCATATGCGACGTCTGATGTGACTCAAATTACCCATGCGGCAAGCCAACTGGTGATAAAGCTCTACTCTATGGGAGTCAAATATTACAAGTTGGGGGTTGGGTTGATTGAGCTAGTGGATGGCCGTCATGAGCAGAAAGATCTGTTTAACCCTAACCCAAATAATGATCCGCTAATGGCAGTGTTTGATAATTTAAACCAAAAGTATGGGAGCGATACTCTGTTTTTAGGTGCTCAAGGTATTGATCAGAAGTGGGGAATGCGCCGTGAAATGCTGACGCCGCAATACACCACAAAATGGCGAGACTTACCAAAAGTTAGGTGCTAGCCATGATGGTATTCTGGCAGAATACGTGAGACGCGTTGTTATAAATAATGGATGGAATCCGAATGATTGAATCTTTATCACTTGATCAAGCTAGGAAGCTGGTTTTACACGCTCAGAAAATCCCCCCAAGAAAGCAGAAAGTCAGCGGATTAGAGGCGACGTTATCCGCGATAGAGCACTTGGGCTATATTCAGATTGATACTATCTCTGTGGTGCAAAGAGCCCATCATCACACACTTTGGAATCGTAGCCCGAGATACCAACCTGCACATTTAGATCAGCTATTATCCGACAAGAAAGTGTTTGAATATTGGTCTCACGCTGCCGCTTACTTACCGATGAGTCAATATCGTTTTAGTCTATTGAGAAAGCAAGCATTTGCCTCCGGAGAGCTGAGTCATTGGTATAAATGTGACTATCAGTTAATGGATTCAGTGCGACAACGAATTGCGGATGAAGGGCCGTTGATGGCGAAAGACTTTGACGGTGCAGATAAAAGCAGCGACGGGTGGGGAAGTAAGCCAGCGAAACGAGCATTAGAAAACTTGTTCATGCAAGGTGAACTCATGGTGCCAGAGCGGAGAAATTTTCATAAAGTCTATGACCTGACAGAAAGAGTGCTACCGACGGAGGTAGATACCAGTGTGCCAAGTAAAGAGGAGTACGCACGCTTTTTGATTTTGTCGTACATTGCYGCGAATGGGCTTGGGACGGCATMCGAGATGACATATCTTCTTAAAAATATTAAGCCGCTCCTTAATGCAACCATGAAAGAGATGGCAAGCAGTGGTGACATTATTGCCGTTGATGTTGGAAAGCAGCGCTATTATACGACTTCAGAATCGCTTGAACTGCTTAATCAACCTCTTAATCGTAGCCAAGTTAAAATCCTTTCACCATTTGATAATCTGCTCATTCAGCGTAAACGAATGAAAGCGCTATTCGAATTTGATTATCTTTTAGAGTGCTATGTTCCTGAGCCAAAGCGTCAATATGGCTATTTTAGTTTGCCAATTCTCTGGGATGGTAAACTTGTCGCCCGGATGGACTGTAAGAAAGACAAAAAATTATCAGTGTTGAATGTTTTGCACTTATCTATTGAGCCTAGCATCCAGAAAAAAGATCAATTCCTCTCAAAGCTATCCCTAGAGCTCACTAATTTTGCTCACTTCAATGGGTGCAAAGCGTTCAAATTCCATCGAACTACTTCATGATCGTAGAAAAGAGAGCGGAGAACTCTTCAATCTTCTTGCGGTTAATGCGATAGCACATTCTAGGTGGGAAAGGTTTTGCAGATATAAACTCGGCCTGCTTCAGAATGCGTAGATGTTCCGAAACTGTAGATTGTGCCAACCCTAATTCAGAAACGAGATCACTGTTTAAACAGCCCCCTAAGTTATCTAAATTTAAGAGAATTTTTAGGATCCTTACGCGAGCAGGATGAGAAAGTGCTTTCGATAACACAGCAAAATGTTTTTCTTGTTCAAGATCTTGCTCTGTAACAGAGAAAGCTTGAGCGGTTGCTTCTATGCAGCTCATACCCATTATTGTGACTCAAAGTTTATCGTCGAATTGCGATTGAATATACCTATCAAGCGCTGAACGATCAAGTATTGGTTAGATTGATTAGGCGATGTCGTGTTTAAGATTAATTTGATATTGAGGTTTGTATCAGCCGAAGAAATGCGAAGTAAGGCATTGTTGTTATAAATAGAGTCGCTATCAAAAATAATGAAATACGGCACTTTTTTCTTGAATATTATATTCACTACGTTTTTATTTTATTTATTAAAATGAAAATATACAGATATTAAGATCCCATTAACATTTAAATATAATTCTAGTCATTTTTGTCTTGTTTGATGTAAGAATTCATTCTCATTCGTGTTTATCTGGTTGCCTATTGGATACTATTGGGCTTTAAAGTGACTTTCTTTGTTTCCAAAATAAGCTTAATTATCTTTTCGATAAAGTTATAAAAATCACTAACTAACTGTTTTTATTTACATTGTTGTATTTCCCGTATGTTTTGAGTGGTTTAATGTCACAAATGATACTGCTTTGTTAATTGTTATGAGTATTTAGAGGTGGTCAGACGGTTTTAAATGTCTAGAATATATTTCACAAGAGTGATTATTGAAATGAATTCTTGGTAATAAAAATATTACTAACAGCAAAAAAACAATAACTATTAGTGAACAATATCATGTTAAATTTGATTATCTCTACAATACCGATTGTCCTTTTAATTTGGATGATGACCAAGAAAAATGCATTACCATCCCATTTTGCACTGCCTATCACTGCATTACTGGTCGGAATATTTCAACTGTTTTACTTTGGCGCAAACCTGACGGACCTTAGCGCGAACATCATTGCTGGTAGCCTTTCGGCTATCACTCCAATCTCAATTATCGCAGGGGCTATTTTACTAAACAGAACGATTGCACTGTCAGGGGCGGAGACCGTTATTCGCCACTGGCTAGAGAGCATCAGCCGTAACCAAATCGCGCAACTGATGATTATTGGCTGGGCATTTGCCTTCATGATCGAAGGGGCATCCGGTTTTGGAACACCTGCGGCCATTGCGGCGCCTATCCTTGTCGGTTTAGGTTTTCCTCCACTAAGAGTGGCAATGCTAGCACTTATCATGAACTCGGTTCCGGTTTCGTTTGGTGCGGTAGGAACTCCGACATGGTTTGGTTTCGGTGGCCTGAATTTAGATGAAGCATCACTGCTGACTATTGGTCAATATTCTGCGTTTCTACATACCGTGGCTGCGACCGTTATTCCTGTGATAGCTCTGAGCTTTGTCGTCGATTGGCGTGCGATTGCTAGGAACTTTATCTTTGTCCAATTGAGTATTTTTTCATGCACAGTGCCATATTTGCTGTTCGCTCAGTGGAACTATGAATTCCCAGCATTAGTCGGTGGAGCCATTGGTCTATCTATCTCAATTTTGCTTGCTCGATTCAATATAGGGATGGAAAAGCAGGACGCGAGTGATGAAGCGCCTGCCAAAAAGATTCCATTTGCTCAAGTTATTAAAGCCATGAGCCCGACATTATTGCTGATTGCTATCTTGATTGTGACTCGAATTCAGCAGCTAGGAATCAAAGCCTTGCTGGTGGATGCCACACCAATGCTGCATTTCAACCTAGGTTGGTTTGGCGAGTTCAGTGTAAGCCATGCGTTGATCATTAAGTTTGCCCATATTCTCGGAACCGACACCAGTTGGGCATATAAAACGCTGTATGTTCCTGCTCTAATCCCATTCTTTCTTGTGGTGATGATTTCAGCTGTCATCTTTGGCATGTCGAAATCACAGATGAAACAAGTTTTTTCAGAAACAGGTAGTCGCATCAAAGTGCCGTTCATTGCGCTTATCGGGGCATTAATTATGGTTAAGTTCATGATGATGGGGGGCGAAAACTCTCCGATTATGACAACAGGTCGTGCGTTCTCTGATCTTATGGGCACAAACTGGCAATTCTTTGCTTCATATCTTGGTGCTTTAGGGGCTTTCTTCTCTGGGTCTGCAACGGTATCTAACCTGACTTTCGGGGGCATTCAACAGAGTATTGCGCAAAACGTGGGCTTATCGGAACACCTGATTTTAGCGCTGCAATCCGTCGGTGGCTCAATGGGTAACATGGTCTGCATTAATAATATTATTGCGGTATCAACCATCTTGGGTATTTCCAATAAAGAAGGTTACATCATCAAGCGTACCGTCGTTCCTATGATTTTATACGGCGTAATCGTGGCCGTGGTGAGCTTAGCAATCTAAACCAATTTGGCTCACCCACCTGTAGTAGGGGCTTTGGAAACAGAGCGCGAGGGTGAGCTTACTTCTATATTTGTTAAAGAAACAATTTGCTAAAGAAACAATTTATTAAAGCAATCACTTATTAAAGCAATAATTTATTAAAGAAAAAATCTATTAAGAAAATGGATCTTTTAACTGGAGCAATACTATGAAGGTTAACTTTTTTGTTACTTGTCTTTGTGACACGGTAAAAGCAGATGTCGCGAAAAAAACAGTCCTTTTACTTGAAGATCTTGGCTGTGAAATCATTTTTCCAAAGCAACAGAGCTGCTGTGGTCAACCTTCTATCAATAGTGGTTACATTGATCAGAGCAAGCCGGGAATGAAAAACCTAATTACGGCATTTGAAAGTAACGACTATCCAATTGTGACTCCAGCGGGCTCTTGCGCGGCATCGATAAAAAAATACCCTGAGTACTTGGCTGATGAGCCTGAGTGGGCAGAAAGAGCGCAAAAAGTAGCGGACCGTTTTTTTGAATTAACGCAATTTATTGTTAACCACCTTGGTGTGACGAACGTTGGTGCTCGCTTGAAAGGGCGTGGTGTCTATCATCCATCATGCAGCCTTATCCGTAAATTAGGGGTAAGGGAGGAGCCACTTAAGCTTTTGGCAAATGTGGAAGGCTTGGAGATGGTCCCAATTAAAAACCAAGAGACATGCTGTGGATTTGGCGGAACATTTTCGGTCAAGATGTCTGAAATTTCAGGTGAAATGGTAAAAGAGAAAGTCCAGCATATTAGTGCCGTAGAGCCTGAATATCTTATCGGGGCGGACATTAGTTGCTTGATCAATATTGGTGGCCGTATGACTCGTGAAGGGCAGCCAATTAAAGTAATGCACATTGTCGATGTTCTGTTAAGCCGATAGGAGTTAAGAACCATGTCTATGAAAACCAGTGACGTTAAGTTCAAGCAACGAATTGACGTACAGATGAAAGATGACTTCATGCGTAAGTCGGTCGCGAATGCGCAAGAACGTATGTTTACTAATCGCCAAATTGCCGCAGATAAACTTGGTAATTGGGATCAATGGCGTGAGATGGGGATGGACGTCCGTAATCATGTGCTCGAAAATTTAGATTACTATTTGCATCAACTCAGCGAGAAAGTGCTCGATAATGGTGGGCATGTTCATTTTGCGAAGACAGCGCAAGAAGCGACGGATTACATTGAACAGATCATCAAAGATAAAAACGCTCAAAAAGTCGTGAAATCAAAATCGATGGTGACTGAAGAGATCGGCTTGAATCAGATGATCGAACGTAATAACTGCGAAGTGATCGAGACGGATTTAGGCGAATATATTTTGCAAGTGGATGATTGCGATCCACCCTCGCACATCGTGGTGCCAGCGCTGCATAAAAACAGAACTCAAATTAAAGATATTTTCAAAGATAAATTGAATTATCAAGGCAGTAATGATCCTGAAGAGATGACGCGCTTTGTTCGCGACCATATTCGTCACGATTTCTTAGAAGCGGATATTGGCATTACGGGTTGTAACTTTGCGGTCGCAGAGTCAGGCACTGTCGCCTTGGTGACCAATGAAGGTAATGCACGTTTAGCCACAAGTTTGCCGAAAACCCATATTGCCGTGATGGGCATGGAGCGAATTGTTCCAACATTTGAAGAGTTAGATATAGTCATTAGCTTACTGTGTCGCAGTGCCGTTGGTATCCCTTTGACGGGGTATGTGACTGCACTTACAGGGCCAAGAGAAGATGAGCAGTGCGATGGGCCAGAAGAGTTTCATCTGGTGATTGTTGATAACGGTCGCTCGGATATTTTAGGTTCTGAGTTTAAAGATATTCTACGCTGCGTTCGATGTGCGGCGTGTGTGAATACGTGCCCTGCCTATCGCCATATTGGTGGTCAATCTTATGGTTCGATCTATTCAGGCCCAATTGGAGCGGTGTTGTCTCCTCTGCTGGGTGGATACGATGATTTCAAAGATCTTCCTTACGCATGTAGCTTGTGTAAAGCCTGTCATGACGTGTGTCCGGTAAAAATTCCGCTTTCCGATCTGCTGATGAAGCACCGTGAAAAAATGGCGGAGCAGGGCATCACACCATTAAGTGAACGAGCGGTAGTTCGTGGATTCAACATACTAAATGCTACCCCGATGTTGTGGAATACCGGGGTGAAAATTGGAGCCTCGGTGGCCGGTAAAATTATCAAAAACGGGAAAATGCCGCTGAACGTTGGTGCTATTGGTAAGTGGGCACAAACCCGTGATCTACCAGAGCCGGATGGACAATCATTCCGAAGCTGGTTTGAAACAAGAAATAAGAAGTAGGAGCGGTGGTTATGTCATGTGATAAAACAGTAGATAGAGAACAACGCCTCCATAATCGAGAGTCGTTTTTAAGCAATATTGCGAGCAAACTTGGTCGGGATAAGCCATTAGAGCAGGTCGAACGTCCAGAGTTAAAACATACTTGTCACAAAGAAGTGATGGCAACGTTAAGTCAAGATGAGCTGAAAACAGAATTACTGCATTACACTCAAACGGCTCTTGGTGCAAAAGCCATCGTAACAACGGCATCGCAACTAGAAGCGACTCTAAAAGAGGTCTGTTTGTCGTACTGCGAAGATGATCAAGGTGAACCAGTCGAAGGCGACACACTTTTTTCTGCATCTGAGCGTTTATTAGCGTTGATTTCACCTCAAGCGCTGGCGACCGATCGGCACCATGTTCATGTTTGGGACCAAAGCGCAGGCTATGATGCCAACATTTTGATTGCTGAACGCGCGAAAGTGGGGGTGGTATTTGCTGAACAAGCGCTTGCTGAGTCTGGAACGATGGTGTTGTACAGCCATCCAGCGCAAGGCCGTGCGATAAGCTTGTTACCTGAAGCCTCGGTTTTTGTTGTACCGAAAAGTACGCTGGTGGCGCGGCTAACTCAAGCGACCGATGTGTTGCACGAAAAAGCCAAGCGTGGCGAACGCTTACCGTCATGCGTTAATTTTATCTCTGGACCAAGCTCAACGGCAGATATTGAACTGATTAAAGTGGTTGGGGTGCATGGGCCAATTTACGCCACTTATATCGTAATTGATGACATGTAATCGAATGGTCTGGCTCATGATTGCTTATTTGTAAGATGATCGATCCATTCGATGAGTAAGAATTTACCTTTCGGGAGCAGGGTAAGTGGGCACATTCACTAGAAAGAGAGAAGTGAATGTGCCCTTTTTATTTGCTGAGACAAACATTTCGTAACTTTTCGTGAAGTCAGAGTAAATCTTATGAGGGTCATGCGTCGTTTAAAATGAGAGAAAT
This sequence comes from Vibrio clamense, assembly GCF_050337905.1. Classification (NCBI taxonomy): domain Bacteria; kingdom Pseudomonadati; phylum Pseudomonadota; class Gammaproteobacteria; order Vibrionales; family Vibrionaceae; genus Vibrio; species Vibrio clamense. The sequence goes on along the minus strand of NZ_JAKJTJ010000019.1, from coordinate 455,329 downwards.
GTATATACTCAATTTATCATTACAAAAGCTAGAGATACGTAAATGCCACAGATAGATGACCTTGTTTTGTTTACTCAAGTTGTTGAATTTGGTTCATTTAGCAAGGTTGCTGAAGCGAACAACATTACAAAATCAATGGTAAGTAAGCGGGTGAGTAAATTAGAGGCAGATTTAGGTACTCAACTTTTGTATCGCACTACAAGAAAACTTACATTAACAGAGGCGGGAGAGGTTCTCTATTATCGAGCGAAAGACATTAACTCAGCAGCGAAAGCGGCTTTTGATGCGATAACTGGGTATAACGAAAACTTATCTGGTCACATTCGGATGTCTGTTCCTACGATATCGGGTGAGTTACTGCTGGCGAAAGCAATTTCAGACTTTTGTCAGGAGCATCCTGGGCTAACTGTTGATATGTCGATGGACAATAATTTTGTCGATTTGGTGGCGGATAATTATGATCTCGTCATTCGAACGGGGTACTTGGAAGATTCCAGCTTGATTGCCCGCTACATTTTTAATTCACATTGGATAATCTGTGCGTCTCCTGAATATTTACAAGAGCATGGCATCCCTGAAACACCCAAAGATTTACGCCATCATAACTGTATTGGTTACACTCATGAAAGCAGCGGAACATTTGATTGGCAGTTCAAAAACAATAGCGATGTATACACATTAAAAGTGACGGGAAATTTCTCGTCTGATAACTCTGCGGCATTAAGGCAGTGCGCCCTTGCCAATAATGGGGTGGCGTACCTTCCAACCTGTTTGGTGTATGACGATATTCAGCAAGGAAAGTTGGTTGAAATATTAAAACCATACAGCAATAAAGTGGTCGGTATTTATGCGGTATACCCTTATACAAAAAAACCAGCTAAACGTATTCAGGCGCTCATTGAACACATTCGTCAGCGCTATATCGATATACAAGAGTGCTTTTAATCGATAAGTAATGACAAATACAGTGAATCATCAATCATCAATCATCAACTATAGCCAAGTGATTAAACCCTAAAAGCCACACTATCGATTAACGCTTTAAATAAAGATTGAGCCGCAGGACCTGTCTTTGCACCTTTAGGGAGGGTGAGGTGTAAAGGGACTTGGTAGCGTTGTGCATTTTCTACATTGAGAATGACAACACTGTCATCGTTTTTGGATTTAATCACATGCTCAGGCAGGCGACAAAACCCTACGCCTTGTTGTACGGCTTGCCAAGCGTGATCGAAATTGTCTACGGTAATTCTCTGGCGTGCTTTTAACCATCCAACATCTTGCGCAGTATCTTCCCCTAAATCCCTTACAACAATTTGGCACGTGGTTGTGAAATCATTTAAGTTAAGCAGCTCCTTTTGGGCTAACGGGTGATGTTTTTCTATTACCGGCAGCATGGTCGCGATTCCAAAAGCTTCAGATGAATAGTTGGTGATAGGCAGAGTAATGATCGCAATATCGGCTTGTTGAGTCACCACCATCTCTGTTGTTTTGGATAGCGATGTTTCGACGACTTGAATAGAAGTACTGCTATTTTGTTCAAGGTAGCGCGAGAGCGGTTCATAAAGCCATTGCCGATCGCATAGGTGATCAATCGCAATGGTGATCTCCGATTCAATGCCCTGAGCCAATTGAGTGCTGATCTCTTCTAGCTCTCGTGCTTGCTCAAGCATTGAACCAGCCCGACGTAATAAAGACTTTCCACTATCCGTGAGCACGGCTTTTCGTCCTACGATTTGAACGAGGGATACCCCAAGCTGATCCTCAAGTTTACGTAATGCATAAATCAGGGTGGTGTGGCTTTTGCTGAGTTGTGCCGCCGCAGCTTGAATACTTCCAGCACGGTCAATCTCATATAAGGTTAGCCACTGATCTAAGGTCGTTTTTAATCTCATTGGTCTAATTTTTCCACAGTAACGTACGGTTTTATGAACTTTAATGTTTAATTTATACAGGTATTATTATTGCACACCGAGTCAATCAACGGATGAAAAATATTCTGATTGGGCGGTTTTGTTCAGTATTGATATTAAATTTGGAGACACATGATGAATAAATTACTACAAGTTGATTTTGATTACTCAGGCCCATTTGGTGAAGAGATGGCGACAATGCTAGTAGGGCTTGCTGAATCCATCAACCATGAACCAGGAATGATTTGGAAAATCTGGACTGAAAGTGAAGTGCTACAATTAGGCGGCGGTATCTACCTGTTTGAAGATGAAGCAAGCGCAAAAAATTATTTGGAAATGCACAGTGCTCGTTTAGGCGAAATGGGTATCACCAATATCGTTGGTAAAATTTTCGACGTAAACGAAACGCTTTCCTTGATCAATAAAGGCCCAATTAGCGCGCGTTCATAAATGTGCTGGTTGAGATAAAAAGGTTGATGTGAGGAAGAGGAGTAACAGATGAATAATAAAATGTTTTTAACAGTGCACGGTGCTATCTATACTGTATTTGCAATCGCACTGTTCGTGGTCCCTAGCGTAATGTGGCCAATGTATGGCTTGGAAATTAATGATCAATACGCCTATTTTCTTTCCCAACATACGTCGATATTTCTGGGTGGGATTGGTGCAATCAGTCTCTTGCTGCGAGATATTGAAGTCGGAAAATTGGCGAGGAATCTGTTTCTTGCTCTGACTATTCTCAACCTGTTAGGCGTTGCGATTACTTTGTACGCTGGCATTATCGGCATTTTCACCGGTTTTGGTTGGAGTGATCCAGCATTTTTTAGTCTGTTATCGCTATTTAGCTATCTCCAATTTAAAAAGCAGTAATGAAGAGTAGGCACCTAGAATGCAAAAGAGGGTGAGAGTAGATGATACTCTCACCCTCTTTTTGTATGTGTCATATACAAAGAGAACTGTTTTTGCTTTTAAATATGACAGATACAAAAAAGTTAAATATGACAGATACAAAAAAGGCCGCTCAATGAGCGACCTTTTGAAATTCTTTACTTAAAGTAAGAATTACTCAGCAACAACGTTTGCTGCTTGAAGACCTTTAGGGCCTTGCTCTACTTCAAAAGACACTTTTTGGCCTTCAGCAAGAGTTTTGAAACCTTCAGAAGCGATTGCACGGAAGTGTACGAATACGTCAGCGCCGCCGTTGTCTTGAGTTAGGAAACCGAAACCTTTAGTTTCGTTGAACCATTTTACGCTACCAGTTGTTTTAGACATATTATGTCCCTTATATAAATTCGTTGAGGAAAAAAATCGCCAATGCGATTTGCTGAGATTCGAATTATCGATGTTACGATGAAGCCAAGGGAAACTCTTAAAACACAAACGGTTACGCAAATGAATCTAGGTCTTTCTTTACTTACTTGTTTCATTAATAACTCTGAACTACAGAGTGAGCGCTATCATATAGAGTTTTCGAACCGTGTAAAGCTTTTTGGTAAGTTTTTTCAAAAGATACGCAGTAAAAAAAGCGAATAAATCAGTGACTCTTTGTATTTGCTCAGTTTATAAAATTAAGGGTTGAACAAATTCGTCTAAAAATATTCAACCCATTTCAATCGACTAGCGGACTTGTGCTGCAATCACTGAAATTTCGACCAGCAGTTCTTCTCTTGCCATACTCGCTTCTACACAAGCACGAGCAGGAGCATGACCTTCTGGTACCCAAGCATCCCATACTGCGTTCATCTCAGCAAAGTCAGCCATTGTTTTCACATAGATAGTGGCAGAAAGCATACTTTCACGGTTTGAACCGTAGTTCGTTAGCAATTCATCCACTTTGTCCAACATGGTTTGAGTTTGCTCTGTAATGTCTTTTGTTGAGTCTTTCGCTACTTGCCCACAAAGGTAGATCACTCCGTTATGCACAACGGCACGGCTCATACGCTGTTTGGTTTCGTTTCTTTCAATTTTTGTATTTAGTTCTGACATCATTTATTCCTATGCATAGCGTTTGAATTGAACGTAGATGAATGGCACAAACTTTCAATTCCACTTAATCGGCGCAATCATCCCTGTTTACTATGGGAGATTCAAGTGGCTTAAAATCAAATTGATTCCTTTGTGATAATAAGTTGTTTGAGTGAGCTTTTCGCCATAGCATGTTGTGATAACTGGGTACTTAGATCGTAGAGGAAAGGATGAGCATAATTTTAGAGTGCATACGAGCGGTTGGTCGAGGTGAGCGAGGGAGAAAACCTCTCTCATTTGAGCAAGCGTATCAAGTCATGGATGAATACCTTGATGGCCAAGTGGGCGATGACCAAATGGCGATGCTCCTTATGCTGATTAGAGTGCAGAATGAGACCAATGCTGAAATTGCTGGTTTTGTTAAAGCGTTTCAATCAAGAGTGCCAAACATGGGTGTCGATATTGATTGGCCATGCTATGCCGGTAAGCGTAATGATAAAAGCAGTGCGAAACCTTGGCATCTGTTGGCTGCTAATATCCTTGCTCATAATGGCTTCAGGGTCTTAATGCATGGTTATATGGATAAACCGAGTGGGCGTGAACACGCTGAGAGCTATCTACATTTGTTTGATATTGTCCCTGCTGAATCGGTAGAACAAGCACAAGATCATCTGAGCCAATCCAATATTGCTTACTTACCTTTAGACAGTTTTGCTCCACAAGCGAAAACAATGTTAGGTTGGAAAAACCGCTATGGCCTACGTACGCCAATTAACACAGTCGTAAGAGCTCTGAACCCAGGCGGGGGGCGTTTGGGGCTTCGTGGTAGCTTTCATCCCGGTTTTCAACAGCTTCATGCAGAAGTTGAGCATGTGATTGGGATTAAGTCACACTCAGTTATCTCTTTTAAAGGCCAGTCCGGTGAATCTGAATATAACCCTAAAGTGAGTCAAACGGTGTGGATGAGCACACCTGAAGGTGTTGAATCGTACTACTGGCCAGAAATGATGTCAGAGGATATCCCACTGCCGTCTTCATGCATTTTAGGGACGCCTGACAGCGAGTTGGTATTAATGGCGAATGCCGTGGTTGATACGATGAGTGCGGTTTTGTTTGCAGATCTGCACGATAGAGAATTGGCCTATAAACAGGCTCTTGAATATTGGCAGTCATATTGCCAATCAAACGGATAAGACTTTGAGCTGATCATCCACATTGCACTTATTTTTAAGTTAATAAGTAAGTGCAATATGCCTACCTACTTTACTCGCATCAGTTGGTGGTGTTGATCGCCAAATTGGAAGGAATTCACCTGCGATATTGCCATTTTTTCTACTTGTTCTAACATTTCGACAGAATAATTACGCTGTTTCATCCACTGTAGAGATTCACTAAAACTATCTTCATTAATAATGAATGACTGATCTTTAAATGTACTTTCAGTAATACGGATAACCCAGATCCTAGATTGAAAGTCTAAAGCGTCCATAATGTGGTGAGATATCCCTTGGTAGAGCTTAGTGAAATAGTGTTTCATGGTATTAGTCAACTTTCTTAGTTTCGTCGTGGAAGGCGTCACATTGTTCATTCAAACGTTTGTCACCATACTTACTCTTACTGGCAAATACAATTAATGCACCAATGCCATTGAGCATGAGTGGTACCCGTTAGCCGTTTACAAACAAATGGAGAAGACTATGCCGAAAGTGCTATATAAGCGGGCGTTTATCATTGCTTTGGTGGTAGGCAGCATTTTGAATGTAATCAATCAGTATGATGCGATTTGGGGACTAGGGGTTTTTAGTTGGACCAAAGCGCTGTTAACTTACTGTGTGCTCTTTATTGTTTCACTCGTGAGCGCAGTGTTCACCATGCAAGATGTAGAAAAAACACGATGAGAAAAAAATAAATTTCTCTATTAACCCTCCCCAAGCCCTTTTATTTCAACGTTCTTGCTAGTGATAGGTTTTGCCTATTAATAAAATTGTTGTAATCCATTTAGTAAAATCAAGAAATTAGACAACAATTACTCTATAGGCAGCATAATGTGGCTGTATAAGGAGATAGATATGGAATCATTGAGAGTTCGAGATTATATGACTCAGCGCGCGGTAACATTCACCGTTGATATGCCTTTAAGTGCCGCTTTAGACAAAGTCATGAAAACGGACCATTTAGGCGGCCCTGTTATTAATGATGCCGAAGAGGTCATCGGTTTCTTATCCGAGCAAGATTTACTCGATAAATTGGTGAAGGTGAGCTATTTCTGTCAAGACACGCATATTGTTGGTGACTGTATGCATGCAGAGGTTTTGTCTGTGAGCCCTGATATGACTATTATCGATTTAGCGGGGATGATGAAAGTAGGAAAGCCGAAAGTGTACCCAGTGATTGATAATAAAAAACTGGTTGGCATTATTACTCGTCGTGATGTTCTAAGAGCGATAGGTAAAAATCTCGAAGAGTGTTTCAAGCACCCAGTGTGATGGATTTATTCTGTAGAGAAATAGAGAAATAGAGAAATAAGCAAGGGGCGCCAAGAGCGCCTTTTGTTGTTCAAGCGATATAATGATAGTCATAAAAACGATGATGACGGAGAGTCAATGACCACACAGAACGCTAAGTTTGTTGAAGGCTCAACAATGAAACACATTCTAGTAATGACAGGGTCAGGCTCTATCGGCTTGATGGCGCTGTTCGTGGTTGATCTATTAGATATGCTGTTCATTAGTATGTTGGGACAAGTGGAGTTAGCGGCTGCGGTTGGTTTTGCTGGAACATTGACCTTTTTTACCACCTCCGTTTCAATCGGGACTTCAATTGCGATGGGGGCGTTGGTTTCAAAGTCCATCGGAGCAAAACAGGCACAGACAGCTAGGCAATTAAGCGTCAGCATATTGATTACTGCATTTTTTATTAGTGTCTTAGTGACAAGTGTGATGTTCACTTATATACCTGAGCTGTTGTCTGCAATAGGCGCAAAAGGTCTTGCGGCTGAAAGAGCAGAAGCGTATTTGCGTATTTTATTACCAAGCAGTCCTTTTATTGCATTAGCGATGGCGGCAGGAGCAGGGCTAAGAGCGGCAGGCGATGCCAAGCGGTCAATGTGGGCGACGCTGTCTGGCGGTATTGTTAATGCGATCCTTGACCCCATTTTTATTTTTGGTTTTGGTTGGAACGTTGAAGGTGCAGCATTGGCATCTGTATTTGCAAGAGCAACGGTTCTCTTCTTTTCCCTATACCCTCTTATTCGTGTTCATAACTTAGTCGCGGTCCCCAATTTCTCAGCATGGCAACTGCATATCAGGAATATTCTGGCCATCGCATTGCCCGCCATTCTGACTAATACCGCGACACCTATTGGTAATGCCATAGTGACCTCAGCCATCGCGCAATTTGGAGAAGACTTTGTGGCTGGCTACGCGGTTGTCGGGCGTCTGACTCCTGTCTGCTTTGCGGTGATATTTGCACTGTCTGGTGCTGTTGGACCGATCATTGGTCAAAACTTTGGTGCCGATAAAATCACGCGAGTGAAGGAAACATTGAGTAACTCTTTGGTGGTGACCACTGTTTATACGATGGTGGTTTGTAGCGTTCTTTATTTGGTGCAAGATTTCATTGTGGCAGCGTTTAGTTTGCAAGGGGATGCCGCTGTCATGTTAAGGGCCTTTTGCACATACGTTGCGATCACTTTTGTGTTTAATGGGGCACTGTTTGTTGCGAATACGTCATTTAATAACTTGGGCAAACCCATCTATTCAACGGTTTTAAATTTGGGGAAAGCGACGTTAGGCACGCTACCATTCGTTACTCTTGGAGCGTATTGGCACGGAGCCCTTGGTGTACTATATGGTCAAGCGATAGGGAATGTTCTATTTGGTTTAATTGCGATATGGGCCTTGCGTCATCACATTGCTGAAATAATGAAAAACAGTGACGTTCCTGATGAAGACGATGATGATCCAGCCATCATTTGTATCAATACACAGCCATTTTGTTCACATGATGCCATTTTGATTGATGAAGTTGCGATTGATGAAGATGAAATCGAAAAAACGAATGTAGCACGATAGTTTTTCTTGACCTTGGAGCTAACTCCAAGGTGTATGATTTATTCATACTTTAATAAGGATAACTATATGTGTACTAAACATGATGCGTGCTGTTCAAGCAAAACAGGTGTTAATCCCTCTAGCAAGGGAAGTTGTTCAAGCCCAACCATTACGACGATTTCTACTGAAGGCACGGCACAAACGGCAGGTTGCTGTGAAACAGAAAGTGGTGGTTCAAGTTGCTGTGGTACAGACCCCGCGGAAGAGGACAGTCAGCCCTTAACATCAAATAGTCACTACTCTCAAAGCTGGAAAGTTTCAGGGATGGATTGCCCATCTTGTGCTCGAAAGATTGAAACGGCGATTCAGAACGTTGAAGGTGTCGTTAACGCTAAAGTCTTATTTGCTACAGAAAAACTGGTCGTCAACTTTGATGATCCATCGCTTGCCGAACATATCGAAAAAGTGGCGAAAAAAACGGGCTTTCCTCTGCGGTCAACAACCGCTCCCAGTTCCGAACCTCAAACTTCTGGTTGGCAGTCTGTATTAAAGGCCAATGCTCAAATTATTGCGATAGCCTCAGCGATGGCAATAGGTGCTTTGATCAAACCTATTGCTCCAGAATTTAGCCAGTGGGTCTTTATCCTTACCTGCTTACTCGGCTTGTTCCCCGTAACAAAGAAAGCGATCACTTTAGCCAAGTCAGGCACGCCATTTGCGATTGAAACCTTAATGAGTGTTGCAGCGCTTGGGGCACTCTACCTTGGTGAAACCGTTGAAGCGGCAATGGTACTGCTACTATTCCTTATCGGAGAACGACTTGAAGCCTTTGCCGCTTCGAGGGCGCGTAGTGGTGTACAAGCATTAATGGCATTAGTGCCAGAGTCGGCAGTGAAAATTGTTAACGGTGAGCGAGTTGAAGTCTCAGCTAGTGAACTAACACCAGGTGATGTCATCGAAGTCTCTCCAGGTTCGCGTTTACCCGCAGATGGTCAGTTACAAGACAGTAACGCCAGCTTTGATGAGAGTGCATTAACAGGTGAGTCGATCCCTGTTGAGCGTTTTAAAGGCGAAGGTGTGATGGCAGGTGCCGTAGTAGTCGATAAAGTGGTGCGCTTTTCTATCACTTCCAAGCAGGGCGAAAACGCGATAGATCGAATTCTGCACCTAATAGAAGAGGCGGAATCTCGTAAAGCACCTCTTGAGCGATTTTTAGATAAGTTCAGTCGTTGGTATACGCCACTCATGATGTTGGTCTCACTGCTGGTTATCATTACGCCGCCACTATTGTTTGCTCAACCTTGGGAAACTTGGGTTTATCGCGGTTTAGCATTGTTATTGATTGCATGTCCTTGTGCACTAGTGATTTCAACACCGGCGGCGATTACTTCAGGGCTAGCGGCAGGGGCGAGACGAGGTGCTTTAATTAAAGGTGGCGCGGCGCTGGAACAGCTAGGAAAAATTGAAACGATTGCTTTCGATAAAACTGGTACTTTAACGAAAGGCAAACCAGAAGTAACCGATGTGATCACTCTGAATGGGTGGCAAGAGGAGGCTTTTTTACGGGTGGTTTCGGCAATTGAAGTCGGTTCAAGTCACCCGCTTGCAATCTCTCTAGTTAGAAAAGCGGAGAGCTTGGGGATTGATATGCCTGAAGCCATCAATAAGCAGGCTTTAGTTGGAAGTGGCGTTCGAGGAGAACTCGATGGGGCGGAATATTATATTTTAGCGCCAACGAAAGTGAACGTTGAGCTAGAGAGCGATGTTCTAGATAGGATCCATCAGCTTGAAGAGCAGGGTAAAACCGTTGTTGTCGCCAGTTCAGATACCGCGGCGATTGGTATTATTGCGTGGCAAGATACTCTTCGTGAAGATGCTCATCAAGCTATTGAAGCACTGAAAAAATTGGGTATTAACTCCGTTATGTTGACAGGAGATAATCCGCGTAGTGCTGCAGCCATTAGTCAGAAGATCGGGATTGATTTTAAAGCAAGCCTACTGCCTAAAGATAAAGTGACCTATGTGGATAAGCTATCGGCAGACTCTGTCGTTGGTATGGTCGGTGATGGGATTAATGATGCTCCAGCAATGAAAGCCGCGAGCGTCGGTATTGCGATGGGCGGGGGGACTGATGTCGCGCTGGAAACGGCAGACTCAGCCTTGACTCATAATCGACTGATTGAGCTTGCAGGTATGATTGAGTTATCACGTGCGACACTCAATAATATTCGTCAAAATGTCATTTTGGCGCTGGGCTTAAAGAGCGTATTTCTGGTCACAAGCCTGTTAGGTATAACAGGGTTATGGGTTGCAGTATTGGCAGACAGTGGCGCAACGGCTTTGGTGACACTTAATGCTTTACGTCTTCTTAAATTTAAATCGAAAATAGATGAATAAAATAAAACTACGGTTTTGAACTTACTGAAAGTATAACTCAATCATAGTTATTCAAAGGTGTTGAACTTCTTGGGTTCAACACCTTTTTTATGTTCGACGATAAATGCCTAGGAAAATAAATAGATAAGCAGATAAAAGAGGCTTTTTGTCATATTCAGTGCCTATACTTTGTTCGGTTTAATGTTTTTCTATCTCAAATTTATGCAACCTAGTTTTCTTTGTATGATAAAAGTGTGATGCCAACCGATTTTATGTGAAAGCGCATGTTACATCTTGCTGTTGGTTGTGATGTATATCACTCTTTATTCTTCTAAGGTTGGTTAGAGTTGTTGTGTACCCCAACCAATTTAATACGTGCTTAGCCAGCGAAGCGAAGAACTCGTTAACTAAGCCATAAAGGAGTGACTTATGTCTCAAGCTGTTTTCCACCTAGGTATTACTGAAGCTGATCTAAATGGCGCTACTCTTGCTATCATCCCTGGCGATCCGGCTCGTGTACAAAAGATTGCTGAAGAAATGGAGAACCCAGTTTTCCTAGCTAGCCACCGTGAATATACTCTTTACCGTGCAGAGCTTGATGGCAAGTCTGTTGTTGTATGTTCAACTGGTATCGGTGGTCCTTCAACTTCTATTGCTGTAGAAGAACTAGCACAGCTTGGTGTTCGTACTTTCTTACGTGTTGGTACTACTGGTGCGATTCAATCTCACGTAAACGTAGGTGACATGATCGTTACTACTGGTTCTGTTCGTTTAGACGGTGCAAGCTTGCATTTCGCTCCTATGGAATTCCCAGCTGTGGCTGATTTCGAAATCGCAACTGCAATGAAAGCTGCCGTTGAAGAGTCTGGCGCAGCCGTTCACATGGGTGTAACTGCTTCAAGTGATACGTTCTACCCAGGTCAAGAGCGTTACGATACGTTCTCTGGTCGTGTAGTTAAGCGTTTCCAAGGTTCAATGCAAGAATGGCAAGATATGGGCGTTCTTAACTTTGAAATGGAATCAGCAACATTACTTACAATGTGTGCAAGCTCAGGTCTTAAAGCGGGTTGTGTAGCGGGTGTTATCATTAACCGTACACAAAAAGAAATCCCAGATCACGCAACGTTGAAAGAGACAGAAGCGCGCTCTATTAAAGTCGTTGTAGCAGCGGCTCGTAAAATGCTTTAATTTTCTGTCCTCCGATAGATAAATAAACACGAAAAGAGCAAAGGGAAACCTTTGCTCTTTTTGTATTTTTGGACCAAATGTAAATAACTTTTAAAACAATAACTTACATTGATTATTTTATAAATTTGAACTGCCTCGAAAGTTTATTATAACTACAGATTATAAGTTAATAGCAATTTGAATATGAATCGCTTGAAGTGATGTGAGTAATTATGCTGATAAGGTGGGTTTATTTTTCTTGTGAGGTTTTCTGATTACTTGTTATTACTGGATTGGTTAATGTTATGGGTTCTTTTTTCTGACTAAAATGTGAGTAGTAATGTGTTTTTTATGTGCTGCTAGAAAATTAAAGGTATGCGAGTCATTTAACTGTTTTTATTGAGTTTTCTGATTAATCATTCTGAAAGAGTCATTTGTGACTGAAATTAATTCCTGTTAGCTTTTCCCGGCGCAGCTAGGACGGCGTGCGCTATTAAGGATAATAAAGTCACAGGACAGTAAAATGAAAAAAACACTTCTAGCAGTAATCATCCCTTCTCTTTTCGTCGCTGGTGCCGTATCAGCCGCAGAAATCTATAAATCAGATGAGGGCAAAGCTGAATTTTATGGTCAGCTTCGTACAGAATTAAAGAAAAACCCAGATAAAGACATCACTCTTGGTGCCGGTTCATCAAGAGCGGGTGTAAAAGCAGAGTACCAGTTGGTTGAGGGGATTAATGTTTTTGGTAAAGTTGAATTTGGTCTGCAAGGTAAAGGCGACTATACAATGAAAAACCGCCTGCATTATGCGGGTGTGAGTGGCGATTTCGGTAAAATTACCGTAGGTCGTCAGTGGGTTGTATCGGATGACACTTGGGGCGCGGATTACTCGTACTTCTTTGGTGGCACTGGTTTACGCCATGCGACACTTTCAGGTGCCCGTCATGACTCGTTGATTAAGTATAACTATGAAAGCGATAGCTTCTGGGTAGCGGCGAACCACGGTTTAGATCAAGACGATACCAACCAAGAGCTGACAGAACTTTATGCTGGAACATCAGCGGGTGATCTATCTCTACACTTTGGTGGTGGTACCAATACATCAAAAGGTCATGTAGTCGGAGATAACTCAGGTACAGATATCGTTGCTGATTTAAAAAATACTTTCTTCGAAGGTACGGTCGAATACACAATGGGTGATGCGCTTGTCGGTTTCACTTATTACAACGCACAGCTTGAGGATCTTAACTCATCTGGGAAAATTAAGGAGAATGCATTCAGCTTAGGTGGTACATATGCCTTTACAAAGAAAACGAGTGCTTATTCTGGTGTTGAGTATGTAGAGCAAAAAGCTGGCAGCTTAGAAGGCGACGGCAAAAATGCTTACTTAGGCGCGGTACACAAGTTTAATAGCTGGTCACGCATTTATGCAGAAATGGGTTATAGCAAAGGTACAACCACAGGTTACACCAATCAAGGATCTGACGTTTTCGTTGGTCCAACGAAGAATGATGGCGAAAGTCGCTTTGCTATTGGTGCCCGTGTTTACTGGTAAAAACGTTTAAAAGATTATGCCTTTTCTTTTGCCCAACCATGATTGATGGTTGGGCTTTTTTCTGTGACTTGCTTTTGTGACCAGGCTTTGTGATTAGCTATTGTGACGCGTTACTGCAAATCATCGTATCCGCCAGCTTCTTTAAACCAAGCGGTCAGATAATGTTTTAAGTTTTTAAGTTCATCAGGGCCGATCAGCGCAAGTCCTAAATCTTCTGCACGAGTGATATCGTTATGGCGTAAAGGGCGGAAACTGACAAGCATTGCACGAGCTTGCAGGCCGCCGAGGAGATCGCGTAATGATTCAAGTTTGTAGAGGGTGTCATCCCCATCATCTCGCATGCCCTTGGTTTTACACTCGATAATATGCAGTTTGTTATTGACCACTGAGGCAACGTCTAATTCATTGCGAACTTCGCGCTCACCAAGGTTGCGATAAACTTGAACATTTAACGAACGGTCTTGGATTGTAGGCATTTCATCTTGGATCTGTTTCACCGTGCTATGAACTAGAGTTTCTAGCCATTCACCATTTGAGAAACGACGCGCATCCTCATTGGCAAAGGTAAGAATACCATTTTCATAGGTCGCGATATTGGCATCCACTAAGTCAGTCAGAAGCATGTTGAGCTCACGATAGCCTTGTTGCTTTTCCGATAGTGGCACATCAAGCTTCTGTTCTTTACGACAGGTTGTCGCTAAATAATTAAGCGTCGCTAATCCTGGGCCTAGCTCTAACGCATTTCCCGCCCAACGTTCACCAAGTTCGTAAAGTTTTTGATCAAGCTGCGGAGGCAGTTCGTGAGAGTTAAATTCACCACGAGCACCGAAAACAGTCAGGTAGTCATCAATGGTGATTCTATCTTGAACTTGTGCTTCTTCTTTTCCATCAGGGTAGAGCCAGCATAGCTTGTCGCTGTTTGGTTCAACAACAAAAATCGGCCAGTGATAAGAACGGAAAACTTCATAGACAGAAAGCAGGCGATGGCGTAGGCCACAACTCGCGTTGAGTTTCACTTCTCCGCCACGGGCTTTTAGATTTTGAGCCAGTGTTTGAATTGAGGCTTTAATGGCAGATGTATCGACTGCGGTCGGTATCTCAAAAAATTCAGAAGTGATCGAACGTTTCTCTAGAACGGCGTTTAGTCGATCATAGATATGTCTTTGATCATCATCTCCAATGAACACAATGTGAGTACTGATCGTTCGGTTATCAAGAAGCGGAGTGAGCAAGCGAATAGGGTCTTGATCGATGATGCCAACATGGACAGCCATAGGTATTCCTTAATGTCATATGGCCTGCCTAGAGTGAGGTATCAAAAGAAATTCGCAAGCCTTAGTAGACATATAATGCCGCAGCGTAAAAAAAACAAGGGCGACTTCATAGAAAAGTCGCCCTTAGTCAATAATTTACAGAACCTTTACAGACTTTATGTTTTTAATCGAACAATTGGCTCATACCAGTTACATTGAGCCCATTGTCGATTGATTCTCTATTACAACTTAAAGCGGTGTACTAATTCACCTTGCTGGTGGGCAAGTCCTGCTAAATTTTCACTGGCTTGTGCGATAGATGACATCGCTTGGTAGCTGGCATCGGCGATGTGATTAATATCTTCAATGTTTCTTGCAATGTCAGATGTCGTCTCATTTTGCTCTACCGCCGCTTGTGAGATATGAGTACTCATTTGGCTAATTTCCATAATCAGAGCTTGGATCTCTTCCATCGCACTATTAGCATTTGAAGCTTGCTCGACAGACATATCCATATCGTTCATACAGCCTTCAATCACCTTACCAGCAGATTTTGACGATGACTGAAGATTGCTGATCATCGTTTCAATCTCAGACGTAGATTCCGTTGTACGTTGCGCAAGTACCCGAACCTCATCCGCAACAACTGCAAAACCGCGTCCTTGTTCGCCCGCTCGAGCGGCTTCAATCGCGGCATTTAGAGCCAGAAGGTTGGTCTGTTCTGCAATGTTACGGATCACATCCAAAATAGAGCCAATTTGACTGCTCATTTTTTGCAATTCGCCAACAGCTTCTACAGACTCATTAAGGCGAGATTCTAATTGGTTAATAGTGGTGATGTTGTCGTTCATGATTTGACGGCCAGATTCAGATGCCGTTTCAACTTGTTGAACCATCTGTAAAGAGCTTTGCGCACTGCTCGCCACTTCTTGTACCGAGTGCGCCATTTCTGTCATCGCAGTGGCAACATTCGCTGTCTGTTCTCGCTGGTTGTTGAGCTGTTGCTGGGCATTCGTCGATGTTGTTTGGTTGGTTCCTGCCGTGTCGGTGAGGTTATCAGAGGCATCATTAAGCTTAACCAGAATATCGTGCAGGCTATCAGCAAGAGTATTAATGTGGCCGCTGACACGACTAAACTCTAGGCTGAATTTACCATCAATACGTTTGGTCATGTCACCTTCAGTGAGGCATTCCAGTACACTTAAAATGCTATTCAATGGAGTGCGAACGCTATGTGAAATATGGTAGCCAATTGCCGCAGCAAAGATGGTAACTAGAACTCCAATACTGATGGCCTTTATTACACCTTGGTCATAAACGTCGCCTGCTTCAGCTAATGATGAATTCAGTTTTTCTGAAGCCGTGACATTGAATGAATCTAAAATCAGCATGGCATTATCAATTTCAGCCGCGAGATTAGCGATATTTTCATAAAGAGCCTGCTTTGCAAGAAGGTAGTTATTGTGCTGATCAAGCACCCCACCTTTTTGGCCGACATCGCGTGTGAACTGCTTTACCGATTCATCAAAGGCATCTTTAAGTGATGGAAGCTGCGCGGTTAAACCACGGTATGCGTAATTAAGGTGAGTCACTGCTTTTTTGTTTTTCGTTACCGCCTTTTGAACAAATGCAGTATCTGAACTTGCTAAAGCATCTGAGGTGATCACTTCTGCATCTTTCAATTTAATGAAATAGCTCTTCGCCATCACTTTCACTGAGATGCT
This sequence comes from Vibrio clamense, assembly GCF_050337905.1. Taxonomy (NCBI): domain Bacteria; kingdom Pseudomonadati; phylum Pseudomonadota; class Gammaproteobacteria; order Vibrionales; family Vibrionaceae; genus Vibrio; species Vibrio clamense. Next base: position 439,327 of record NZ_JAKJTJ010000019.1, on the reverse strand, counting down.
GGTTTGGTCGCTCACATACTCTTTCATACCGACACTCAGTTCTGAATGTAGACGCTGGAAGTTGCGCGAAGATTTTTGCACTTTTTCTTGAGCAGAGAACATCGATTCATAATTGTTCATAGCATCAGCGGCTTCAGCGAAGTAGCGCAATTCCATTTCTCGTAATTGCGTGATTCGCTCTGTTAATGAAGGGTCTTTGTTACTTGCGGCCTCTAATTGGGAGAGAACCTGAGAGAATTGATCTTTTGCCGTAGCGAACTCACCGCGAATGACGGTCATACGCTCATCACTTTGAGTCGTTAAGAAATCCTTAAAAGATTTATCTGCAGAAAGTAACTGCACACTGGTTTGATTAGATAACGAAACTAAGGGTAATGCTGTTTTCGATACAGTTTGAAAATTGGAATGAATCTGACTCATGCCATCCATCATTATCGCAATAGTAATGGCTAACATGAGGATTATCAGTGCAAAACCAGCGTACATTCGCTTTATCACTGAGCCTTTCATAAAACTCTCCCTAGAAATACAAAAAATAAAAAAAGACCAACAGTCTTCAAAATAACAAAATTGTTAGCATTGTATTGATAGTGAGACACACGTTCTTTGACGCACACGTCAAAAATATCCTCGCACTATTGATGTGATAGCGATTATTATAAATGAACAGTGTTTTCTATTGAGGTTTATTAATGCTTGGCGCATACTAACTAAGAGCAAATAGCATACTAATTGCGTAATAAACTTAAATATCTTGGAGAGCTTCAATGGCGGAAGAAACCATTTTCAGTAAAATCATTCGTAAAGAAATCCCGACAGATTTGTTGTACCAAGATGATCTCGTTACCGCATTTCGTGATATCAACCCACGTGCGCCAAGTCACATTCTGATCATCCCTAACAAACTCATCCCTACAACTAATGACGTCGAAGTCGAAGATGAAGCGATGATGGGGCGTATGTTTACGGTAGCAAAAAAACTCGCAAAAGAAGAAGGCATTGATGAAAAAGGTTACCGCTTGATCGTCAACTGCAACTCTCATGGTGGACAAGAGGTATACCATATTCACATGCATTTAGTGGGTGGTCGCCCATTGGGTCCGTTGTTGATGAGTTAATTTTTTAATGGTTGCCTAACTTTTTTGTTTTTCGACGGTCTCAACAAATCATCAGTCAACATAAACAATTGGCAACTATTATTCTTTAATGACCATACGAATAGAACTACAAATACAAATAGAGCTACAAATACAAACAGAACAATGGCGTGATAAGCCGGTAATTTGGAGAAATAAGTGAGACGACAGATTCGACTATTAGCAGTTTCGACAATGTCGATCATGATTTCAGCTTGTTCGACCTTGTCGGCTGGTAATCTTTTTAGTCATTACAGCGCTCAAAATAATGCGGTTCATCAAGCTGTTGCGACCGGACAGTATCAAAAAGCTGAAGATGCATTACCTGATTATGCCGCAGGTGACATTTTGGATAATTTTGAGAGAGGGCGAGTGCTCTTTCTTAATGAACAATTTCCAGAAAGTAAATCGAGTTTAGAGCTAAGTGATCGAGCGGTCAGAATTCAGCAAGATAAAGCAGTGATATCGGTGACCGATTCGGTCACGAGTGTCGGTGCATTAGCGGTTAATGATAATTTGACGGAGTACACCCCAGCAGATTATGAGTTGGGCTTTCTACATCTCTATCTTGGTTTGAACTATTTGAAAGAGAATAGTTTAGAAGGTGCATTGGTTGAAATGCGTCGCGCAAACCAAGTGCAAGAGCAAGCAAAAAAAATACGAGAAAAAGAGCTACAGTCGGCACAAAGTGATATTAGATCTAAAGGCTTGTCACCAAATTTAGGCAGTGTGCTGTCTAATTACCCAGACGCAGGGAAAAAGTTGCAAGCGGTGCAAAACGGTTATTTGCTGTTTTTGTCAGGCCTTCTTTACGAAGCGTCAAATGACCCCAATGCCGCCTATGTCGATTATCGACGAGCATTGGCCGTTATGCCTGAGAACACCGAAATTATTAATAATACGATTCGTTTAGCAAAGAGCCTAGGTATGAATCAAGACCTGGCTAAATTAACGAAGCGTTACGGCTCAGTTACGAAGTTAACCAGTAATCAAGGGCGAGTTATTGTCATTGAAGAGCAAGGCGTTGTTGATGCGATGCAAAGTTGGCGTTTAGATTTACCCATTTATGACAGTCGAAGTAATGGGGCGATCTACTCTTTAGCCTTGCCTTATTATCCTAAGCAAGCGTCAGAGCGATTTTCTGCCATGCATTTGGATAACAATCGCGTAAATACTAGCCAATTAGCTAATATTAACTTAATGGCGCAAAACGATCTTTCTGAAAGGTTGCCGAGCATCGTGATTCGCCAAGCACTCCGAGTAGTAGCTAAAGATAGGATCCGCAAAGAAGCTGCAAAAGGTGATGATGTTGGGAATTTATTGTTCAATGTTTGGAATGCGTTAACAGAGCAGCCAGATACGCGAAGCTGGCAAACTCTGCCAGCCGAAGTGAATAGTGCAAGCCAAATTGTTGCGGCAGGTGAGCACTCACTACAGGTTGATGGGCAGAGCTATCAGTTTAATGTACCTAAAGGTCAAACGACTTTGGTATGGGTATCTCGCCAAGGTGGAAATGCCATTATGTGGCATAAACAACTAGGGAGATTAAAATGAAGAGATGGTTATTGGGCATGCTAACAGCACTCATGTTAGTGGGCTGTGCGGATAATACTGCTGGGTTGCGAGTGGATGGCTTAACGCAGAAAGTGCTGTTTAGCGATCATGTACTGGGTGGTCGTTTGATTATCGATGATATTGCAACGACACAAGTTGATGGGCACACGCGAGGTGTCGTAAAACTCAGCAGTCAGTATAAAGGCGATCAGCATATTTTGTACCGCTTCTATTGGTATGACGATTCAGGGCTTGAAGTCAATTTGAAACAAGGTCCTTGGCGTCAGGCTGTTGTTCGAGGCTATGAAAGCTTTTCGATTTCAGAGGTTTCTGTCAACCCAAATGGCACCCAATATCGAGTTCAAATTCGAGCTTCAAACGACTAAATGTTTAAGGCGTTACCTTTAAATGTAACGCTTTAAACCGTAATTATTTAGATAAATGAGTACCCTTGGTGGATAAAGGAACCAATATGAAAAAAAGTGTGATTGCATTACTAGGTTTGGCCGTAATTCTTGGTGGCTGTTCAAATAAAGTTAGCTACGGTGATGCGCAGGCTACTGAAACAACAACCATTGATTTTGGTTCTACTGATTTACAAAAAATTGCTGGAGAAATGGTTGATAGCATGATGACGGCTGGTTCTGTCGCGGTTATTACACGTGACCAACGTCCAATCGTTTTTGTTGAGCGTATTAAGAACAAGACTAGTGAACATATTGATACTGAATCGATTACCGATACCATCAGCACCAAAATGCTAAATTCAGGTAAATTCCGTTTTGTTGATATGGACCGTGTTGAGTCGGTACGCGAACAGTTGAATTTCCAAAACAACGATGAACTTGTGAATCAAAGCAATGCGATTCAGTTTGGTAAAATGGTTGGTGCGCAGTACATGATGTACGGAAACCTATCGAGCATTGTTAAAAATGCAGGTAGCGATAAAGATGTTTACTACAAGATGACCATGCGTCTGATGGATCTAGAAACCGGTCTTATCGAATGGGCAGATGAAACTGAAATCCGTAAGCAAGAATCAAAAAGCTTACTGGGATTATAGTTAGAGATAATTCAAGTTAGATCCTACCTAAAGGAAGACATCTAGTGGCTAGATTTGCGTGGATTGAAGCTAAACAGCTCGATAATACCTTACAGTCACTTGATGACTTCTTTGTTACTCCGCCAGTGACGGTTCATACCTTAACTGGCGGATTGACGAATCGCTGCTGGAAGCTGATTACAGAGTCTGATCAGTCTTACGTGTGGCGTCCTCATACCTCCATTTCTCAAGCATTCTCTATTTCTCGTCATCAAGAGTTCCAAGTTCTTAGTGCTATTGAATCGACGCATTTAGGTCCAAAGCCTGTTCTAGTGAATGAGCAAGGGTTATTGGTCTCATTTGTTGAAGGCGAATGCATGTCTGCAGGCGCTTCGTTTGATTCCATTTTAAAAACGGCGGCAAGTATTCATCGATTTGATACTTCGGTACTGCCTCTGATCCCATTTAGTTTTACCGCAAGAGTGGATCACTACTGGATGCAACTTAGCCAAAATTTCAGAACGCCAGAGTTTGAGTCCGTCTATCAGCAGTGGCGCGGTGCACCGAATATTCCTGCTATCGAGCTTTCACTTTGCCATTTTGATTTAGGCTGCTACAACCTAGTTAAAACAGTAGAGGGAATAAAGGTTATTGACTGGGAGTATGCGACGATCTCAGATCCGAGGTTAGATTTAATGCTGACGATTGAAGCGGCGGAAGAGCCTGTGCTTGAGAGCGTTTATCGCTATTGTTTATTTAGACAGATTGCGGATGTAGATGGCTGGGTAGAAGGAGTACAAGCTTGGCAACCCCGAGTAAAAATGATGGGAATGCTATGGTACTTGCTTGCTCATCAGTTATGGGGAGATGAGCATTATTTGCACCAAGCTAATAAGTTAAGGCAAACATTCTGTAGTTAGGATCACTTTTCGAGATACTTATAGAGTAATTATTTAAGCTATCCCTTTAAAACCCTAGCTTTCATGGTAGATTGATATGAAGTGTACCAATATGGAACGGGAGAGGTACTATGATTATTTACCTACATGGCTTTGACTCAACAAGCCCAGGTAACCACGAGAAAGTGTTGCAGCTACAATTCATTGATGAAGATGTTCGTTTTATTAATTACAGCACGCAACATCCAAAACATGACATGCAACATCTGTTGAAAGAAGTGCATAAAGTCATTGAACAGTCAGACGATCCACATCCTATTATTTGTGGAGTAGGGCTTGGTGGCTTTTGGTCTGAACGCATCGGTTTTCTCTGCGGGATCAAACAGGTTATTTTTAACCCTAATCTGCACCCTGAGAGAAATATGGTTGGTCGCATTGACCGCCCAGAAGAGTATGAAGATATTGCGACAAAATGCGTTGAGCAATATCGGATGAAAAACAAAGATCGTTGCTTAGTTATTTTGACCAGTGAAGATGACGTACACGATAACAAGCAGACTGAAGCTGAGCTTAAAGATTACTACTCAATCATTTGGGACGAAACTCAAACGCATAAGTTTAAGAAAATCTCTCAACATCTACAAGCGATGAAAGCGTTCAAAGAAGCTTAGTTTAAGTTCTTAGGCTTGAAGCTTGGATTGTCCGTTTAGCTTTTAGCAAACAGAGAAGCCAGCGATATACAAATAGAACCTTCAGATAAAGCGGTGCTTAACGGGCATCGCTTTTTTATTAGCCAAAACCATGCAAATAATAATGAAATACAGTTAATCACTGGTTGCGATGAAAATTTGGCTCTATATAATGTCTAAACTATAAATATTTTGATAAATATCAAAAAAAGTTGAGAGTAAGTAAAAAACTTACCCATTTATTGTTCTTACCCCTTATTTTGGGCGTGAGAACCTTTGAAACCCAAACGTGAACAGTTTAAGAACAACCTCTAAACCCATTTCTGTGTGACAGAAAGACAAATAAAGAATTTATCGGTTGGAGTAATCGAGCCGAACACCATTTATTCATTTTTGTAGAGGATTATATCGTGACTCGAATTATCGTTGTTGGCGGTGGCGCTGGTGGTCTTGAATTGGCGACCAAATTGGGCCGAACTTTAGGCCGTAAAAATCGTGCTCAAATCACCCTTGTTGATCGCAAAGCAAGCCATTTGTGGAAACCGTTATTGCATGAAGTTGCAACAGGTTCACTGGATGCGGGTGTCGATGCTTTAAGCTATCGCGCACATGCAAAGAATCACCATTTCGACTTCCAAATGGGTAGCCTCGCGGATATTGATCGTGAGCGTAAAGTGGTTGTATTAAGCGAACTCACCGACGAACATGGCGAGCTATTAATGCCAAGCCGTGAAATTGAATATGACATTTTGGTGATGGCGATTGGCTCAACATCAAATGATTTCAATACACCAGGTGTTCGTGATAACTGTATTTTTCTTGATAGCCCAGAACAAGCACACCGTTTCCGTACCGAAATGAACAATCAGTTCCTAAAATTGCATGCTAAAAACGGTCAAGGCACGGTAGATATTGCTATTGTCGGTGCTGGTGCTACTGGGGTTGAACTAAGTGCTGAGCTTCATAACGCAGTCAAAGAGCTAAGAACATATGGTTTTGGCGATCTTGATTCAAGTAAACTAAACGTCAATTTAGTGGAAGCGGGTGAGCGCATTCTGCCAGCATTACCGCCACGAATCTCATCGGCAGCACACCAAGAGCTTGTTAATCTCGGCGTGACAGTTCGTACTGCTACTATGGTGACTGAAGCTGATGCAACAGGCTTAACAACCAAAGATGGCGATAAAATCTCGGCACAGATAATGGTTTGGGCTGCTGGTATCAAAGCGCCTGATTTCATTAAAGATATTGGCGGGCTTGAAACCAACCGCATTAATCAGCTAGTAGTAAAAAATACCCTACAAACGACTCGTGATGACAACATTTTTGTTATTGGCGACTTGGCTCAGTGTACCCAGCAAGATGGTAAGTTTGTGCCACCTAGAGCACAAGCGGCTCACCAAATGGCAAGTATGGCATTTACGAATATCGTTGCTAAGTTAAATGGAAAAGATCTTAAAGACTACGTTTATAACGATCATGGTTCGCTTGTATCGTTAAGTCGATTCTCAACGGTTGGCAGCTTAATGGGAAATTTAACCAAAGGTTCTATGATGGTTGAAGGACGCATTGCGCGAGTGGTTTATATCTCACTGTATCGGATGCACCAAGTGGCATTGCACGGATTTGTGAAAACTGGATTAATGATGCTAGTAGGTCGAATTAATCGAGTGTTACGTCCTAACTTAAAGCTGCATTAAGCGGTTGATCAAACCGGATCTTAATTGAATGAAGAGCTCTCTTGTGAGCTCTTTTTTTATTTTTATATTTTCAGCTGAAGTGACCTTAAATATGTAACGAACTTACCTATCTCTCGGGTATGAGTGAGTATACAACGCCAGCTTTAGGTTTGCCGTTAAAGAGGAAGCGGTTTCTAGCGACTCCTTCTTTTATTCCACCACATTGCTCAATTAATGCTTGGCTAGGCATATTATCTGGGTCACACACTATCTCTAGGCGGGTAAGCATTAATTTTGCAAAGCAGAACTCTGTTAGTGCGTTTAATGCTTCTTTCGCGTAGCCATGGCGCTGGTGTTTATCGAGAACCCAATAACCCATACTCGCCATATTAAAGGTGTGGTAGAACTCATTAATGGCAACCATACCGATAAGCGCTTGATCGGACTTTCGAAAGATACCAAACCCAAAAGAGGTCGCTTTCGCCCAGTTTAATCGTGTTGCCAGTAAAAATTGTCGGCTATCTTCGACTGAAAAGTGAGGAGTACACCAATCAATCCATTGATGCAGGGAGGGGGAGTGGGCAACCTCGGTAGCAAAAATTTCTTCTTCCGAGTGATCGATTAACCTTAAACATAACCTTTGGGTAATGATCTGAAAGTCAGGGCTCATACCTCTCCTTTTAAAAACAAATGGTCAAAAGGTATCGCCCTCAAAGTGTGAGGGCGATAGCGGAATACTTAAGTTTGGCTTGAGTCGAAATGTGGTGCCTATCTACGCTAACGTGTACTCGTTTGTTTTCAGCTTTTAGCTCTTTTAGCCTTTAGCTTAGATCCTAATAAATAGCCTCTCTACGAGTCTGTTTGCGCCACTTTTCTTACTTGAATAATCACGCCTAATAATGGGTTGTCTAAATAGTGAGTTTCACTGCTGCGCATGCGACGTTTTTGCTTCATACGGTAGCTTTTCAAGAACTCCTCAACTTCAATCGTAGGTGAGATATTCTCTAAATTGCCAATTTGAACATTTGACTCTACTTCTAATGGGTCATCCGAAGTGAGATCAACTTGTTTAGCTTCAATCGTAACCTCTCTGACACTCGGTGCTTTTAGATCTAAGGTTGTATCGGCATACAAGTAATGCTGCACATAAACTTGCAGCTTTCCATCAAGCTCATAGAGTGGTTGGTCAATGGTCTCTTCAGTTATGCTGTCAGAAGACAAGCTTTGATCAACAAAAGCGATTTTTTCAGACCCATCGGTATTAAATTTAGCAGAGTAATCTTTGCCACCTTGAATATGGAAAACAGGGGCTGCAGATTTGCCTTCATCACCTTGTCGCCAAGCGGTATGCAGCAATACTTTAAAGCCCGCATGTTTTTTCAGTGCGTTACGTTGGTCGGTGAGTTGATATTCACTCGCTGGCAGCATGGTTACGCCTTTTTTGCTGCGGTACTCCGAATTTTGGAAATCGCCAACGTTATCCATTTTGATTGAGGGTAGTTGATTTGGCCAAGATTCATTGACCTGTTCAGCATCTACCGCACGTTTAAAAATGATCACTTCTATGTCAAATTGTCTCTGAGCCAAACTTGGCAAAGAGACAAAAAGAAGCAGTAGTGGGATCAGTATTCTCATTTTGACTCCAGTCATAGATACATACTCTCTACGTATCTCGTTTCAATAGTTTAATTACCGTGAGGCTTGCCGCTCTCGAATCACGATAAGCGCAAGCCTCTGGATTGCAAGCCATTAACTTAAGCTGGTATTAACTTAAGCTGGCATTAAATTTTGCCGAAATTCATTTAACAGATCTGCGATGAACTGAATTCGTTTACGTCTATCAACCAATGGTATCGTAAACTTCAGTTTAGTGGGTCCTTCCATTGCAAATTTTTGTGGTTGAGATTGCAATAGTTTAACCAAATACATTGGATTTATGTCAGCATCTGGATAGAACTCAATGTATCCACCTTTATCGTGGGCTTCAATTTTCTTCACTTTAATTGGGGCCGCTGCGACTTTCAGTTCAGAAACAGAAAGCAGGTTCTTCGTGGCATCAGGAAGAAGCCCGAATCGGTCAATCAGTTCGACTTTAAGCTCTGAAAGATCGGAGGCAGACGACACACTTGCGATACGTTTATACATCGAAAGACGAGTATTCACATCGGGAATATACTCATCAGGTAATAAGGCCGGAATCCGCATTTCCACTTCTGTTTGTTCACGAAGCAGATCATCGAGTGATGGCTCTTTCCCCTCTTTTAATGCTTCAACCGCTTGTTCAAGCATCTCCATATATAAACTAAACCCAATGGATTGAATTTGACCACTTTGCTCATCACCGAGGAGTTCACCTGCGCCACGTATCTCTAAATCGTGAGTTGCCAGAGTAAAACCAGCCCCGAGATCTTCAAGAGAGGCGATGGCATCTAAACGCTTAATGGCATCTTTTGTCATCGCTTTAGGGTGAGGAGTGAGCATATAAGCATAAGCTTGGTGATGTGAACGCCCAACACGACCACGAAGTTGGTGCAATTGAGCTAAACCTAAGCTATCAGCACGATCCATGATGATGGTGTTCGCGGTGGGAACGTCGATTCCAGTTTCAATGATCGTTGTACAGACCAATAAGTTGAATCGTTGGTGGTAAAAATCATTCATGATCTTTTCCAATTCACGTTCACGCATCTGCCCATGAGCCACGGTTACGCGTGCTTCAGGGATTAACTTCTCTAAATCGGCCGCCACTTTCTCAATGGTGTCGACTTGGTTGTGCAGGAAGTAAACTTGACCACCGCGCATTATTTCACGCAAAACTGCTTCACGAATCACGGTGTCGTCGCTTTCACGAACAAAGGTCTTAATGGCGAGACGCCTTGCGGGTGGTGTCGCGATAATTGATAGGTCACGCATCCCACTCATTGCCATATTCAGCGTTCTAGGGATTGGCGTTGCGGTGAGTGTTAAAATATCCACATCAGCACGCATCGCTTTGACTTTTTCTTTTTGTCTTACACCAAACCTGTGCTCTTCATCGACGACCAACAAGCCTAAATCTTGGAATGAAATACTGCTTGAAAGTAACTTATGAGTGCCGATCAGAATGTCGACTTTACCTTCTGCGGTATCCGCGAGAATTTGTTTCTGTTCTTTAGCACTTTTGAATCGAGATAATACTTCAACTCGAATCGGTTGGTTAGCAAAACGGTCTCGGAAATTTTCGAAATGTTGCTGAGCAAGCAGGGTTGTAGGAACTAATACTGCGACTTGCTTATTGTTGTCTGTGCATACAAAAGCTGCACGCATGGCGACTTCTGTTTTACCAAAACCTACATCACCACAGACTAGACGATCCATTGCTTTGGCTTGGCACATATCCGACATCACAGCGTTAATCGCCATCGCTTGATCTTCGGTTTCATCAAATGGGAAACCAGCTTTGAATGTGGCGTACTGGCCTCGATCTAATGCAAATTTGTGACCGGGTTTAAGTTCTCTTTTTGCGTATACATCAAGAAGCTCAGCGGCAACATCTCGCACTTTTTCGGCGGCACGTTTTCGAGCCTTAACCCAAGCATCGCCACCTAACTTATGCAGTGGCGCGGTCTCTTCTGCACCACCTGAGTATCGCCCAATCAGATTAAGTGAGGCGACAGGCACATAAAGCTTGGCATCATTTTGATACTCCAGCGTTACGTACTCGGTGAGCATTCCGCCCGCTTCAAGAGTTTGGAGGCCAATAAAGCGGCCGATACCGTGATCAATATGAACGACGGGCTGGCCTGCTTTTAGCTCGGCTAAATGGCGAATGACCGTATCGCTATTGACCGCTTTTTTATCTTTTTTGCGTCGTTGAATAACGCGATCGCCTAATAAATCACTTTCGCAAATAAAGGCAATGTTCTTTTCTGGTTGAGTGTCGTCACGGTAGGAGAAACCATGTTCAGCCGAGCCTAATACTAAATTGAACTTATCTTTTGAGGCCAGCGCGTGAGCAAAGCTCTCTGTTTCAATCGGGCGTAACTTTATCTGCTGCAATAACTCGGTAAGTGCTTCTCGTCGACCTTCCGATTCAACGGAAAAAATAATCTTACCTTGATAGGTCTCACTGAATTTACGTAAAGCCGCTAGAGGTTCTTTGTTGTTGTGCTGCACGGCTAAATCGGGAAGTGATTCAATTGGCAGGTTAATACGACCCTGTTTAGCGGTGATTTCATCAATGTGAAGCTGAACTTGAGGGTGAAGTTTAAAGCGGCTGAAAAGCTCATCTTTCTTCATCCACAGCTGCGAAGGTTCAAGCAACGGTCTTAGCGGATCTATTTTCCGTTGGTCATAACGGTGATCAACATCCGCTAAGAAAGTATCAATGGACGTTTCAAGATCGCCGATAGTGATGAGTTGACTGCCTTCGGCAATGTAATCAAATAAGGTTTCTGTCTCATCGAAGAAGAGTGGTTGCCAATACTCGATGCCCGCTGGCCATGTTCCTTTTGATACTTGCATATAAATGGATTCAGGTTCACGACGGGTTTCAAACTGTTGACGCCAGCGAATACGAAAATCTTCGATGGCAGTTTCAGTGGTCGGAAACTCGTGCGCTGGCAKCAGTCTTATTTCGCTGATGTCCTCTTTTGAACGCTGGTTTTCTGGGTCAAACGTTCTAATCGTGTCTATTTCATCATCGAAGAAATCGATTCTGTAAGGGTCGTGACTGCCCATAGGAAACAGATCGATGATCGAACCTCTGTTTGCGTACTCACCAGGACCGAAAACTTGATCAACGTGGCGATAACCAGATTTCTCAAGCTGCAAACGTAATTTTTCAAGAGAAAACAGATCGCCTGCTTTCACCATCAAGGTGTGCTGCATTAAGAAATCACGCGGAGATTGTCGCTGAAGTAATGTGCTGATTGGCACTATGGTGATACCAGACGTTTGGGTCGGTAACTGATACAGGTGCGCAATGCGGTCTGAAATTATCTCTTGATGCGGTGAAAAATTGTCGTAAGGAAGCGTTTCCCAATCAGGAAAAAGAGATACTTGCGCAGAGGTGAACTGCTCAATTTCAGCGAGTAATTTAAGTGCGATTTGGGGATCGGGGACCGCAAGCAAAGTATGGCTATCGTGTTGCTCTGCAAGCTCCGCAATGGCAAGGGCGAGTGCGGAACCTTGTAGGTTGCCTATGTGTTTTTTATCGCCCATCCCTTTCGGGTTAATGAGAGAAAGAAGTGCTGATTTTGTCATGATGCTGGATACTTATTTGTTTTCTCGATCTAAAGAACGTTGGCGCAGCAATTTTTGCTGTTGATATAGTGCAGCTTTGATGAGTAAGTCCTGATCTGAATCTCTAAGTAGATCATATTTCATCTGAATTTCATGGGTACCATTGTCTGCCTCTTTTACGCTGGTGACACTAGCATAACAGTAGATTGCAGCAGGAGGGTGTTCAAGAAAGAGTTTTGCTCGGACCACTTGACCAACCGCAAGAGGCTGCTGTGCTAAATAGGTGAACTGACTGGCTCCAAAGCTTAATGTTTGACCACGAAATTCTGCTTGGTCTTGCTGAGACAACATAAATGTCAGGAGTAAGTTGAGTTTGGTATTTTGTGTATCAAGCAAATTGATTACATGCTTAAAATCGTTATTTTTTAGTTCAGAACGTGCATTCTCAGTTAGCTGATCAAGCTGGCTAAATTCACTCGCAACAATAAATGGTGCGGGAATTTCTGCAACAAACTGCGTCATTGATGGCAGAGTATAATCCGCAGCCAGTGGCTCTATATTGACCGTCAAGCTGTGATGAACAGTAAAAAAATCGTTTTGTGTCATACTCTACTTCCTTCTAGTTAACCTATTGATTATCGTCATGTAGGCTAACTAATCAAGATAAGTTACATTTATCAGCGCGATATGAGTCGTTTTGATAAGAAGTTAACAAATTAGAGCTACACTCATCGAGCGTTTACCGTTACATTATCTCGCATAACTTATTGTTGGTTTTGACTATGTTTCACCCCATTTCCCTATTTATCGGCTTGCGTTATTTAAGAGGTCGATCTGGAGACAGATTTAGCCGTTTTGTCTCTTATATGTCTACTGCGGGTATCACCATTGGTGTGATGTCTTTAGTGACGGTACTTTCCGTTATGAATGGCTTCGAAGCTCAGCTCAAAGAACGAATTTTAGGGGTTCTGCCACAGGCTGTGATTTCTCAAACAGATGGAAAAACGCCGCGCTTGGATGAGTCTCCTGAGTTTATTCGCCAGTTATCTAAGGATAAGCATGTTGAGCCGATTGTTCGCAGTGAAGCGGTTATTCAGAGTTCATCTCAGCTTTCTGCGGGTATGTTGATTGGTATTGAGCCGACGGATAATGATCCGATTCAAGACTATTTGATTGCAGGCCGGTTAAGTAACCTGAAAGCGGGCGAGTATCGAGTCTTCGTTGGTCATACTTTGGCGCGTTCGCTCAATGTGTCGGTAGGAGACAGAGTTCGTTTGATGGTGACAAGCGCAAGTCAGTTTACGCCTTTAGGTCGGATGCCGAGTCAACGTAACTTTACGGTTGCGGGTATATTCAATACTGGCTCTGATGTTGATGCTCAACTAATGGTTTCGCATATACAAGATGCGGGTCGATTGATGAAGTTTAAGCGTGACACGATCTCAGGCTGGCGTCTGTTTTTTGATGACCCATTCTCAGTTTCAGCGCTTTCCAATACGCCATTGCCTGACGGTTGGGTGTGGAGTGATTGGCGTGAACAACGTGGTGAGCTATTTCAAGCGGTTCGGATGGAAAAAAACATGATGGGCTTAATGCTCGGGCTGATCATCGGTGTCGCAGCGTTTAATATTATTTCTGCGTTAATTATGGTCGTTATGGAAAAACAAGCCGAGGTCGCGATTTTAAAAACCCAGGGTATGACCAATGGCCAGATTCTGTCGATATTTATGGTGCAAGGTGCGAGTAGTGGTGTCATCGGTGCATTAACCGGGGGGGCCTTAGGTGTCTTGCTTGCTGATAACTTGAACCCACTGCTGGAAGGTATGGGGGTGGCTCTATTTACATTTGGCGGGCAGTTACCCGTTCTTATTAATCCTGTTCAAATTATGATTGTAGTGGTGCTTGCGATTGTACTTAGTCTGCTTGCGACGCTTTTTCCATCTTATCGTGCATCTTCTGTTAAACCTGCTGAGGCCCTCAGATATGAATAATCTTTTACAATGTCGTGCTGTCCGTAAAACCTATCGTGAGGGTTCGTTAGATACAGAGGTACTTAAAGGCGTCAGTTTTGATATCGATAAAGGGGAGTTAGTCTCTATTATTGGTACATCCGGCTCTGGAAAAAGTACGTTGTTGCATGTCTTAGGGGCTCTAGATGATGCGACTGAAGGCAAGGTGACTTTTCTGGATCATGACCTCGCGACGTTAAGCTCGAATAAGCAAGCGAAAGTGCGAAATCGTCATTTGGGGTTTGTTTATCAATTTCATCACCTTCTTTCTGATTTTTCTGCGTTAGAAAATGTGGCGATGCCGTTATTAATTGGTGGCATGAAGTCGTCAGAAGCTAAAGCGGCGGCGCAACAACTGCTGGAGAAAGTAGGATTAAGCCATCGTGTTGATCACCGTCCATCAGAGCTCTCTGGCGGTGAACGTCAGCGTGTTGCGATTGCCAGAGCATTAGTGAATAAACCTGATTTAGTCTTGGCAGACGAACCTACGGGTAATTTGGATCACAACACGGCGTTGGCGATTTATGATTTGATGCGAGAGTTGAATAAAGAGTCGGGGACGGCTTTTCTTGTCGTGACTCATGATGGCGAATTAGCCGGAAAAATGAATCGCCAACTTCATATGCGTGACGGCCTTTTGGTTGACGTAAATCAGGAGGCGCAATAGGTGTTTCCTTCTTTATCGTTACTGATTGGCGGTCGATTTAGCCGCGCCAAACAACGTAATAAACTTGTGTCATTTATTTCTCTCTCTTCAACCATTGGAATTGCGGTGGGTGTCGCGGTGATCATTATTGGTTTATCGGCGATGAATGGTTTTGAAAGAGAGTTGCAATCTCGCGTGCTGTCAGTGATCGCCCATGGTGAGCTGGAAGGTGTAAATAAGCCCATTGGTGAGTGGCAAAATGTCATTAAACAGGCGACGAGCCACGACAAAGTGCAAGCGGCAGCACCATACATTCGTTTAACGGCTCTGGCTGAAAAAGGGCAACAGTTAAAAGCGATTGAAGTGCGGGGTATTGACCCTCAAATGGAACAAGCCGTTTCAAGTTTACCGCAATTTATCGAACCACAAGCATGGGCTCATTTCGTTCCGGGAGAGCAGCAAACTATTTTAGGTAAAGGAGTGGCTGATAAGCTGGGTGTTAAGGTTGGAGATTACCTGACTTTGATGATCCCTACGGCTAACGGTTCGATAAAGGTGCAAGCGCCAAAACGTGTGCGAGTAAAAGTGACAGGATTACTTTCACTTAATGGTCAAATTGATCATAACTTAGCCTTAGTGCCACTTTCCGACGCACAGCAATATGCAAACCTTGGGAAGGGCGTAACGGGTGTGTCTTTAAAAGTCAGTGATGTACTTAATGCGGCTTCGATTGTGCGTCAAGTCGGCGGGTCTCTTGATGTCTACGTTTATCTACGCAGTTGGCAGCAGAAATATGGATTTCTTTATCGTGATATCCAGTTAGTGCGAACCATTATGTATTTAGTGATGGTATTAGTGATTGGTGTTGCCTGCTTTAATATTGTGTCTACATTGATGATGGCAGTTAAAGATCGAGCAGCAGAGATTGCCATTTTAAGGACAATGGGGGCAACAGATGGCTTGGTTAAACGAATTTTTGTTTGGCAGGGCGTCTTTTCCGGCGTTTTCGGTAGTCTGATAGGAAGCGTGGTTGGTGTGATTGTCGCGTTGAATTTAACGCCACTGATCAAAGGGCTAGAGTCACTTGTGGGGCATCAATTTTTGTCTGGTGATATCTACTTTGTGGATTTTTTGCCATCCCAGTTAGTTTTCCAAGACGTACTATTAGTGTCAGGTACTGCGATTGTGCTTAGTTTACTGGCAACTTGGTATCCGGCATCGCGAGCGAACAAATTGAATCCTGCGTCTGTATTAAGCGCGAAGTAAGCCTTGTATACCGAGCTCAATTATAATGTTCTTAATTGTTATGCCTTTACTTTTTATGAACAAAGGCATTAGAAGCGAAAAGCAATCGATCAAAAAAGGACCTAAATAGGTCCTTTTTCATTTCGGTTAGACAGTGACTTTCATGTCTATAAATAGATGTCTCGCATTTCTAACACTTCATTGGTTTTAAATACGATGTCAGCCTGAGCTGATACATGAATAGCTTTATAGTTGGCTTATCTTGCTTGGCGTTTGCGCCAACTTCTGACAACAGAATAGCGCCATAAACCGCGAATACCAAAGTAACCAGCCATAGCAGATAAGACACCACATACCATGCAGCCAAGTAAGAATGGAGGACCGATAGTATGCATCTGCGCAATGATGAAGTCCCACGATAGCTCAAAATGAAACGCTTGTGGCGGTACGTGCATTAAAAATGCTCCGAGCTTGTAAGCGAAATAGAATAGAACTGGCATCGTTATTGGGTTACTGATCCAAACGAGAGCAACAGCGAGTGGAAGATTCACTCCACACAAAATCGCGAGCCCAGCCGACATGATCATTTGGCTTGGTAATGGTACAAACGCCATGAAAAGTCCTACAGCAAATGCACCAGCAGCAGAGCGTCGGTTCAGACACCACAGATTAGGGTTATACAGAACGTTACCAAAAATTTTTAGCGCTTTCTGGCGTTTAATCACCTCATGATTTGGCATAAAACGCTTAATGAATTTTCTTGGCATAAGGGAAAATGACTCTCTTTCAATATAGTTGGATTCTATTTTCATTTTCGGCAACGGCAGTTTCAGCGGTTCTTTGGCTTGAGATACCCGCTTGGATCTGGCTTGTTCCGAGCATCATTGCCATCTTAAGCATACGCTTTAAGTATAGGCAGTGGTGGTTCGTTATCGGCATCTTATTAGGGGTAATATTAATCATACTCCATGGAAATGCCCTAAAGTTGCAGACAAATGTGCTTTTCCAAAGCAGCGAGAATATTACCATAAAAGGGCAAGTTGACAGCTCTTTTAAGCAAATAAGTTATGGTTATGAAGGTTCCTTTGTAGTCAGATCAATTAATGGTCAAACTTTAAACTATTTGCAGCGGCCTACTATCCGTATTCTGACGCCCATTAAGCTTCAACTTGATGATGTCGCTAAGTTTCAGGTCACGATAAAGCCTATTTACGGCCAGTTGAATGAGGCTGGGTTTGATCAAGAGTCGTACTACGTGAGTCAGCGTTTAGTTGCAAAAGCCGTAGTTAAAGCAAACAGCGTTTATATGGTTCATTCACAGACATCGATGAGAAGTTGGCTGCTTCAACGGGTTGAAAGTCAAATCGAGCGTTTGCCTAACTTTTCTCTAATCATGGCTTTAGCATTTGGCGAACGAGACAACATCTCCAATGATTTATGGGAAAAATTAAAAAATAGCGGCTTAATTCATTTGGTGGCGATTTCAGGGCTTCATATCGGCATTGCTTATTCAATAGGGTACTTTGTCGGCAAAGTGTGCCGACTGTTTCATTCTCGGTGGTTGTGGCTCCCAGTATTTATGGCTATCAACTTTGCATATTGTTATGCGTGGCTCGCGGGTTTTACACTCCCGACTCAAAGAGCTTTTCTGATGTGCCTTATCCTGAGCTTATGTTTGTTGAGCCGAGTGCAGCTTTCCTCATGGCTGTTGTTACTCACAACTTTAGCGATTGTGCTTACAGTGAATCCATTTGCGGCATTGTCCAATAGTTTTTGGATGTCTTTTGGGGCAGTCATTGCTATCTATTTGGCGTTATCTAAGCGCCCTACCCAGAGCAATGTCATTATCACTCTTATCTTTGCTCAGCTGTATTTATTGATATTTATGACACCCATAACCATTTTCTTCTTTGGCGGTATGAGTGTGAGCAGTGCGTTATATAACCTCTTTTTTGTACCTTGGTTTAGCTTGGTCGTTGTTCCGCTGTTGTTCGCGTGCTTGATGCTAACGGTTGTCGCCCCATCTTTCAGTGATGAAGCATGGTGGGCTGTTGATAAAGCATTAGAATTGATGATTTGGGCCATTCAATACGCAGATCTTACTTGGTTATCTGTTTCGCGAGAAGTGGCTCAATTGATACTGTATTTAACGCTAATGTTTACGTGTTCAACGCTATTTTCGGGTCGGGTTAACGTTCTATTATTGGCAGTATATCTATCATGGGTTAGCTTCAATGATGATGATTTACGCTGGCGGATGGACATTTTAGATGTGGGCCATGGGTTAGCCATTGTTATTGAAAAAGAGGGCAAAGTTATTCTTTACGATACTGGAAAGGCGTGGATAGGTGGCAGTATTGTTGAGTCTGTTGTTCACCCCGT
This sequence comes from Vibrio clamense, assembly GCF_050337905.1. Lineage (NCBI taxonomy): Bacteria > Pseudomonadati > Pseudomonadota > Gammaproteobacteria > Vibrionales > Vibrionaceae > Vibrio > Vibrio clamense. Next base: position 420,823 of record NZ_JAKJTJ010000019.1, on the reverse strand, counting down.
TCTGACGTCTCGGGGCATTTCAGGTATTGATGGGTTAATACTCAGTCATTTAGATTCTGATCATGCTGGTGGCCGATATCAGGTTGACTCAAAGCTGTCTCCGCTCTGGCGTCGAGCAAGCCAAAATATAGAGGGTTATCAGAGTTGTAAGAAGGGGGATCATTGGCAATGGCAGGGTTTGATGTTTGACGTTGTCTGGCCTCCGAAACAAGTGAGCCGATCATTCAATCCTCACTCTTGTGTGATTAGAATCTCAGATGAAAGAAGTGGCGTTAAAGTGTTACTCACTGGCGATGTGGATGCTGTGAGCGAATGGATATTGCGGCGTAAACCCGATCTACTTGCCAGTGATATTATGATTGTCCCACATCATGGCAGTATCACATCATCGACAATGGGCTTTTTGAATGCAATTAAACCTCAATTAGCGGTGGCATCCCTAGATAAAGGAAGTCGATGGAAAATGCCAGCCGATCAAGTACTAGCCAACTACCAAAAAATAGGGAGCGACTGGCTCGATACTGGACATTCAGGGCAAGTATCGCTGTTTTTTTATTCAAACGGATGGAAAGTCAGGAGTTTAAGAGGGGAAGGTAACCAAGCATGGTATAGGCAGATGCTGCGTAAGGGAGTAGAATAGAAGGAATATTCTCAGTAAATAAAGTATATCCATGTCTGAACTACAAGATGAAAACACTTGGCACACCTTTAAACGACTTTGGGCTTATATTCGTCAATATAAGACAGGGCTTGCTGCGGCCGTAGTCGCGCTTGTTATAAGTGCCGTTGCGGATACCTACATGATTTCACTGCTCAAACCTTTACTTGATGAAGGGTTTGGTAACGCTGAATCTGATTTCTTGAAAATATTACCTTTTATTATTTTCGCGATGATGTTTATTCGTGGTTTAAGTGGGTTTGTCTCAACATACTGTTTGAGTTGGGTTTCGGGCAATGTGGTCATGCTTATTCGCCGTAAGGTTTTTAATCATTTCATGCATATGCCAGTGAGCTTTTTTGATAAAGAATCAACAGGCGGTTTGCTTTCCAGAATTACTTACGATACTGAGCAAGTCGCTGGAGCCACGAGTCGTGCATTGGTGAGTATTGTTCGCGAAGGCGCGAGTATTATTGGTTTATTGGTTTTGATGTTTTGGAATAGCTGGCAGCTATCTTTAGTTCTGTTAGTCGTTGCACCTATTGTTGCTTGGGGAATTGGATATGTCTCAAAACGTTTCCGTAGGATCTCAAAAAATATGCAAACAGCGATGGGTGAAGTGACATCTTCAGCAGAACAGATGCTAAAAGGCCATAAAGTTGTTTTGAGCTATGGTGGCCAAAATATAGAGAAAGAGCGTTTCGATGCGGTGAGTAATCAGATGCGGCAACAATCGATGAAGCTTGTTGCCGCCCAAGCCGTTGCAAACCCAGTTATTCAGATGATTGCTTCTATTGCTTTAGTGAGCGTACTGTTTCTTGCCAGCGTCGACTCGATTAAAGACGAACTCACGGCGGGTACCTTTACCGTTATCTTCTCGGCAATGTTTGGTTTAATGCGTCCGTTAAAAGCGTTGACCAACGTAACGTCAATGTTCCAACGCGGTATGGCTGCGTGCCAAACACTGTTTTCTTTGATGGATTTAGAAACTGAAAAAGATGACGGGAAATTGGTTGTCGATAAGCCTAAAGGGATTGTTGAAGTTAAGAATATTGACTTTACATACCAAGGAAACGAAAAACCGGCGTTATCAAATGTAAGCTTTGTTATCCCACAAGGGAAAACCGTAGCATTAGTCGGACGTTCTGGTTCAGGTAAAAGTACAATTGCGAATTTGTTTACCCGTTTTTATGATGTCGACTCTGGTTCAATCTGTTTGGACGATCACGATATTCGAGATTATAGCTTGAAGAATTTACGTGAGCACTTTGCTTTGGTATCACAAAACGTACACCTGTTTAACGACACGATAGCTAATAATATTACTTATGCCGCTGATGTAGAGTATTCACGTGAGCAGATAGAACATGCCGCTAAGCAAGCTCATGCAATGGAGTTTATTGATGGTATGGAACTCGGACTAGATACCATTATTGGTGAAAATGGTGCAAGTTTGTCTGGTGGGCAGCGACAACGTATTGCCATCGCCCGTGCATTACTGCGTGATGCTCCGGTTCTTATTCTTGATGAAGCAACGTCGGCATTGGATACGGAATCTGAACGTGCGATTCAAGCGGCGCTAGAAGAGTTACAGAAAAACAAAACCGTGTTGGTGATTGCTCACCGATTGTCGACGATTGAAAGCGCGGATGAAATTCTTGTCGTGGATGAGGGTGAAGTTATCGAACGTGGTTCGCACTATGATCTGATTAGCAAAGATGGTGCTTATGCACAATTACACCGCATTCAGTTTGGTGATTAACAGCAATGGCGCAAAATGTGATTGAAAAGGTATGGTTTGAAAATCATCCACTCAAATATCTGTTATGGCCTTTGCTATGGCCTCTGAGTCTTGTATTCAAAAGGATTAGCTCAGCACGTCGGAAAGAATTTTCAGACGGTAAAAAGCAATCCTATAAAGCGCCTATCCCTGTTATTGTGGTTGGAAATATCACGGCTGGTGGGAATGGAAAAACACCAGTTGTCATTTGGTTGGTTGAGCAACTTCAACAGCTAGGTTATAAGCCAGGCGTCGTTTCTAGAGGTTATGGGGGTAAGGCTCCAAGCTACCCTTTAACTGTTGAAGGTTCAACCCCGGCAGAGCATAGTGGCGATGAGCCTCGATTGATCTACCGACGCACAGGCGCTCCTGTTGCCGTTGCGCCAATTCGGTCTGATGCTGTGAAAGCATTGTTACCGCTCGATGTGAATGTCATTGTCACCGATGATGGACTACAACACTATGCGTTGGAGCGAGATGTCGAGTTTGTGATTGTCGACGGTATGCGACGATTTGGTAATCAGCAGTTAATCCCATTAGGTCCGTTGCGTGAAGGTATTGAGCGGTTAGATGAGGTTGATTTTGTCGTTACGAATGGTGGCTCAGCTCAAGAAAGTGAAATGGCAATGACCTTAACACCTAGCTTGGCTGTTAATTTAGTTACTGGGCAAAAAATGCCAGTCAGTCAACTGAAGAAGTTAGTGGCGTTTGCCGGAATTGGTCATCCCCCTCGTTTTTTCGCCACTCTTAAAACTTTGGGTGCAGATCTATGTCACACCCAAGGTTTTGCTGATCACCAAGATTTTAAAATTTCAGAATTAGAAACCCTAGATAGAATGGGTTTGAACGTTATAATGACAGAAAAAGATGCTGTGAAATGTGATACTTTTGCGAAAGAAAACTGGTGGTACTTACCGGTTTCTGCGCAATTTAAAACTCATGATGAACAGCGTATTTTGAACAAAATAGAAGAGGTAATGGAACACTATGGATCATCGTCTGCTTGAGATTGTGGCTTGCCCTGTTTGTAAAGGTAAACTCACTTTTGATAAAGAAAACCAAGAATTGGTCTGTAAAGTTGACCGTTTGGCTTATCCGATTAAAGAAGGGATTCCGGTTCTATTAGAGCCTGAAGCTCGTACCATGTCTATGGATGAGGGGCGTTAATGTCGTTTACCGTTGTAATACCAGCTCGTTACCAATCATCTCGCTTACCGGGAAAACCGTTGGCTGATATTGGTGGGAAGCCGATGATTCAGTGGGTGTATGAGCAGTCAATCCAAGCTGGTGCAGAGCGCGTGATTATCGCGACGGATGATGCGCGAGTGGAAGCCGCAGTCAACCAGTTTGGTGGCGTGGTGTGCATGACCTCACCAGATCATGAGTCGGGCACTGAGCGCTTAGCGGAAGTTGTTCAACGAATGGATATCCCTGATGATCACATTATTGTGAATGTGCAAGGTGATGAACCTCTGATCCCACCAAGTATTATTACTCAAGTTGCGAATAATCTGGCAAACAGCACGGCACCAATGGCAACCTTAGGTGTTGAAATCACTGAGGAAGCGGAAGTTTTTAATCCAAACGCAGTGAAAGTGGTAACGGATAAAGATGGCTACGCGCTATATTTTAGCCGAGCAACGATCCCATGGGATCGTGATAACTTTGCTGACAGCGAAAACAAGACGATCGCACAACCATTATTACGACATATTGGTATTTATGCGTACCGTGCAGGGTTTATTAACACTTACATTAACTGGCAGCCAAGTGCACTAGAGAAAATTGAGTGTTTAGAGCAATTACGTGTGCTTTGGTATGGAGAGAAAATCCATGTTGAAGTCGCAAAAGAAGCACCAGCAGCGGGCGTTGATACGCCTGAAGATTTGGATGCAGTAAGAGCTATTATCGCAAACCGATAATTTTCGCTTCGTTCTTTTTGATTGAAAGATTTGAATAGCGAAAAAACCTCGGCAGTTATGATCAACTGTCGAGGTTTTTTGTTTCATTGCTTTAATAAGTTAATGGGGAAAATCCTTTACATTAAATTGCAACGAGCAGGCAAAAAAAAGAGCACAAACAGTGCTCGAAAATTGTAAGGAGAGGGTGGTTTTAGTTATTGTTATTATTGAACTCCGAACGAGGAGGGCAGGTCGCTAATATCTCTCGTCTACCCGTATCTTTCACTTCTTCTAGAATGACATCAAACCCCCATAATCGGTGAAGGTGCTTCAATACCTCTTCATACCCTTTATCAAGAGGAATACGTTGGTGAGGAACATGTTGAATCGTCATCGACCGATTACCGCGGACATCAACATTAAATACTTGCAGGTTAGGCTCTAAGTTGCTCAGGTTATATTGAGAAGCTAAGCGCTCCCTGATGGTTTTATAGCCGGACTCATCATGAATGGCGCTCACTTCAATGAAGTTTTTTCTATCGTCATCAAGTACTGCAAATAATTTAAAATCACGCATCAACTTGGGCGATAAGTACTGACTAATAAAGCTTTCATCTTTAAAGTTATGCATCGCAAAATGAACGGCATCGAGCCAATCACTTCCCGCCAAATCAGGGAACCATTCGCGATCTTCATCGGTTGGCTCTTCACATATACGGCGAATATCTCTGAACATTGCAAAACCAAGCGCATAAGGATTGATCCCACTGAAGTAGGGACTGTTGTAGGCCGGTTGTGCAACCACACTGGTGTGACTATGTAAGAATTCTAGAATGAATTTATCCGAGACTAACCCTTCATCATAGAGATGATTCAAAATGGTGTAATGCCAGAAAGTTGCCCACCCTTCGTTCATCACTTGAGTCTGTTTTTGTGGATAAAAGTATTGACTGATTTTACGAACAATTCGCACACATTCTCGCTGCCAAGGCTCTAAAAGCGGGGCATGCTTTTCGATGAAATAGAGAATGTTTTCTTGAGGCTCCGTTGGAAAGCGTATTTTATTGATCTCCTCTTTTTCCTCTGTTTTCGGAACCGTTTTCCATAGCTCATTAACTTGGGATTGCAGGTACGCCTCACGCTCTTCTTGCCTTGCGGTTTCTTCCGCGATGGAGATTTTTTCAGGGCGTTTGTATCGATCAACGCCGTAGTTCATTAGAGCATGACAAGAGTCGAGTAGCGTTTCTACTTCAGATACCCCATATTTTTGCTCACAATCCATGATGTAGTTTTTGGCAAAAAGGAGGTAATCGATGATAGAGCTTGCATCGGTCCATGTCTGAAATAAGTAGTTTCCTTTGAAAAAAGAGTTATGCCCATAGCAAGCATGAGCCATAACGAGAGCTTGCATTGTGACGGTATTCTCTTCCATCAAGTAAGCAATACATGGATCAGAGTTAATGACTATTTCATAAGCCAGGCCCATCTGCCCGTGCTTATAATTCTGTTCGGTTTGGATGAACTTTTTACCAAATGACCAGTGATTGTAATTAATCGGCATCCCGATACTAGAATACGCATCCATCATCTGTTCCGAAGTGATGACTTCGATCTGATTTGGGTAGGTGTCAAGTCGGTAATGCTGAGCGACACGCTTAATCTCAACATGGTATTTTTCTAATAAATCGAAAGTCCAATCAGGGCCGTCAGGCAGTTGTTTGGTCTTTGTCGATGCTTGATTATCAGTTTTAGTCGTCATGGCTTACCTCCCTAAGCTGTCTCTTTGTGAAACAATTCCCTAAATACGGGGAAGATGTCATCGACGGTACGAATATTTTTCATCGCAAAGTTATCAAAACTCTGTTCCAATTTTTCATATTCATGCCATAACGTTTGATGTGAACGACGAGTGATTTCGATGTAAGAGTAATACTGACAAGTTGGAAGCAGTTTATTGACCAGTAACTCTTTACATCTAGGTGAATCATCAGCCCAGTTGTCCCCATCAGAAGCTTGAGCGGCATAAATGTTCCACTCCGCTGCAGGGTAGCGTTTTTCTACGATTTCATTCATCAGTTTTAGAGCACTAGACACAATGGTGCCGCCCGTTTCCTGAGAGTAGAAAAACTCATGCTCGTCTACCTCTTTGGCTTGAGTATGATGTCGGATAAAGACGACCTCGACATTCTCATAGGTACGAGTTAAGAAGAGATAAAGCAGTACATAGAAGCGTTTTGCAATGTCTTTCGTTGCCTGATCCATTGAACCCGATACATCCATTAAGCAAAACATAACCGCTTGGCTGGAGGGGATAGGACGGCGTTCATAGTTTTTAAAACGCAGATCGAAGGTGTCGATATAAGGAACACTTTCAATCCTTTTACGTAAATCGGCAATCTCCTGTTTTACGCGCAGTTCTTCAAATGGTTGAGCGGGTTCTTGGTTATGAATGCGCTCCAACTCTTCTTCTAACTCATTGAGCATGCGACGTTTACCCGCAGTCATTGCGGTTCTACGAGCAAGGGACTGTTGTAGTGAGCGAACAATCGCAATGTTGGAAGGCACTCCGGCTGTTTTGAAACCTGAACGGTGCGTTTTCCATTCAGTGATTTTATTTACTTGGTTTTTTTCTAAATTCGGCAGTTCAAGATCTTCGAAAAGAATATCCAAGTATTCATCTTTGGATATTTGAAATACGAATTCATCTTGTCCTTCACCATCAGGGCTTGCGTCACCTTCGCCAGAGCCACCACCTTGACCGCCACCTTTAGGGCGCTCAATTTTGTCTCCCGTAATGAATTGATCATTACCAGGATGAACTCGTTCTCGGCTACCACCTTGCCCCTGATGAAAACTTGGCTCTTTAATATCTTTATGTGGAATAGAGATATCTTCACCAGTTTCAGTATTGGTAATAGAACGACGGTTAACCGCGTCAGCAACCGACTCTTTTATCTGCTCCTTATGGCGTTTTAAAAAGCGCTGTCTATTCACTGCGCTCTTGTTTTTGCCATTGAGCCTCCTATCAATAAATTGTGCCATGAGTTACCTCCTATAAACTTCACGTCACCTGACACGTTGCTACAGCTACAGTATTGCTTAACTGTAACAACGTGTGGCTTATCACTGCTATATCGTTGGTCTCTGAATAGACAGCTAATCAGGCTTGATTGGTTTCTTTTATATTAAGAGGACTTACGCACTCGTAAATACCACTCAGACAGCAATCGTACTTGTTTTTCTGTGTAGCCTTTCTCCATCATACGGGCCACAAAGTCGTCATGTTTCTTCTGATCATCAGATGAAGTTTTCGCATTAAATGAGATGACAGGTAGTAGTTCTTCTGTGTTAGAGAACATTTTCTTCTCAATGACGGTGCGGAGTTTTTCGTAACTCGTCCACACTGGATTCTTGCCGTTATTATTTGCCTTAGCACGTAAGACGAAATTAACGATTTCATTACGGAAATCTTTAGGGTTGCTGATACCCGCAGTTTTCTCGATTTTTTCGAGTTCACCATTGAGCGATGAACGATCAAATAGTTGTCCAGTTTCTGGATCTCGGTACTCTTGATCTTGGATCCAGAAATCAGCGTAGGTAACGTAACGGTCAAAAATATTCTGACCGTATTCAGAGTAAGACTCCAAATATGCAGTTTGAATTTCTTTACCAATGAACTCTACATAACGAGGTACTAGATACCCTTTTAAAAATTCAAGATAACGTTCTGCTTGCTCTTGAGGGAATTGCTCTCGCTCGATCTGTTGCTCAATGACATAGAACAAGTGCACGGGGTTAGCAGCCACTTCGGCTTGGTCAAAGTTAAATACACGAGATAGAATTTTGAATGCAAAACGAGTAGATAATCCAGACATGCCTTCGTCTACACCTGCATAGTCACGATATTCTTGATAACTTTTTGCTTTTGGATCGGTATCTTTAAGTGTCTCACCATCATAGACTCGCATTTTAGAGAATAGAGATGAGTTTTCTGGCACTTTTAAACGTGACAAAATACTGAACTGTGAAAGTAAATCTAAGGTACTTGGGGAACATGGTGCTTTGGATAGTTCACTGTGATCAAGCAGCTTTTGGTAAATCTTAACCTCTTCGGATACTCGTAAGCAGTATGGTACTTTTACGATATAAACCCGATCGAGGAAAGCTTCATTGTTTTTGTTGTTACGGAAAGTTTGCCACTCTGACTCATTGGAGTGCGCGAGGATCATGCCGTCAAATGGCAATGCTGATAATCCTTCAGTACCGTTGAAGTTACCTTCTTGAGTCGCCGTTAGAAGAGGGTGAAGCACTTTAATTGGAGCTTTGAACATCTCCACAAATTCCATCAAGCCTTGGTTGGCTTTACATAATGCGCCCGAGTAGCTATAAGCATCGGGGTCATCTTGAGAGAAGTGCTCAAGTTGACGAATATCAACCTTACCGACCAGTGAGGAAATGTCTTGGTTGTTTTCATCACCTGGCTCAGTTTTAGCGATGGCAACTTGATCTAGTATTGAAGGACGAACTTTCACAACGCTGAATTTAGTAATATCGCCACCAAATTCATGCAATCGTTTTGCGGCCCAAGGGGACATAACAGAACGAACATAGCGTTTCTCAATACCATATTCTTTTTTCAGTAAGTCACCATCTTCAGTGACGTCAAAAAGGCAGAAAGGGTGATCGTTTACAGGGCTGCGTTCACCATTTGCTGACAGCACATAAATAGGCATCTGTTGCATTAGCGCTTTAAGCTTTTCAGCTAGAGAGGATTTACCACCCCCAACAGGCCCTAAAAGGTACAGTATCTGTTTGCGTTCTTCTAAGCCTTGAGCAGCATGTTTAAGGTATGAAACGATCTGTTCAATGGCTTCCTCCATACCATAGAAGTCTTCAAAAGTTTTGTATCGTGAAATCACTCGGTTTGAAAAAATTCGGCTTAGTCTTGGATCTTGTGCGGTGTCAATGATCTCTGGTTCACCAATCGCGAGTAAAAGTCGCTCTGCCGCATTTGCGTAGGCGCTCTTATTGTCTTTACATAGACCGAGAAAATCTTGGATGGATAACTCTTCATCTTTCGCGGCTTCGTAGCGCGCCTGATAATGATCAAAAATACTCATAGTAAATTCCCCTCTCAATCTGTCACCCATGAATGACAGCAAAATGTACAGCTTCCTTACAACATAAAGCCTAGACCTAAACTTGGTATTTTGCTTAACAATTATGTATTTATTTGTAAAAAATGAGCAAAATACGCTTTGAATTCGTGGATCAAATAGGTTTAGATTTAGCTATATCTAATATGAATCATAATTTATATAATTAACGAGCTTTGCCAATCAACGAAAGCCGTGGTGGAGGGGGGCTATGAAAAAAGCAATGCTAGGGTATTGGTGAAATTAATAAAATGACCACCAAAATAACAGGAGATTATAGATTTAACATAAAGCAGCTTGAATGATGGTACGCCGTGCTATATCATGGCGGCAAATATTAAATAGATAATGAACTAGTAAGGTTTTAACGTGAAAAAGTTGTCTACATTGATGCTAGCTAGTGCGCTTATTGCTGCGCCATCGTTAGCGTTTGCAAAAGCTGGATCGTGGTCACTTGGCGCGGCCGTCTCTTATTCTCCTGCGGTATATAAAGATACACCTTCGAATGTAGTGGCGATTCCGATGGTTGGCTATGAAGGTGAGCATCTTTTCCTACGTGGTTTTACGGGTGGTTACCGTCTGTTTCCTGCTGGCTCAACACAGAATGTTATTTTCCGTTTTGCATACGATGCTCGTTCATTAGATCCTTCAGATTCTGATGATGAAAATATTAAAAAATACATTGATGAACGTAAAGCCGCAGTGTTAGGTGGCGTGAGTTACCAACTAGTGACTTTAGCCGGCGTTTTTGAAGCGACTGCGGGTAGCGATATTGGCTCTACGCATAATGGTTTGTACGCTGAAGCGGCTTGGCGTTTACCGATTAACCGTGGCGTGTGGGGTATTACACCTTCAATTGGTTACGCTTATAACAGCGATAAGTTGAATAACCACTTATACGGTGTATCGTCTAGCGAAGTCGCGAAAGCAACGGCTGGTGGTGGTACGTTGACTGAATTTGATGCCGATTGGGATGGACAATACTTCGTGGGTCTTTCTGGTTACATGCACCTAACTCGAAGCATTCGTGTAACTGGTGGTATTCGTTACACTAACTTGGAAGGTGATATTGAAGGTAGCCCAATACTTGAAAGTGGGGTGAATACAACAGCTAATGTGGGCATAGCATACGTGTTCTAACTATCTGAACTGATTCAGAAAAGGGGTTGATGCATTACATCAACCCCTTTTTTATTTTAGCTGAGATAGCATGGGGTTAGGCATTAAAAATTTGGGTGAACTCAGCGGCAGATAAATGGTATTGACGTGGACATTTACCCCAAGTTACTAGCATTCTGCGGTACTTCTCTAACATTGGCATTTGGCTGTTAAAGTGATGGTCGTTCTTTTCGAATTGAGGATAAAGTCCTTCAGATTCAGTAAGGAAGCGAACATAATGTACAACTTGCGCTTCGGTCGCAATATCAAAGCCTAAGAACTGTAGGCGGCGTTGATCGACATCTTTACGCTCAGCTTCAGAAAGCATTTTGTTTGACTCTTGCATCGCATGATACATTTCCATAATGGCAATCACTTCACGGCACTCTTCTTCCGTTAAGCAGCCAAACTCTTTATTCAGTTCGTTCATTTGCAAAGCGTATCCGCGCTCTACAATGGTCTGCAAACGCTGGTACTTTGCAGCGTTGTCTGGGTTCATTTGCGACATTAGGTAGTATTGATTTGAAAGGATCAAACGTTGAGCGTTTGTCATATCCATTGGAGCCTCACTAGATTTAATTTGATTTTATTGTTGAAACTAGATTAACAGTGTTTATTCATATTGAAACATGATCTCAACACCGATTTAATATCATTCGCCGATTTTTTCATCATAGTCGTTCTCTCTATTTTTAAGAATAAACGAACGGGAAAAGGATGAAAAAAATACCAGCGTTTAAGCTGGTATTATCGTCAAATGTACAAGAGATACTATTGAGTTTAGTATTTTACATTATCATTATACTGGCTAAGGATGCTGACCATTTTATCCATCGTCTCTTTCGATGGTGGATTTGTCCCTTCCAGCGGATAATCGTAACCCAGCGCTTCCCATTTATGAGCGCCTAGCTTGTGATAAGGCAGTAACTCAACCTTTTCGATATTGTCCATATCTTTGATAAATTCGCCAAGCATGTGAGCTGACTCTTCATCATCCGTATACCCTGGAACAATCACATAACGGATCCACGTTTTTTGACCAAGTTTGTGTAAGTAACGAGCAAAGTCGAGCGTTCGCTTATTTGATACACCAATAAAATCATGATGGATTTCATCTTTCATGTGTTTTAGATCTAGCATTACCAGATCGGTAGCGTCTAAAACTTCATCAACGACATCAGTGTGCTTACGAATATAGCCATTGGTATCAAGGCAGGTGTGGATACCTTCAGCTTGTGCCGCTCGGAAGAAATCACGAACGAATTCTGGCTGCAACATGGCTTCACCACCAGAACAAGTAATACCTCCACCAGAAGCTTTCATAAAGTGGCGGTAAGATTTCGCTTCTTTGATAATTTCTTCAACAGTGACTTCTCGGCCATCATTAACATCCCAAGTATCACGGTTATGACAATACATACAACGCATTAAACAGCCTTGTAAGAACACAATAAAACGGATTCCAGGGCCATCGACGGTGCCACATGACTCGAATGAGTGAATACGACCAGATGTTGACATAAGCTCATCTCAAATAGGTAATTTAATGACTATTTTATTACAAATAGTAAGGGATATATAGCCCTACTTCAGTGCTAGAGCTGTGTATTTGTAAGGAAATAGGTAAGAAATCATAGATACGAATTTGAGGTAAAATTTTGTTTGAGTGATAAGGAAAAAGAGTATAAAAAATCCACTGTGGAATACCATCAGTGGATTTTTAAAATAAGGCATATTAACTCTCTAGAGTACATTGCATAAGTTTAGAAGAAGCCAAAGAGCGTCAGTGCGCCTACCCCATAGGCTGACGTCTCATCTTCCTTGAAATCAGACGTTTTAGCTGAGAATGTGAAAGATGCGCCCAGCGTTTGATTATACCAAACAGCGCCTAAGCTTGCGGTGGCTTGAGTATTTTGTAAAGTCACTGGATAAACTTCATCAGGAACTGGCCCATCGATAGTGATGTCATTAAAACGGTAGCGGCCTTCTATGCCAGCGAACAGGTAAGCACTACTTGAACCTTGCATGATCATACCGGGCAGAAATGAGTTTTCCATTGAAACCCTTGCGGCACCAATACTGCTATCTAAACCTGAGCCCCAACGCCACATCATTCCAGTTGCGATTTCACTACGGTAATTACCCGCCATCACTCTAGAGATGTTTTTTATCTCGTGTTGAGTACCGCCACTTGATCGGCTACGAAATAGGGCATTATGAGTTTCAAACTCAAAGTTGCCTAGCATTTGATCTTCGACTTGATAATCCCAGCCTTCAGGTTGAGTTGATCCTGTAATGCTGTGAATGAAATCTTGAGCGACATCGGCTAAAGAGTTTGGACCTGTGGAGCCAACCAAGAAGCCGTACCGATCAGCTCTATAGGCTGAAATATTAGCAATATCCGTTTGGAAAAAAAGTACACCAGCATAAGGGCGCTGATCGACTTGAGGTGTGGACTCTTCAATTTTCTTTGGAGTATAAATGGTTTGCCCAAGCGTAAAACCTACTTTATGGGCCGCACCACCAAAGGTTCCAAATGAGCTAGTGATAGGAGTCAGAACAGGTGAAAGGCTAACCTCATCGGAAAAATAAGAAAGGAATAGACCATTGGTGTAGTCTTTATCAACACCAAAAATACCATCATTATCTAAGCTAAATGTAAACGTACCAGCATGAGAAAGTGTTGATGATAGTGAGAGCAGGGCGAGTAATAGAGGCTTCTTCAAGTTCATGTTAATTACGACTTAATATTAGTTGCTTGTATCGTACCTGAGAATAAAAAAAAACCCACTCCTAAGAGTGGGTTTTGATACCAAATCTATAATAAATTATAGAGATTCAGTGAAAGTACGTGCGATTACGTCTTGTTGTTGCTCAGTAGTCAGAGAGTTGAAACGTACAGCGTAACCCGATACACGGATAGTAAGCTGAGGGTAGTTCTCTGGGTGCTTAACTGCGTCTTCTAGAGTTTCGCGGTTAAGAACGTTCACGTTAAGGTGTTGACCACCTTCAATACCAGTTTCGTGGTGGAAGTAACCATCCATAAGACCAGCAAGGTTAGAACGTTGGCTATCTTCTTCTTTACCTAGTGCATTTGGCACGATAGAGAAAGTGTAAGAGATACCATCTTGAGCATCAGCAAACGGTAGTTTACCTACAGAAGTAAGTGAAGCTACAGCGCCTTTTTCGTCACGACCGTGCATTGGGTTTGCACCAGGAGCGAAAGGAGCACCAGCTCGACGACCATCTGGAGTGTTACCCGTTTTCTTACCGTACACAACGTTAGAAGTGATAGTAAGGATAGACTGAGTAGGGATCGCATTGCGGTACATAGTCAGTTTACGGATTTTGCCCATGAATGTAGAAACAAGTTCACATGCGATGTCATCTACGCGTGAATCGTTGTTACCAAATTTAGGGTAGTCACCTTCGATAGCGAAGTCAGTAGCAATACCATCTTCATCACGGATAGGAGAAACTTTAGCGTATTTGATTGCAGATAGTGAGTCAGCAGCAACTGACAGACCAGCAATACCACAAGCCATAGTACGACGAACGTCACGGTCATGAAGAGCCATTAGAGACGCTTCGTAGCTGTATTTGTCGTGCATGTAGTGAATGCTGTTTAGCGCAGTCACGTATTGCTTAGCTAGCCAATCCATGAAGTGATCTAGACGATCCATTACTTTATCGTAATCAAGAACTGCATCAGTCATTGGCGCTTCTTTAGGGCCGACTTGCATTTTCAGCTTCTCGTCCATGCCGCCATTGATTGAGTAAAGCATTGTCTTAGCAAGGTTTGCACGAGCACCGAAGAACTGCATTTGTTTACCAACAATCATTGGAGAAACACAACATGCAATTGCGTAGTCGTCAGAACCAAGGTCAGGACGCATTAGATCATCGTTTTCGTACTGGATAGAAGAAGTATCGATAGATACTTTTGCACAGAAACGTTTGAAGCCGTCAGGTAGTTGCTCAGACCAAAGAACAGTGATGTTTGGCTCTGGAGAAGGACCCATAGTGTATAGGCTGTTTAGGAAACGGAAGTTTGAACGCGTAACTAGAGTACGACCATCAACACCCATACCACCCATAGATTCTGTAGCCCAGATAGGGTCGCCAGAGAACAGCTCATCGTATTCAGGAGTACGTAGGAAACGAACCATACGTAGCTTCATTACGAAGTGGTCAATCATTTCTTGAGCTTGAACTTCAGTGATGATGCCAGCAGCGATATCACGTTCGATGTAGATGTCTAGGAAAGTCGAAGTACGACCTAGAGACATTGCAGCACCGTTTTGAGATTTAACTGCAGCTAGGTAGCCGAAGTAAGTCCATTGGATAGCTTCTTGAGCAGTTTGAGCTGGCTCAGAAATATCACAGCCGTATTTCGCAGCCATAACTTTAATTTGGCCTAGAGCGCGGTGTTGCTCAGCAATTTCTTCACGAAGTTGCATTGTAGCTGCTAGGTCTTCGCCATTTTCAAAACGCTCTTGTAGAGAAGCGAATTGAGCTAGCTTGTCTTTCATTAGGTAATCAATACCGTAAAGTGCAACACGACGGTAGTCACCGATGATACGACCACGGCCGTAAGCATCAGGAAGACCAGTCAAAACACCAGACTTACGACATTTTAGGATATCAGGAGTGTAAATATCGAAAACGCCAGCGTTGTGTGTTTTGCGGTATTCTGAGTAGATTTTTGAAACCATAGGGTCAAGAGTTTCGCCGTATGCTTTACAAGAACCTTCAACCATACGCACACCACCGTTAGGGATGATTGCACGTTTTAGCGGTTTTTCAGTTTGAAGACCAACAATAGTTTCTAGGTCTTTTTCAATGTAGCCTGCATCGTGAGCAGTGATGGTAGAGATAACAGAAGTATCAAAATCAACAGGAGCTTTTGTTGCGTTTTCCTGTTTGATACCTTCCATTACCGAAGCCCAAAGCTTGTTAGTTGCTTCAGTACCTTCAGAAACTAGGAAAGATTCGTCACCTTCATACGGTGCGTAGTTCTTCTGGATAAAATCGCGAACGTTAACTTCGTTTTGCCATTCACCTTCAACAAAACTTTCCCAAGCTTTAGCAAATTGCTCTGCCATGACATACCTACCTTTTTAGTAGTAAAAACACGTACCGATTCACTGTAGAGACAGTTATCCCAGAAACGGGAAAGGTACACTCTTATTAAATAACAATATCTATATTCACGTGAACTAGTCACATAACGATATATATTGTCACTATTCAACATATGGTGACTTACTAAGTTGAAATCAATAGTACACTAAAATTTTTTTGCAAACCTTAAACTAAATCAATAAATGCTAAAAAAATTTGAAACAGTTAAATAAAATTTGAGTGACGGGTTGCGTCACTCAAACTTACTTTACTGGTTCTTACTCAATTATAAGAAACCAGGGATGCCGTATTGACCTTCAAGCATACCAACTGCAAGCATTGCAATTAGACAGATAACAAGAACGCCACCAGGGATAACGATACGGTCAACAAAAGAAAGTTTTGCTGCACGAGTCTTATCACCGATTAGGCCATTGTTATCTAACAGCATTGTTAGAGCCCAAGCTAGAACAGGGTTCACTACTGCAGAAGCAAAGATACAAATACCAGCAGATTGTGAATCCTTAGTGTCCTTAACCATTTGCATGCCCGCTTCAAGTAGAGGTAAGAAAACACCTACTAGAAGAGCGATACGCATTACAGGTGGCCATACTGCTACATCCATTGGGAAACCAAGAATAGCAATAGTCATAACTAATAGACCAAGAATGATGGCACCGCCAGGAATTGGACGTTTTGCAATCGCAGCTGGGATCATGTAAGTACCCCAAGATGAAGTGATGTTACCACCACCAACCGCTGTACCAACGATTTGACGGATAGAACACATAGTCATCGTGTCATCAACGTCCATTAGAACTTTTTCAGTTTTACGTGGGTAGTTTAGCTCTTGGAAGATACGGTGACCTAGGAAGTCAGGAGACCACATCGCAACCGCTAGAATAGCAAACGGTAGAGAAGCAATGAAGTGCTCAAGGTTAGGAAGACCTAGCATCCAACCTTCACTTGTAGAGCCCCACCAGTAAACAGGGTTTAGATTTGGAAGACCCATTTGAGTTTCAAATTGAAGATCGAAACCAGTACCGAAAATTAGTGCAACAATAAGACCTGTTACCGCACAAGCTGGAATCGCTAACCAACGTTTGTTGATACGAGCAAGGAAAGCATAAAGAACAATGTTAACCGCTAAAACAACAAGACCGACGTAGCCCATGCTGCCTTTTACGACTTCAGCTGACTCTAGGCCAGTTGCCCAATTTTGGATTTGTCCAATTTGGCTCATTGCACCGGTAAAACCGAGGAAAACTAAGAGACCACCAGCCACCCCTTCACCAGTCAAATTAACCAGTTTGGAGCCACCTTTAAAGTAACTAAGCAGAAGACCAAAGACACCCAGAAGGATTGCAAGAGCAAGAGGGTGAGCACCGGCAAGCGCGATTGTGCCGATTAATGGGATCATTGGACCGTGGTTACCCGCAAGGTTTGCTCGAGGGTTAATAAAGCCAGAAGCTAACACACAGAATAGAAGTGCAGGAATAAGCATTTCAACACGTGCCACTTCGATTGCAAACTCTTTACCAAGATTAACGTGGTCCCAAGCCGCAGTTAGGCCATCTGCCCAAGACATCATTACCGCAGAGTACATCGCGATGATACCGATAGTACCAGCAAGAGCAGGAACTAAATCTTCAAGTTCAAAGCGGAAGTCACGACCGGGTAAGTTTAAACCAAAACGACGCGGCTTCATGATTTGAAGTTCGTGGTCAAGATATTCAGAACGGCTTGCAAACTCAGACGCCGGACGGTGTAGCTCTTGATAGCTCTTCTCGTCCACTTCTGAGTGCTCTTTGTTTACGTCTGACATAGATTCCTCATATTTTTAAAAGTTAGTAATTCTATTTTGAATTCTATAAACCCGCGTCCTGCGGTAATTCCTTGTGCTAAGGCATATAATGTAACACGTCTATTATGTGCCTGTGCATAGCCAATGAAAATTTGTAAAGCCTTAAACCGCGCTTTATCTTTGTCGCGAGTCTACCAATCTTACCCTTTTGGGTGATTGATCTTGATCACTTTAAATTATGGATGTGAAAGAAAACAACAAAAAGTATCATCTATGCTTATTGCCGTGGATATTGCGTGTAATTTGATTACATAAAGTGAACAAAGCTAGATGTGCTGTTTGGTCTCACACTTGTGTGATGAACCGTTTACAAGCTCATGTTTTTACCATGCAAAATTGATTTCTGGCGCTAAACTTGCTTAAGATTCAGCAATGACTTTTAAATGGCGATCACTTGCCGCTTCAGGATAATAAAATGAAAAATAACAAAGTATTGCCGTTAGTGGCGTTAATATCTGGCTTATTAGTAGGTTGCGGCGGTGGAGGCGGCGGCGGCGGTGCTCCCGCAGCCCCAACATATACTTGGCAGTTTGTTCATTTATACAGCGATGTAAAATCTTCTATTGGTGCAGGCTGCAGTATTTATTCTGATGATCAAACAACTGCAGGTAACGTGATTGCAGCGAGAATAGCGGATGAAGGCTTTAATGTGTTGTACCACAATGCTGATGGATCTGTGATTACAGAAGAAACAATCACAGATATTCCTGCCACTGGGAAGGTTGTCATTGATAGTGGCCTCATACCGGATAATGGTTATGTTTCCCTTGAAGAAGTTGTAGGAGGGCTGGGCAATCGTAACGATGTGTATATGTTCACCGTCCAGAAAGATCTAATGACGAATTTAGTTCTTAATGTTAGGCAGCAAGCCAACCGCTCAAATAATTGTTATCAAGGTGAACAATTTAATTTAACACTGTCTGATAACGCTGCTGTTGCTGTGGCGCAAAGCAGTGTAGATACCAGCTACTACCAATCAAGCTATGTTAATTCTCTGGTAAGTGGCCGTGAGCTTTCAGCTAATATACCTGTTAAAGCACCTTTAGTTGGAACTAAGAGTGTGCTGGTTACTGCGTTTGACACATTGGCAAGTAACCCTCAAGAGTATGAAGAGTTAAAGCATTTTACTTTCGTTCCTTCTACATCTATTTATGATTCTACTAATCCACCGACAAATCTCCCGTCTGTCTCAATGCAAGATGTGGATGTTGATGGTCTGAATATTATCCCGAACGGTTTCTCAATTGATAACACTAGTAATGTAGAATTAGCATACGGAAATGATGTGTATCAATGGCAGCCTTTGTATAACAATGCCACAACGTTATCGTATTCAAGTAGCAACTTATCAGCGACTAGCTGGGGAGTGAAAGCAAATGGTATATCTACAAATGGATCGTGGAGCGTGAATACATTGAAACCATTCTCCGGGGTAGATTTGAATGTATCAATTCCGTCAGTAAGCGATTTTTCCTCAACTGCAGTAGATACCAGTTGTACAGCAGATTTCTGCGTCAGCTCTGCTGGTTTCACACCTAGTGATTTCGATTTACAAAGAACTCACGTAAGAGGTGTGACAAGTCTAAATTATGACTTTTATCAAACGATTTTTGCACCAGCAAACGCTAATCAAGCTTTGATGAAAAGCTCTGTTGTTACTTTTCAACAAGTTGCTTCTGATAGAATCGAGATTGGTGTAGCTAAGCTTGATTTAGAAAACGCAGACTCAGTTGCATGGTTCATGGAGAAGAGTATGAACTTACAAAGCATTGTTGATATTGACTTAGCTAACTATACGGATGTAAATGGCTCAGTTTCTTTACCTACGCCCGTAAAAAATCGGAATGTCTTAATGTTAAGCTTATCAGTTGTAGCGCTGGAAAATAGCGTCAATTAAATTGTAATGATGTAACATAATTGAAACTAATCAAAGCCCCTTGATAGGGGCTTTTTTACAGCTTCTATTCACCATAAAAAGATGAAAATGCCATTTTGTGCATATTAATTTGGATAAAATGACTAGTTATTTGTTGTTTTATAAGTTAATAATTTGTTGCATGTTTTTTCGTTGAGTGCTAATTTGTATTGCAATTAAAGGTCGGAGTACCTTAGCAGTAATAATAAATTAGGGAGCAACAGCGCATGAATGAAGTACCAGCGCTTGATATAAAAGAACTGCACAAGACATTTGGTCAAAACGAAGTCTTAAAAGGCATCTCATTATCTGCACACAAAGGAGATGTGGTGTCTATCATCGGCTCTTCCGGTTCAGGCAAGAGTACCTTTCTACGCTGCGTCAATTTACTCGAAACCCCAACCGCGGGTGAAATTTGGGTGAATGGTGAACTTATTCAAATGAAAAACAACCGCGCAGGAGAGGCTGTTCCTGCCAATGAGAAGCAGGTTCAACGTATCCGCTCTCGTTTGGCGATGGTATTTCAAGGTTTCAATTTATGGTCTCACATGACGGTATTGGAAAATATCATTGAAGCACCTGTTCATGTCCTCGGCGTTCCAAAAGCTCAAGCATTAGAAAATGCAGAACTTCTGCTGCAAAAAGTAGGGTTATACGAGCGAAAAGATTACTACCCTGGTCACTTATCTGGTGGGCAGCAACAACGAGCAGCAATAGCAAGAGCCTTAGCGGTTGATCCTGAAGTGATGCTATTTGACGAACCAACCTCAGCACTTGACCCTGAATTGGTTGGTGAAGTATTAGGCGTTATGCGTGATTTGGCAGAGGAAGGCCGAACTATGCTAGTGGTGACTCACGAAATGGCTTTTGCCCGCGATGTATCTAATCACGTGATGTTTCTACACCAAGGCTTAGTTGAAGAGCAAGGTAACCCTGCGCAACTCTTTACTAATCCAGAATCTGAACGCTTACAACAGTTTATTTCGTCAATTTACTAACCTTTATTAACGTTCAATAAAGGTTAATTCGTGGCGATGAAAAGTAAAACACAACACAACGAAAGCAACATAAAATAAGTAACAATCCACAGGAGTATGGAAATGAAAAAGTGGTTATTAGTGGCAGCGATTGCTGCAACAGCAGCAACTGGAATGGCACAGGCTAAGGAATGGAAAACAGTACGTTTTGGTATTGAAGGTGCTTATCCTCCATTTAGTTGGACAGAAGCGGACGGCTCGCTTAAAGGCTTTGATGTTGACATGGCAAATGCGCTTTGTACTGAGATGAAAGTGAAATGTAAGATCGTCCCTCAAGATTGGGATGGTATTATTCCGTCACTTCTTGCACGTAAGTACGATGCAATCATTGCGGCAATGTCGATTACTGAAGAGCGTAAGAAAAAAATTGATTTCACAGGCAAGTACGCACTAATCCCAAATAAATTCATCTCGAAAAAAGGTGCAAACTTAGACTTCTCTAAAGAAGGGCTAAAAGGTGTGAAAATTGGTGTTCAACGTGCAACAACTCATGATAAATACCTTACAGATAACTATGGCGATGCCGTTGAGATCGTTCGTTACGGTTCATTTGATGAAGCATATTTAGATCTCGCTAATGGTCGTATTGTGTCAGTACTTGGTGATGCATCAGCGCTAGAAGAAGGCGTATTGAACAAAGCTGGTGGTGAAGCTTATGAGTTTGTAGGTCCATCATTGACAGATCCAAAATGGTTCGGTGAAGGTTTTGGTATCGCTCTACGCAAACAAGATAAAGCACTAACTAAAAAGCTAGATGCGGCTATTTTATCTTTGCGCGACAAAGGTATCTACCAAGATATTGCAGCGAAATACTTCAACTACGACGTATACGGTCAATAATCTTCATGCGAGAGGCTGTTATCTAACATAACAGTCTCTTACCTACCGTTAGACACTTTCATTCCACAAGCGACTTACTCAATTATTACAGGTGAATACCTGTTGTGGTAACAACCATATTAACCTAGCCGTTTGTTGAATGATGGTATTCCTGACTAGCCGTTTTTGCTGGGAATTATTATGCTGGATTTACAAGGATACGAAGCCTCAATATTTAATGGGGCCATACTGACGATACAAGTGGCAATACTGTCACTGATTCTTGCCATGATACTAGGGATGTTAGGTGCACTTGCAAAACTGGCTCCTTATCGCTGGGCTAGAGCTATCGCGACTCTTTATACAACTGTTATTCGCGGGATCCCTGATTTAGTTTTAATGATGCTGATCTTCTTCGGTGGTCAGATCTTATTGAATAACAGTTTATATGCCATCAATGAGTGGCTGAATGAGTGGTTTACTTCAAGTGATCCAAGCCATGAGTGGGTAGATTATCTGCCAGATTATATCGATGTGAGTCCATTCATCGCGGGTGTTTTAACCATTGGCTTTATATTTGGCGCTTACATGGCAGAAACGTTCCGCGGAGCGATAATGGCAGTCGATCACGGCGAAATGGAAGCGGCAAAAGCGTATGGAATGAGCACCGCTTTGGCATTTAGACGTATCTTGCTTCCTCAAATGATCCGTCATGCGTTGCCTGGTTTTGGTAACAACTGGCTAGTTCTACTGAAAACAACGGCGCTGGTATCGATCATTGGCTTAGATGATATGGTTCGAGTTAGTTCATTGGCTGCCGGTTCAACCAAGATGCCATTTACCTTCTACATGTCTGTAGCATTGATCTTCTTATTCTTTACCAGCGTTTCGACAGGCTTGCTTAAAGTGGTCGAACGTAAATTTAGTATTCACGCGAGGTAATTATGGATTTTTCATTAGTGATTGAAAGCTTGCCCATATACCTTGATGGATTATGGACGACCGTTTGGATGGTGCTATGTGCCCTAATCATTGGATTGACGGTTGCGATTCCGCTGGCTGTTGCACGAAATAGTCATAATTATGCGTTCAGTGGACCCGCTTGGACATTTATTTATTTTTTCCGTGGTACGCCATTACTGGTTCAGTTGTATTTGATTTATTACGGAATGGATCAATTCTTTCCTGTAAAAGGGACACTTTGGGAGCATGCTTGGTTCTGTGCATTGATTGCATTTGTACTAAACACTTCCGCATATACAGCAGAAATCATCCGTGGTGCGATTAACGGCTTACCGAAAGGGGAAGTGGAAGCGGCAAAAGCTTATGGCATGAGCACGTGGAAAACTTACCGCAGAATCATATTGCCGAGTGCTCTAAGACGCGCATTGCCAGCATACAGTAATGAGGTGATCTTCATGCTTCATGGTTCAGCTGTAGCGGGTATTGTGACCATCATGGATCTCACTGGCGCAGCACGATTAGTCAACTCACGTTACTACGCACCATTTGAGTCATTTTTAACTGCTGGGCTATTTTATATGTGCTTAACGTTTATCATCATTGCTTGCTTTAAGTTTGCAGAGAAACGCTTCTTAGCTTATATGAGACCGTTAAGCTAGAGTTAAAAACTTGGTTATTCGAACAAACGAAAGAGGGAGGCCAAATTGCCTCCCTCTTTTTTATGGATCGTGTTTTTATTTGTATCGACTTGAGTGGTTTTGACTACTTAAAAGTAGACCAAATTGGTGCATGATCTGATGGCTTTTCAATGCCACGTAATTCATAGTCAATACCGGCATCGGTACATTGGCTTGCTAAACTTGGGGTTGCGAGAACCACATCAATACGTAGGCCACGGTTATCAACGAAACCTTTCGAACGATAGTCAAACCATGAGTACTGATCAGTGACTTCTGGGTGCAGTTTCCGGAACGTATCTTCAAAGCCCCAATCCATCAAGGTTTTCAGCCATTCACGTTCAATCGGCTGAAATGAGCATTTTCCTGTTTTTAGCCAGCGTTTTGCATTAGGAGCGCCAATCCCGATATCGGCATCAATTGGGCTGATGTTAATGTCACCCATAACGATGATTTGCTCATCATTACTGTGGTGATCATTTAAGTAAGACATCAAATCTTTGTAGAACTGTTCTTTATACGGGAACTTTGTCTCGTGGCTAACATTGTCGCCTTGAGGAAAATAACCATTAAGTACCGTTACTTTCTCTCCATTCTCATCTTTAAAAGTGCCGATAATCATTCGTTTTTGATGTTCATCGCTATCGGTTGGGAAACCTTTCTGGATAGACAGCGGCTCTTGCTTACATAGCATTGCGACGCCGTAATGGGCTTTTTGGCCATGAAAGTAAACTTTGTAGCCCATCGCTTCAACATCTTCGATCGGAAATGCTTCATCATGAACTTTAATTTCTTGGAGTCCGATAACATCAGGCTGATGCTTGTCAATGATAGCTTGAAGCTGATGTTGGCGAGCTCTTAGGCCATTGATATTAAAGCTGATWACTTTCATTTTATTTTGTGCTCCTTCGAAACCCTTGCTATTCCTTGTTGCAAAAGGGTTTGTTGATTTGTGTTTTGTCATGCTTAACCGTAGTTAAGCGTGCTTAATTAACTTTGTCGCCATTCTGTCGCCACTTGATCGCCATGTTATAGCTTGTATTGAGTGACCGGATTTAGTGTGATCGCATCACTCAAATGGTTAGGAGAAAAGTGCGAATACACCATAGTTTGCTCTATTTTCTGGTGACCTAAAATATGCTGTAGAACTAAAATATTGCCACCATTCATCATGAAATGCGAAGCAAAAGTATGACGCAAAACATGGGTAGCTTGCCCTTTGGGAAGATCCGGTAATGCAATAGTTAGCCACTTATGCGCGACACCGTAACCCACACTAAATAACCGACCGTTCGTTGGCTTAAACAACTCAGTGTATAACTCTTCAGAGATCGGAATCGTACGGTTCTTTTTCCCCTTAGTCTGCGTAAAAGTGATTTTATGTTTAAAGAGTTGGCTACCTTTTAACTCTATCACTTCATTGATACGCGCACCCGTTGCCAAGCAAGTTTTGAAAATAGTGAGGAGTTCATCTTTTACATGGCTTTTATCTAATGCCGTGAACAAATGCTTGATTTGAGCCTCACACAAAAAGGTCAATTCAGTCTCGGTAGTTTTGACCGACTCGATACCATCTAAAGGGTTGGGTAACTTCCACTCATTCAGTTTGATTAACTTGTTGAAAATGGCTTTGAGACAGGCTAAATCACCATTATTCGAGTTGATAGATAGGTTACCTTCACGGCCTCGACCTTTGTTGGTTCGATTAGAACGGTAGTGAGCAAAGTCACGAGAGGTGAGGTGGGAAGCAATAGGGTCACTTAACTCATTACAGATGTGAATCATTCGATTCTGAGTATGTTCACCAGACTTCAAATTTTGTCCGTGAAGCTTAAACCATAACTCGATGATATCTGAAAGACGGCGGTGATCGGTTTTTTCACCTAGCCACGGTTTATCATCCACTTCTTTCATTAAGTAGAATTCATAACTGTTCGCTTCGCCTTTGGTGGCGAAGCGTTTACGAACGCGCTTACCTCCACGGCCTTGCGGGTAACACTCGCAAAGCCATGGTTTTTTGCTGCCGTCTTTTAGGTTTCTAACTGTCATGTGAAGTTATGTATCAAGACCCGTTACTTCTACTCGTATCTGAGTACATAGTTTAATGATTCTATTACAGCGTTTTGTGTCTTCTAGGCGAGGGTAGGATTCGAAATCTCCTCCTGTAGCACAGTCGAATAAATTCTCTAGTAATGACTTTAAATTAGAGGAAAACTTTGCTTTAGATGGATTAAATCTGCCTAAAAAGAATTTTTTTTCTATTCTACCTTGGGCATCTCTTAATAAGCGGTGATCAGCTTTTATTCGCATCTCTTTGATTTGGAGATCTTGAGAATTGCTAGCGGAGTATGGCTGTATCCAATACTTTGTAGCTGATTCTTCAAACCTATCAAGAACAAATTCGAATTTGGTTATTTCTGTAGATAACCCTTTTTTTAAGGAGACTACCCACCAATAGAGAATGTTAAATGTAAATGCAGCCAAAACTGAAAACAATGCTCCAGCAAATGTCACTCCATAAGAGCCATCTGGAATGGATCCAAGAGTAGTGTTTACTTTTTCTAAAGTAGTGATTAATAACGTGTTATCTAGACTAAGAGTAGGAACGCTGTTTATTGCTACTTCACTGCTAATTGGTTGAGCAATATCAATTACAGGTAGCTTATTTACAGTGACGTCATTAGTTAAAGTTCCACATAAATCATGTATGCTACTTGGTGCATTTTTTAATGTTGCATTGATGCTCTCTAGAGAAGAGATAACATCACTTTGATCAACTTTAATAACAGGAACGCTGTTTATAGCAATGTCATCTGTTATTGGCATACATAAGAGTTGATTCTTTTCAATGCTTAACACTACCGATTGGCTCTGTGCACTCATCGCCTACGCTCAGTTGCGATATACGTTTGCGAGTTATATTCTGCTTCTTTTATGTACTTTCTTGCTCTTTTAGCATAGAACTCATAATCAGGATCTGAATACTCGAAATCAATTTTTTTGAGTAGTTCAGTTGAGGTAATGTATCCATACTTTACCATCCCAGCAAAACCTTCAGTTAAGAACGAAGAACCATACGTATCTACGTCATCATCTAGAATGAACGTAACTTTTTCGTTTGGTTTTAGTCTTTCAATTAGCCCTTTGAGGTGATCCTCTCGAAAAGCTTCGCCACTCCGTTTATTTGTATCAGAGTAGTATCGCCCAGATGGTTCATCTGAAAATTGCGTACCAATATTAAATATACTCATTTTTAACCCAAATTTAATCTTAAAGAGTAACGCGCCAAATTATTAGTGTACCTTGAACAGGGTATTTGGAGCGTGAAGTTGTAGTTTTTTGTTTGTCGTTATCGAGAGTGAAGCTGTATTGTCCTTTACCACTTAAAATCGATAACATTCCACTTTTTCGCTGTTGAATAAATACTAGTAGATCGCCTAAACCTTTACCTCTATCTGGTTCATTTGTTCTTGTTTTGCCATATTCAACAGCAGCTTCTAATAAATTTTCATCTTTTCTTCTATCAACAGCAGGTATCTTGGTGAGTAACCCGAATATGCCATCTTTCCATTTTGAATTATCTAGAGTTTTAGGAATGCTAACTCCTTGATCATAGAAAATGACTTTTAGTTCTCGTGTTGTTTCATTATATGAGCCAGTCATATACCAAGGTTTCTCTTTAGTTCTACGATCCCATCCTTCAGGGTAGGCATGATGTGTTACATTTGTTATTGCTTCATCAAGTCCACTTGCCAAAAAAGTCCATTTATCAATCTGTTTTTCACCAACTAAGTCATGTATTCCACGCTTTAGCTCTTTGATTTTGCCATCATCTCCGCACTTACCTTTGATATATCTTACTAACCGAGTGTCAGAGCAGTTATCTTTACACTTAGGCGGTTTAACAAATTTATTTTCGAATAAGTTAAAAAAACCAAGATCGTGAAGTTGACTATAGATTTCATCATTCCATTGTTTGATTTTTGGGTTCAATTTATTTCGAATTGTATCTTCCCAATTTGACAGTTCAGCAGTAAGTGCTAGAGCTGCTGGAGCTGAAAGCTTTCTTAAGTTGTCAAAGTTTACACTTACTAGGTTGTATGTTTTTTTTGGTAAAGGTTGACCATGATTTTTATGAATATAGCTTACTAAGACACTAATTGCGTTAAGATGCTGTAATGTCTCTTTCTTGTTTTCTTCAAAATCCATAACTTCAGGAAGGTGGATGACAATCCCTTTTTTTCTATTTTTCAATAATTGGTGACGAAGACCTCGTTTGACTTGATCTTGGATATAATCATTTAGAGGTGAGTAATCAATTTTCTTCCGCTTTGGTCTCTGTCTTGGTGCCTTACGTGTTGAATAATGCCTATTTTTTGCTTTAGATGCTGCAAGTCTTTGTTTATAAGTTTCTTTTCGTTGACGTTGAACGTCTCTAAGACGTTGCTTTGTTGTTATTAGTTTCATATTTAATACTTACTACAATTATTAGGTTTATTACACTAGTTCAATATTTCTAGCTTTTGATTCTTTAAGCCACTGCTTCAGCTTGTTGTTCTTTCTCGATAGCTAAACTCTCACGATACTCAGCAGCCTCAGCCTTAAGAGTCCAATGAACTTCATTTAAACCTTGTTGCTCTACTGCCTGTTTTACTTCTGCAACCGTAGTTCTGAAGAACTCTTTGCGTGAGTTGATCTTATTAACCGACTGTAGGTTGAATTTTCTATGCAGTTCTTTTTCTAGGGCTGGCGCGTCATCGCTGTAAATCATTGCGTGGACATCAAACGAGAAAGGAACCGATGCGTCACCAAGCTCTTTTACACGATCCATTGGTTCTAAACGACGAGTCATACCAATTTTAAATACTTCTTCACCAAAGCTACCTACGTTACTGATTACGTAGACGTGGCCACGACGCGTCTGTTGTGCCATTGATAGTGCGCGTTGACCTCTATCTTCAGCTTCTTGCAGTTTGCCTTCTAATTCTGCAAGTTGAGCCTCAAATTCAGCTTTCTGTTCTTCGCTTGCTTGGCCTAATTCTTGGCGAGCCTTTTCTAAAGCTTTTTGAAGTATACGTTCTTCTTTTTCTGCTTCTTTACGCGCTTTTTCCATTTCTCGGATAGCTCGTTCTTCTTCGCGAATTTGGGCTTTGATTTCGGCTTGTTCTTCACGCTCAATTTTCTTTAACTCGAATGCAGCAACAGCCCATTTGAGCTCAGTTAAACGAGCGTCGAGGAATTCTTGGTTGATACGAGCATTTCGAAAAGGAGCTCCGTTGTGGTTAACAAGGGCAAAAGAATCAATTATTTCTTGTTTGATTTTTCCGAAATTATCATGTTTTACTTTTGATAGTGCGCTGTCAACTTTTCCGTTAAAAGCATCAACTGCGAAGTGAATAGCGAATGTTTTTCGGTGAGGTTCTACGTAGTCACATGCGCCAGCGAACCCCTCTTTAACCATTTCTTTTACACGCTTACGTGCTGTTTTTAGCTCTTCACCTGCTTCTTTGTAACTGAATTCTTCTGCAAGGTCGTCGAGAACTGAATGGTTTGGAACAATATAATCGTCTTTATAGCCTTCGATGGTATTTTTCATGGCTTTAATGGCATGTTCGTAAGAGTCGGCTTTCGCTTTTGCCTCGTAAGCATCCCCTGCAATTTTTTTTGCTTGAGTTTCTGCAAAACTAATGACTTTACTTGCTTCTTCACGAGCCTCTGCTTTAATTTTTTCGGCTTTTTCTTTTGAACTTGATAATTTTATGCGAGCTTCTGCTGTAATGTTTTTTGATTCATTTTTTGCTTCTTCAAAAATTTTAGTCCTTTCGTTTTTTGCGTCATTAATGATTCTTTTTCTTTCGTTCTGTGTCATGTATCTATAACTATGTGCTTCAGATTCAATTTTTTTTGCATCTCGCTTTGTGGCTTCCATCTCAGCTTTTGCCTGCTCAAGTTCTTTTTCAACTTCAGTTTTAGATTTCTCAATAGATTCATTTGCAGATCTTAGAAGTTCTTTTGTATGGGCTTCCATGTCAATAATTGGTGAGTAAAGAGCTTTTAGGTCTTCATTCTCGAAACGTTGCCTTTTTGCATCAGCTTCAGCTTGCGCTAGAGCTTCTTCGGTTTGTTCTAGTTTAGAATTAAGTTCTTTTTGTGCTTTCTTGTTTTTACTGCGGAAAATAAAAAGCAGTAAAAGAGGAGCGAAAAATATAGCGAGAGCTATTACTGTGCCTATATCCATTTGTTATTTACCTAGCCAATTTAAGTTTAGTTATTAATCTTTCTTCAACGTTGCAGCAATGTAACCAATCACTTGGATATCTTCGTCGGATACCTCGATAGTGCTGTCATCAAATGCTATCGCCAGTTTTTTACCGGGCAAGCGTTGAATGCGATTGATAGACAAATGCCCATCAATATCTATTAAGTAGTTACCTCTTAATGCATCCATCATGCTTTTATCAAGAAGATAGATAGCGTCATTGGTTTCTACTTCAATTAAGTTTGCTTGCTGTAAGCCCAAGCTATTAATTCTTCTTACTGGATAAGGTATTTCGCCTGTATCTAATAGTTTTCCGCCGCTTAAGCAGAAACTTTTCAGTAGTGTAACGCCATGTTGTGGATTTTGTTCTCGAACGGCTCTCTCTTCCATTGCTACGTGAGAGTTTGCTACTTCAACTTTCCCGTTAGCAATTTTATTAAGCTCTTCGGTTGTTAAAGCTAATTCTTCAATTGGAATACCTTTGTTGAGATGTAGCCTAACCATTACCTCATGAGATGTTCGTTCGTGTTTGGCCCATGTGCTAAATGTCGACTTTGGGATTCCAAGTAAGTCTGCTAACTCTTGGTGTGTACGGCAGTTTAGCTTGTTTTTTAACGCATCGACGAAATCTGAACCTTTCAGGTAGTCGTATGGCTGTATGCTTTTTTTGTCGTCCATATGAGTTCTTTCATGTAAAAGATCGCAAAGAGTCAGTTTTGGTGTCATTAAGGCTTGACCTGTTCTCAAATGGGATCAATAATCCAATTGTTCTCAAACATGAACACGGCAACTAACCAAGCATGTTTGATTCTTAATAAAGTAACTTGTAAGGATATCACTATGTTGTCTTATGCTCTACAGATCCCTGCCCCATATATGCGTATTGAAGAGTATTCCCGCTTTTCTGGCGTTCCTTTATCGACTCTTCGTAAAGACATGGAAAACAACAAGCTAATCATTCGCCCTAAAGAAGCAAAGAATGAAATTCCAATGGTGAACGTGGTTGCTATGGCTGAAATGGCCACCCGTGAAGCATTAGAGTTGTTGAGATAGTCATGCGTATTTCTCCTGTTGTCCCGACTAAGAATTATTGCCCAAGCTGGCTTCATTTGTTCGCTTGGGTCGTCATTCTCGTTCCTCCCTTCCTATAAAGAGTGTCGTATATGAACGGAAAAGTTGCCATGTGCGAATTACGTGAGCCCAAACAGCGAGCTTTTGACGCCGTTTGCCGTGATTTTGTTGAAAACCACAATATTGAAAAACTCGCAGAACGTGTAGGGCTGAAAGGAACGGTATTGCGTAGCAAGTTGAACCCAGAGCAGCAATACAAGTTAACACCTGTTGATATGGCTTTAATCTGCAAGGCAACAGGTGATTACACCATTATGAATACGGTGTTGGGTGATTTGGGCGTGGTAGTGGCAGAAGTACCACTAGAAGAAGGTGCAAAAACTTTAGTCGAGCGCATTTTAGTTAATGGCGCACTTTCAGGTGAGCTTTCTAGCGATGCAATAAAGCACTGTAACGCAGAACGTTTATTTAGAAGCGATAAACGTAAAACCATTGCCAAAGCTCAAGCGGCTTTAGGGAATCTGGTTTTACTTATTAACGATTTAGAAAACCGCACAACTGGTTTAAACCCGTTCTTAAGTATGGGTATAGATTTCATTGCCAACGGTGCGCCCATTCCAGGCTTAAGTTAGAGGAATTACCTATGTCAGTTGCCATTCAAACTTTAGATAACCCATGCCATCAGCCTTGCCCTGATATGCCGTTTCACTCTTTAACCAGAGAGCAAAAAGAGCGTGGTTTAACTTTTTTACAGCGCACTCGCAACGAGCTGCGTGATCGCCAATTAACCTCACTTCGTGAAACCAGAGCCAAATTACAAGCACAAGAGAGAAATAGCGACAGCATCACCGAGCAAATGCGCATATCGAAAGAGATCCGCAAGATTGATTCACAGGCCAATCGCGTGATTGAACGCTGGTCTTAGCCACCCGATTTACTAAGCCAACCTAGCCATTGGGCGTTTTGCCCGTATCCCTCTTAATTTCTTAACCGATTGAGGGAGGGATTTTTTTATCCAAAATTTGAGGATTTGAGTATGAGTAGTCTCGAAATGCACCTTTTAGAGCAGTCTACCGAGCTGATCTTAGAACGCTTTAAATCAAGTAGCACAGAACAGCAACACGAATTGTTATGCCACTTGGATGCAATAGCAAAGAAACAGCAACCACTTGAAACACATCGCCCACAGTCTGAAGTGTTGGCAGATATTAAAGAAGCAATGGGATGTGAACGCGCTCGTTTCTTCTTTGGTCATTCATTCCCTAGCTGGTACCGCAGTGGTCACATCAAGCAAGTATCACAGCTTCATCACTGGGCAAACTTAGACATGAGCAATCGTCGTCTGTTTCTTGAAATGTTGGCACTGCGTGATTTAGGCCATTTTGATGATGAAGAGTTACACCAGTTCGAACAGTACTGCTTATCGGTTGTGGGGGAGTAAACATGAGCATCATCACTGTATTCCGCAAAGACTTAGAGCATGGCCTTCGTGGTGAAGGTTTTACTACTCGCAAAATTGAGCAATTCATTCGTGTATTCAATACGGTCGAATCGAGCCAGGGCGAAATGCTTGAGCTTGATTCCATTAGCGCCATGTTGGTGAACGTAAATGGCACTGAACAAGGTTTATGCCTGGAAGATGTCATCACCGCGTGGTGGGTTTTCTGGGTAGTGGTTTACAGCCAATCTGCTGATGACAAATCAATGGAACTCCAAGCTTTAGGTGCAATCCGCGCACTCTTTTTTGTTTCTGCTTGCACAAAAAGCACTAGCCAAAACGCAACCATGCAAATGTGGTGGCGCGACTATGAACCAGAACATGGCTACCCAACGTTGGAGGCATGCTGATGCTGAATTATGTAGCAGTAACTTTAGGTATTGGTGGTGATGTCGTTCGTGATGCTGAAACCTCTGAAGTGATGAATGTGCAGTTAGGTGAGTGCGACTCACCAGAGAACGCCATTGATTCAGCGTGTGAAATATTCAACTGCAAGCACGTAATGAATGGAGTGATCGTCAAGGGCAACAACACTGGTGGCCACATGATTATGGATACGCAGGAGCTTAGTGAGTTATGAGTGAAGCAATGAAAATCGCCGCTGAAGCACCAGATTACATTGAAATGTTAATTGCAGAGATGCTTGCAGGAGGCCATCCAGATAATGAAGTGCTATTAGGTACGTTACTGACTGGCAATGAAGAACTTCAAGTTCAACTAAAAATTACTCGTAACCCTGCTGATTTTTTGGATGAAGGTTAATGGCATCCAATTACGCCACCAAAAAAGAAAGACGTTCATCTAAGAAGTTACTAACTTCGGGTGAGCGTCTTGTTGCGTGGAACCAAGATATAGATATTCATTCCCTTGAATACAGTGAACTGCAACAAGAGAAAGCACAGGAAACGTACTTAGAGTGGCTAGGGTGTGATCAAGAGTTGCAGCCTGTTGCTAGTGATATGGTGCTATCTAGCAGACGTGTTTTCGATCGCGAACCGGAAAACCTTTCTGTTGTTGAGCGCAAGCTTTATGAAGTAAGTCCTGATGACCACGAGTGGTTGTCTAAGTATTTTTCTGATCTTCCTTCTTACCTTACCAAGTATTTTGCAAATCGTTATGTCTCTCTTTTTAAGAAAGAAGGCCGTGATATAGCAAACACATATATTCGTGAAAAAATGAAACCTGCAACTGTTCGTGTTCGCAGGGTTTTAGTGCATTACAAACATTTACCGACCACTCATAAGGTGGCTTCGCTTAGTGACGATTTTGCTGATGGAGAGCAAAACAACACTGAGCAAAGCAGCTTTAACCAACCAAACGGACAGGCTAGTTTCGATTTTGATGCGATAGAAAAGAGCAGTAAGCCAGCGAAAAGCAAAATTCTGGCAGAGCTAGAAGAGGAAGAACTCCGTGACATGGCTTTTAAACTATCGACGATTCTTACTAAAAAAACTCAGCTGATCGGGATTCAAAAAGGTAAAGAAACAGAGAAAGAAGTTGATGAAGCCTTGCCTGGTATTTATGAAGAAGTTGCGGCTTTCGTTCGTAAGCTTGGTATCACACCCCCTCGTAAATACGAGAAACAAACAGCAGAAAGTGCCATTACCGACATTTCAAGAATGGTCAGTGAGTCTTGGTGGCTTGGTCGTTTAAAGAAAACCCGAAAAATCATGCGTGAACATTTAGCGATTGCGATGGGGCAAGTGTCTTATCGCGCTTCGGCTTATTCATCATGGGATTGCATTCAAGAGCACCAAGCGCAGCAAAAGAAAAACTGGGAATACATTCAAAATACGTTACTCCAAGATGAAGAGGGCGAAGAAGTTGAAATGGAAGACATGGTGCTTAAAAGCATGTCTAACCCTGCAATTCGTCGTCATGAATTAATGGTCCGTTGTCGTGGTTGTGAAGACATCGGTAATGAGCTTGGTCTGCAAGGTTTGTTCTTAACTCTTACCACTCCTTCTACATTTCATAACAGCTATAAGAAAGGCGGCTTTATTCCT
Source organism: Vibrio clamense (assembly GCF_050337905.1). Taxonomy (NCBI): domain Bacteria; kingdom Pseudomonadati; phylum Pseudomonadota; class Gammaproteobacteria; order Vibrionales; family Vibrionaceae; genus Vibrio; species Vibrio clamense. Next base: position 386,937 of record NZ_JAKJTJ010000019.1, on the reverse strand, counting down.
CATTGGAACGGTTCAAGCCCTCGTGATGCTCAAACTTACTTAAATAGTGTGTGGAAAAAGATCCGCTCAAAGTTAGGCCGTGATGACATTCGTTGGTTTGGGGTTCGTGTGGCTGAGCCGCATCATGATGGCACACCACATTGGCATTTATTGATTTGGGTGATGCCAGAGCACGTAGAACAGGTACGTGACATTTTCATTAGCTATGCAGTTCAGCAAGATAAAGAAGAGCTTTATCCATTCTTTGACCGCAATGAGAAACGCGCGGAAAAGAAGAAGGCTATTCAAGGTCCATTCAATTATCGACCTCGCTGTGATTTCGGTTATATCGATCCTGAAAAGGGTACCGCTACGGGTTACATCGCTAAATACATTTCTAAAAATATCGACGGTTATGCAATGGGTGACGAAATTTCGAAAGAAACAGGTAAGCCCGTTCAAGCGATGGCGAAAAATGTTAGCGCATGGAAAAGCCGTTGGAGCATTCGTCAATTCCAATTCTTTGGTGGTGCTCCCGTCACGACTTACCGTGAGCTTCGTCGATTAGCCAGTCAGAACAAGAAAGCGTTCATGACCTATGTGTTTGAGCAGCAACGTAGTGACTTAATCACGATTTACTCGATGTCTTATCTTCACTTAGTTGGCCCGTTTAAGCCTGCGAGTGTAATGACCAATGCAGAGTTGGTTGAGGCGATTGCTACCAATTATCAACCACGCATGAAAACGGATGAAACCACTGTAGCGGACACAATGAAAGCTGCTGATAACGGCCATTGGAAAGGTTACATCATGGGGCAAGGTGGCCCATTTGTTAAGCGTGAAGATTTATTAATAACTAACTCTTATGAAGTGCTGCCGTTTGCTTCACCGCATGGGGAAGATGTTCGAAAAATTGAAGGTTTCGTTGCCGCAGGTGAACTGGTTAAAACGCGCCTGAAAACATGGACGATTGTGAGCAAATCAGAAGATAAGAATGCCGATGATGCTGAAGCGGGGGCTCTTGCTTCTGCTCTTGATCTTGCTCTTCCTGACAGCTCTGCTGTCTCTCGGAGTTCTGTCAATAACTGTACGCACCCACAGAAAGTACAGATTAGCGATCAGCTTAAGCGGCTATTAGAACCTTATTCAATTAATGGAGGTTTACCGCCAAATATTGATGAAGATGCACTAACCGCTCTGCTAAAAGGCAGTTCAATTCGTATTGATGATGAAACCAGTATAAGAATCCGCCCTGCGGAGGTAGACGAGTACGGCAAGAAACGCCCAGCGCAGCTAGTAGAGCAGTACGAACCCAAGCCAGATTTAAGTTGGTTGGATGATTTCGAGGCTAAACCGTCCGAGCCTCTAACCGGAGAAGATGAAGATCATGAATATGAGCAGCCAGGTTTATCAGAGTTCAGTACCAGTAGCCGCCAGAACAAGAGCTGGGGTGACTACCTATCGATTATTGATTCAGAAAAATGGCCACTATTTGAGGAATGATAAGAATGACAGATAAAAAACTAACTCTACATTTGAAAGTTGAAATTAATAATGAGTCTGATTGGCTAGGCCTTGAAGATTACAAAAAGTATCACGGTGCAACCAATGATCTTGAAGCTCTTAAATTAATGGCAGAAATGGAAGATACAACGCCACTCAACTTGCTAGTAAATCTATGTGATAACAGCAATCCTTCCGAGTTCATGAGTGTTGAATCAGGTGAACCAAATGAATAAGCAAATTCAACAATACATGATATTCGCCTTTGCGATCGGTTTTGCATTTGAGTTCGGTGGCCAGTGCGCTTGGATGTTTATGGATATGATGAAACTCGCTATTCATTTACCTTTAGGGTGATCTTATTCTCGATATTTAAAAGTAAGAAAAACACCTGTTTACCACTGTTTAAATATACAGTAATATTCTTGTGTCGTTGGTAGGGGTATTTGTATGTCTGATAAAAAAGAACTGTTTCAACAATCACTTGAGGTCATTATTGATGGCATGTCGATGAGTGATGCTCGCGAAGGTAGCGCACAGGTAGGGTGCTACTTAGTGGGGCTGTTAATAGCAGACAATAAAGGTGAATTAGACGTAGATAAAATAAAAGCCATTCAATCGATAATTGGAATGGCCGCAGAAGCAGAAAGTCCAGCTTTTCATTTATAGCATAGATAGCTGCTGTTGGAGCTCTTGCCGCTGTTCTGGCGGTAGGGCTTTGACTAAGCTAAATGCCAATTGAGAAGTTGTTTTAGCTGAAGGGCTAAGGGTGCGACTAAAGCTAAGGTTCATCACAAAGGTGTGGCCACATTCGGGGTCACTACAACTGCAATATAAGTCGCTATAACTCGCTGAAATACGGTTTGATTTCTGTATGCGACTCTTCTCGCCACACTCGGGGCAAATTACTCTCATCTGAACACCATAGACCTATCGACTGACAAGTTAATGGTACTAAATTATGGTGAGGATTTATACAGTGACATTACCTAGGTGTGCTGCTTTCTGTGACTCACGGAAAGCACGCCTACGTGACGGAAAACGCACTCCTCCTCCCCACCTGCGACGTTTTTGATCTCATTTTTTCGCAATTTTATTTCAGCGAAATTAAGCCACCTCATAAAAGCCTCAACATGGCGCAAGCCCTTTAGGAATAACGGGGCTTGCAGAGAATTATCTCCTCTGAAAATGGCTTAAAATAGGGCTAACAAAATTGCGAAGAGTGCAAAAAATTGCAATAAATTGAAATTTTGATGATCACAAAAGATCTCTTTGTTTTTGTAACTTGTTGATTTTATGTGTTGTTTGTATTTTACGTCAGGTTTTTGAATGATCTCTTTCTGTTTTTAATGATCATTTTAGATGTTTGTCAGCCCTTATAGAGTAAGGGCTGACGGGAATTGAAAGGCTAAAACAAAATTGCAAAACGTTTCACTGTGTTTGTGACTGTTTTACGTTGCTTCATTGTCTAAATCGAATTCAAAATGAAGATTCTTTGGCACTTCTGGGTCGTTATTCACCGCATCCATAAACATTTGGCAAGCGGGTATCACTTCGTTTTTGCTGTAGACATAATCAAACTTGATCGGGTCGCCACGAGTACCACCGTTTGGAATGATTGCGGCCAGTTCCACAGGGAACCGATGACCAGTGATCACCTCTTGCGCCGTGACATTCTTAATCTTCTCGTATTCATCTTTGGTGGCGATGTCCCCAACAGGGATAAGTTGAATGCCTTTCTCATTGCCTCCTGGAATATTAATGAACATCGAGCGAAAGTTTCCCACACCACGGCTTGAGGCCATCTTGGTTTTTAAATCATCTTCGTCTTCCTTGCTCAAGTTTGGGTCGGTCGCGTAGAAGATAAAGCCCATATGCAGACCGTTCTTGTAGTAACGGCGGCGGAATGTGGTGGAATCTTGGCTCAATAGCGCAGATTGAACGCACCCTAAATAATCGGGGCCACCATAAACTTGCTGAACTGGGTCATATTGCTTAATGAATATGATGTCTTTTTGTTTGTAAGTACGCTGCTTATTCTCCCGTCCAAGAAAAGCAAAATCGCCATTTTTACGTTTGCGAATGTACATGGTAGGAACGGGCCAAAGCCCAACGACTTTGCCTAAATAATTACGCAGCTTAAGTAGGGCGGTATCACCAAACTCTAAATAATCATGAACGGCAGCTTGCACTTGCTGCTTTTGCATTCCACCTTTCACAAAGCGGCCTGAAATCATATTGCGGCGCGCCATTAAAATGGATCCATGGTAAGCATTGGCTCGGGTCAGTTTATTTAACCCCGTTCTATCGAGTGGCGGCTCCCAGTAATCATCCTGGTCATTGTAGAAAAGTTCGTTGTAATCGTAGTTGGTAAAGTCTCTATCCATCACTTCAGGTGAGCCAAAACTAAACATGATGCTTTCGTCATGGTTTGATTCTTTGGCTAACGTGTCTTGTGTGGGTAGGTCGGTTGTCTGCTCAGTCATTTAAGTTGTCTGCCAAGTTGATTTGCGTTTTTCAGAATGGTCGAGAGGTTCATTGATACAAGCGTGAGAAATCGCCCAAAAGGCATCGGCGTGACCCGTTAACTCGCTGCGCTCTGCTTTGAAAGTCATGTTATTACCGCTGTTAGTTGTGGCGCGTTTAATGGCCATAAACGCCATGGCAATATCTTTGTGCTCCGCATCAAACTGGATGCGGTTAGCTTCAACCACATCAATCATCTTCATCACTAAGCGGTTCTTACTTTCATTGCTGTATTGAATGGCCACGGTTTCTCGTGGGTGCTTCTTCTTGATCAAGTCAAAAACACCGGCACCAATGCCCGTGGTATCGATGCCTAAGTAACTGACGTTGTAACGTTCGAATACTTTTGAGACTTGCTGCGCTTGGTATTGGAAGTTCAAACCACGCCAATAATGCTTTTCAAGAATGCGAAACTTCTCAATAGCAACAATCGGTGGGGCCACTACTACTAAGCAAGCATTGTCACGGGTTCGACTTGGGTCATAACCAAGCCATACCTCACGGCTTGAGAAGGGGTCTTTGTCTCTTGGGTTAAAATCTTGCCATCGACTGATATCCACCATGGCTTTTTCAAGTGCTGAGAATTTGAAGACAGAGGTGGCGCCATCGACAAATACGCACATGAAGAGGTTTTCAAAATCGTCCTTGCTGTATTCATCACGCAGTTCATCAATATCGAAAAGTTCACAACCGCCAGCTGCGGCATCTTCGATGGTAACGACATAGCGCCACTGCTTATCTGGGCAAAGCCTGCCGTTGTCTCGGTATTCATCGAATGATGGAAATTCAATGTTGGCGCGAGTATCACGACCTTTACGCCATTGGTCACCTGTCCAAAAAGTATAAGCCTGATGAGTTTTAGCTGAAGGCGTCGAGAAGTAGGTTTTGCGCCAGTTCTTGTGCGTGGCCATGGCCGAGGCAAGTTTGTTCAACTCATCGAATTTCGGGATCCAGAAATACTCATCCACATAAACATGGCCATGGTAACTCTGCGCGGTTTTCGAATTGGTCGATAGAAAACGCAGCTCAGCACCGTTCGATAAGATGATCGGGTTGCCGGTTAATTCTATCCCTAAAAACTCAGCTGCAATCGCAATAATGTAACTGCGAAAGACTTCGGCTTGAGCACGAGAAGCAGAAAGAAAAATCTGGTTATCGCCAGTTAAAATGGCGTTCTCTAGCGCTTCACCACTGAAGTAGTAAGTCGCCCCAATCTGACGGGATTTGAGAATATTTCGAATACGTTGATGCAAGTTGTCACGCATCGTGAGTTGGTATTCAAAGAGCGAGTCATGCCAGGACTTAAAGTTTTCTTCACTCAGCTCAGAGATATTATTTTTGCCTTTCTTCTTTTTCTTATCGTCTGATGGAGTCGCGCGTGAAGATTTGCCGTTCGATTTTGATTTCGATTTGGAAGAAGAGGGTGGCTGTTGCGTGTTGGAATGCTCAGTGTTTTGCTTTTCTTGAGCGCGGAATTTCTTGAGGTGTACGTGATGCTTGATAAGTCTATCAAGCATATCGAGCTGGCCTTTGGTTGGGCTTTCCAGCTCTAACAAGGTTTCAATTCTACGCGCTATCGACTCATCAATAGTTTGCTCGCGCAGCATGTCACGCCATCCGTATTTGTCAGCCCAGTGATAAAGAATACGGGTGCTGTTCAAACCTAATTCGGAAGCGATTTCTTTGGGTGTCCAAGCCTTTAAATAAAGCGCTCGGGCCGCGTGTCGTGTTTCGGGAGTATATGCCATGAGCCAATCATACGCGCAGGCAACCCCCTAAATTGCATAGCAAAATTCGGATGCGTTCGGATATAGCCTGTATCCGAATTGGTCGGAATTGAAGTGGCTGAAAGCACCGATTCAAAGGCGTATTGTGATTATCACTAAGACGCAAACAGCTAATTAACAGACCTGAGAAAACAAGATGCCCCAACTGCAAACAAACTGGATTCGAATTGCTACCGCTGGTAATGCAATTGATGGCCGGAAAATTGATGAAAGCATCCTGAAAGATATGGCTGACACCTACAATCCTGATGAATATACCGCTCGTATTTGGCCTGATCATCGTCGTTGGTTTGGTGCTTGGGGTGACGTCGTTGCGGTTAAAGCTGAAGAGTGGCAAGGCAAGTTAAGGTTGTTTGCTAAGTTGCGCCCAAATTCACAGTTAATGCAAGCCAATGAAATGGACCAGAAAGCCTTTTGCTCTATTGAACTGGATATTAAGGACTTTGACGGTACAGGTAAATATTACTTAGCAGGTTTGGGAGTGACTGATGAGCCGGGCAGCTTAGGAACTGAAAAACTGAAATTCAACAAAAGTTCAAAAACCTCTTTTTATGCAGAGCCAGAACCATTCCAAATTGAAGAAGTGGCTGATGTAGAAGAGGGGAAAGAACCGAGTCGTTTTCGCAAGTTAATGAGCTATTTCAAAACTGGTTCAATCGACGAATCTCAACAAGAGGAACAAAACGTGGAAAAAGAGCAATTTGATCAGCTAATGGCTGGTATCAAAGGCGTTTCCGACAAACAAGAAAAGCTGGAAACTCGCTTTTCTACGTTTGAGCAAAATCAAAATAAGCCTGAAGAGAATGAAGTTAATGAACCGGACGGTGATGAAGGATCAGCCATTGAAGGTAACAGCGAAAACTTTTCAAAGCTGATAACTGCGGTTCAGGGCATTGCTACTAAACAAGATGAGTTAGCAACCAAGTTCAATAAGCTAGAGCAAGAAATACCAGGCCAAAAGCCAGGTGAAGAAGGTAATGGCTCTCAAACTGTGGAGGCCATTTAATGTCCTTAACCAAATTAGCTGAAGAGTACCTAGAACATTACAGCGAAGCCGTGGCGAAATCGGCAGGTGTGAGTGATTCTTCTAAGAAGTTTTCTATTCAGCCTCCAATGGAAACCAAACTGCGTCAAGCGATCATGCTTGGAGTCGGTTTTCTATCACTGATTACGGTATCGCCTGTCGAGCAAATCAAAGGCCAAGTGGTCGATGTGGGCACCGGTTCTTTGTTAACAGGCCGTGTTAAAGGTGGTCGTTTCCGTGGCCAAGTTGGTCTTGATGGCAATACCTATGAACTGGTGAAAACCGATTCAGGCGCGGCTATTCCTTGGGAACTGATCGTCCAATGGGCTAATGCGGGTGATAAAGGTCAGTTCATTAAGTTAATGAACAACGCCATTACGCAAAACTTTGGTTTGGACATGCTGAAGATTGGGTTTAACGGCACAAGCATTGCCGAAACCACCGACCCTGAAAATAACCCGTTAGGGCAGGATGTGAATAAAGGCTGGCTGACGATTGCCAAAGAGAAAGCGGCTGCGCAAGTCTTACCTTCTGCGAAACTTGATCCAACAGGCGCGGCGGAAGATTCCTATAAGAATCTTGATTCGTTAGCGAACGACTTAATCAATAACGTGATCCATGAGGCGCACCAAGAAGACCCTGATTTGGTGGTGATCGTGGGCCGCAACCTAGTGGCGGCTGAGCAACATCGCTTACTTGAATCAGCGAATACGCCAACCGAGCACAAAGCGGCTCAGTCTCTTGCGAAAACCATTGCAGGTAAAAAAGCGTATACCGCGCCGTACTTCCCTGCTGATGGTTTATGGGTGACCAGCTTGAAGAACTTACAAATTCTTCAACAAAAAGGAACTCAACACCGTAAGTCTCGTGATGAAGAAGACCGTTCTCAACATGAAACTACATGGTGGCGTTTTGAGGGTTATGCGATTGGTAATCTTGACAAGTTCGCGGCTATTGAAGCTGTGGCCATTGTTGACCCTGCTTAGGAGTAGCGCATGGCAAGTCCATTAGCGAGAGCGCGACAACGGTTGGTATCAGAAAGCAATAAGCCATCGAGTAATGTCGTCGCCAAACCCAACAGTCTTCACCTCTTATTAGCTGAGCTGGAAACTGACTTGAAGGTGCTAAAGAGTTTCAACCGCTTAGATGAAAAGGTCAGCCATAAACGTGAAGTGCTGGTACCGAAATACCGTGAAGCGATTGAAGAGTACTTAGCGGGTGACGAGCAATTCGATAATCCGTTATTTGCTCAAATGGTGATTTGGCTTTTTGATATTGATGATCTTGAAACGGCTATTGAGTGGTGTGATATCGCTATCGAACGCGGGTTTGATACGCCAGAGCGATTCAAGCGTGACTTTGCCACGTTCTGCGCCGATGAAGTACTGAAATGGTCTGAGCGAATGGCGTCATATGGCCATGCTATTGAGCCGTACTTTAATCATGTGTTTACCAATTTAATACCCAGTGCTGATGGTGAAAAACCTAAGTGGACCATCACTGAAAAACTCAGCGCCAAGTGGTTCAAGTTCGCAGGGCTTTACCTTCTTCGTAATGAAAAAGGGGAGGTGCATGCAGGCTCAGTCGCTGACAGCGAACGACTGGAGAAAGCCAAAGCCTATTTGCTTAAAGCTCAAGATGAGCACCCACCGATTGGCGTTAAAACGATGATCGACAAAATCGACCAACGGCTGAGAGCGCTAGAAAGCGGCGACAATCTCTAAGTAGATAAACGACTCCTATGCCACCGCGCCTCGACTGACGAGGAAGAACAAGTGATTTATCACCCTGTTTATTCCGTCGACTCAGTGGCTAGAGGCGCATTCATTCTGTGATGTCTTGAAAAGGTGAATCATGAGTTTTGGCGGAAAAGTCGATAAAACGAGTAACATCGAGCTCCCTGGCGAAGGGTGGCCGAATTTATCAACCGATGAATTTCGCCAGTTACGACGAATTCCACATACGTTCGATAATTCTTCTATAGCGGCAGCGATCACGATTGCTGCGTTCAATGTTCAAGGACAACTTGAAAGTCTGCAGATTAATGAGGTTTCACCTTCGCTCAATATTGCCAAATCAACGTTGTATAAACGCGCAGTTTATGGCCGAGCACATGCGGAGCTGTTGCCTGAATTTGCGACGCAAGATAGGCGAAAAGAAGGGGAGAGTGTGGCTACCGATGATCCACAGCAGAGTGCACGGTTCATGGCTCAAAGTAATCGTGATGTTCGAGCGCTATTGGGGTGCAGTGGTAATGGCGTTGATTTTATATGAACGAAACCGTTTACAACAAAACCAAGCTTGAGCACTTAACGGATTACATCGTTAGTCACCTCAATAGCAATGTATTGGATAACAAAATTGATGCTTGGCAAGAGAACGGCTCAATTGTGCCAAGTGGTGAAGACCGTGGAAACGATGGTTATATCGCTTGTTATTGGAAATACAACGCGGTGATCTCGGTTGAGGAATTTCCTCACCAGTTATTAGACCCACGCTGTTTACTGGCTCTGATTGCCTGTTGGTTAAGTGACCATGAAGAAGAACGCAACGAGCAAGAACTCGAAGACCCAACGCTTTCGGTCGATGTGATCAGCAGTTCATTAGCTGATGTAAGCATAGAGCTTGAGCTGATGGAACCCATTGAACTCGTACCAGACCCAGAAGCGGGAATGATTACTTGGCGTGGCATCAAATACCGAGTCCAAGCCGTAGAGATTTACACCGCAGAAGAAGCGGAGTTGGTGAATGAAACCGACGATTAATGTCAATAAGAGGGATGCGCTCAACATGCAAGAAAAGCTTGCCATGTTAGCACTTCCGCCTAAAAAGCGAATTTGGATACTGAAAACCCTAGGTCGTTGGGAAAAAGCCAATACTCGCAAACGAATTCAGCAACAGAAGGACGTTCGAGGCCAAGCATTAGCACCCAAAAAAGGGAAGAAGCGCGGCAAAGTGATGCGCCGTATGGCGAAAGGGTTAACCCCTTATGTAAGAAACGCCAACATGCTCGACCTAACTTGGAGCAATAAGCTCACCGCAAGAATTGCCGCTAGGCATCACCTTGGTCAAAAGCAAAAAATGACCAAGCGCCAAATGCAAAAACGGTGGGGAACACCAAACTATTCCGCGCCTTGTTCAAAAGGACAAGCGCGAAAGCTAAGGGAACTCGGTTACACGGTAGCGAGAAAAAGTGGCAAAGGGCGGAAGAAACCAAGCCTGCGCTTATTGATGGATACCGTTACCCATGGTCAAGCAGGGCAAATTATTCGAGAGCTGAGTAATCAGCCCAATGCATCCGCTTGGGACATCCCATTAGCTCAGCGCCAAATACTAGGCAGTAAAGAACGCGAAGTCACCCGCCAACTCATAAAGATTTTTGAGCAGGCCAAGAAGCGAACATAAACGAGGAAATAACCAATGGCAACCGGAAAGGTAGAGGTAAACAACCTCAATTTAGGGCAAGGCGGGATCCCAGAAATTGAACGCCACCTGATCTACATCGGGCGCACCGATAAAGCCGAACTGCAAGGCAAGGTCACACGTGTAAACAACATGACCAACCTTGATGAAGTGGTGGCCGATGATGTGTTAGGCGCAAACGTCAAAGCCGCGCAGCTCAATGGCAAACAAAACTGGACGGGTGCCATCTTCGGTTTAGCGGATGGTAAAACTTGGCAAGAAGCCGTAGACATTGCCAACCGTACCGACTCGTTTGAAGGTATTTGTATTGTTGATGTTGTGGCCGACAAAGCCGAGTTCACAACGATGCAAGATAAAGCAACAGAGCTTACGAGCAAACTTGGTCGTTGGGTGTTCTTCCTTGCTGCTTGTCCTGGCATTGATGCAGATAACCAAACTTGGTCGGACTATGAAACGGCCATGCTAGCCCTAGTCAAAGATGTTGCCGCAAACATGGTGACACCAGTGCCACAGCTGAACGGCAATAACGTCGGTGTACTTGGTGGTCGCTTATGTGATCGCGCTGTGACGGTAGCTGATAGCCCAATGCGAGTGGCAACGGGTAGCTTATTAGGTCTTGGTGACATGCCAGTGGATAGCGCAGGCAAGCCATTGGAAATGAGCACCATTTCTGCTTTAGCAAGTGCTCGTTATTCACTTCCGCAATGGTATGCGGATATGGAAGGTATTTACTGGACAGATGGCACCACGCTTGAAGCCAAAGGTGGCGATTTTCAATACCTTGAATATGTTCGTCCCACTCACAAGCTTAACCGCCGCGTTCGTATTAAAGCGATTCGTCGTATTGCAGACCGAATTTTAAACTCGACACCGCCAAGCATTGAACTCAACCGTACTTATTTCAGCAAAGACATGCGTGATATGTCGAAAACCACTGAAATTGGCGGTATCCCGTTCCCTGGTGAAATCATGCCACCACGTGATGAAGATGTATCGATTCAGTGGATGAGCAAGACCAAAGTAAACATTGGCTTAATGGTTCGCCCTCATAACTGCCCGAAACACATTGTTGTCAACATCGGGCTTGATCTCTCTAACCCTGCAGATGCGGAGGCGTAACCAATGAGTATGCGTATTTCTGGCAAGAACATGCACTTTTCAATGGGTGACTACAAGCTAAAAGCGCAAAAGGTCAGCCTGTCTATTACGGATAATTCCGCCGTCAATAAAACCTCTGGTGTGCCAGATGGTTATGTCGATGGCGATGTAGAAGCAAGTGGTGAAATGGAACTCACTACGCAGCAATTCAACCAGTTGAGCAAGGCAGCAAAACAAGCCGGTTCTTGGCGCGGTATGCCAGATTTTGACGCGCTGTTCTACGGCAAGATTGATAAAGATGAACTGAAAATTGAAGCCTTCGGTTGTCGTATCAAAATCTCTGATCTTCTTGATGCTGATTCTACTGGTGGCAGTGCATTGGTTCACAAACTGCCGTTCGAAGTGACAAGCCCAGACTTTGTGAACATCAACGGCGTTCCATACCTTCGCCCAGATGAAACTGAAGACTTGGTTCAGTAGCTTTTTGCTCAATGGATAAGGGGGCTTAATGTCTGATGTTATCGACCATGCCAGTGGCCTTGAAACCCAATTCACAGAAGTGGCGCTTGCCAACCAACTGGCAAGGGCTAAGCAAAATGAACAACGGGAAAGCGCACAAGAATGCGGTGAGTGTGGCGAGCCAATACCCGAAGAACGCCGCGAAAAAGTATCAGGGTGTCAATACTGCACCCAATGCCAAAGCGACTTGGAGAAAATGACGCGATGAAACTAGGAGAGCTCTTTGTAGAGCATGTAATTAAGCCTGTTCTTGACCATTTAGATATGGTGACAGGTGGACACGGCAAGATGAACACGCAAGCGGCTATCAATCTGATTTTGATGATTGTGGCTCATGAGTCTGGAAAGTTGACCTATTCAAAACAGGTTCGCGGCCCTGCGCTTGGGTTTACTCAAATGGAACCTGCCACATTCCAATGGTTGATTGAGTGGTTAGGTAAAACGCGGCCCCATCTGTTGGATGCTTTATCGATGTTTGCACCCATTAGCGCAGAGCCCATTGGTCAAAATGATGCTGATTATATGGTGATTTCGCCCCAGTTCGCGGTGGCTACGGCTCGGTTGAACTTGATTCGATTCCCAGAAGCACTGCCAGAAGCCGACGATCTTGAAGGGTTAGCGCGGTACGCCAAGAAGTATTGGAACACTCACGCAGGTAAAGCCACAGCAGCGGATTACCTAAACGCATACAAATCCATGGTTGGAGATAAGTAATGAGCTTTTTAACTGGAATTATTGGCAAAACCTTACTTGAAGTATTGAAAGGTCTGTTCTTTCAAATTGGCTGGAAAATCATTCTTGAACGCTTTGCAACTCGCGCAGTGGTATGGGGGCTTGAAAAACTTCGTGACCTAAGCACCAACGACGTTGTGCAAGCAACCGTTGATGATGTTATTGCATCACTTCAAGGCAAGCGATTGAAGGAAATCCCACAGAAGGAATAGCTATGGATCCAAGTTGGCTAAACGCTTTAGTGGCACTGGCAACATTTCTTAGCTTGATAGTCAGCGCCCTTATTGGCTACTTATTCAAATTGTCCAAAGAGCTTTCGGACTACAAAACTCATGTGGCGGAGTATTACGCCACTAAAGATGAAGTTAAAGACCTAGCTGAGCGTGTAGAGCGCCAGATTGAAACGGGCTTTAGCAGAATGATTGAAATGCTAAAACAGAGAGAAGCAGCATGACAAAAGCCATTGTTTTAACCGTTGGAACAACTGATCTTGAGTTTAACCCAACGCCAGCCGAGTACGACGAAGCGCAAAACACCATCTTACAAGGTGATGCAAGTAGCGCCGCTCATAACTTCTTAATGAGTTGTGTGAACGAAAAGTCAAAAGACGCATTGCGTGAAATCACTAACGATAACGCAGGTGCAGCTACGCAGATTTATGGCGCCGTTCTTAAAGAGTACGCACCTAAGCTTTCTATCTCGGTAAAAAAATAGATGCGCTTGTCGCGGCAGTGGATAGCAGCGACAGGCAAAAGATGTATGCGTGGCGGCGAAAGTGGCTACCCAATGAACCGGATACTGATCAAAACTTTGCTTATGCGATTTGGTTAGAGAAAAACCATTGGGAAAACATGCAAGCCGTTACTGCTAGCGGTGTAGCCAAAGGCTTTGGCTGTTAATCACTAAGCAAATAGAGAATTGTTGATGTTACCAGACGCACTCAAATTTCAAGTTGGACTGATTGACCAGATTTCAAAACCTCTGGGCAATATTCAACGACAAATGACCGATGTCACCAACACTTATCGCCAAGGTACACAAACCATGGTAACAGGTGCGGCAGGCATGGTGGGTGCAGGTTTTGCTCTGCAACAAGCCTTGATGCCAGCCATTGAAATGGACAGAGCATTAGGCGAAGTGAAATCACTGGGTGTCGCAGATGAACAGCTGCAACAGCTAAGTGATACCGCACTTGAATTTGCAGTGGATTACGGGAAGTCAGCCTCAGATTTTGTGGCGGCTTCTTATGATATCCAATCTGCTATTTCTGGTTTAGGGGGCAATGAGCTTTCTGAGTTTACCCGCGCTTCGGGTGTGCTTGCCGCCGCAACTAAAGCGGATACATCAACTATTACCAATTACGTGGGCACCATGTACGGTATTTTCCAAAATTCAGCTAACCAAATGGGTAAGGCGGATTGGGTGAACCAGCTTGGTGGCCAAACGGCAAAAGCTGTGCAAATGTTTAAGACCACAGGCGATGGTATGTCTTCGGCATTCACTTCTGTGGGTGCAGCGGCTACTTCTGTTGGTGTGGGCATGACGGAGCAAATGGCAATTCTTGGTACTTTGCAATCCACCATGAGTGGCAGTGAAGCGGGTACCAAATATCGCGCGTTCTTAGCGGGTACCGCCAAGGCACAAAAAGCGTTGAATATGCAGTTTACTGATGCCCAAGGTCAAATGCTGCCAATGGTCGATATCTTGAACCAAATTAAAGGTCGTTACGGTGAAACCATATCCGTGGCGGAAGCGGCAGAGCTGAGCAAGGCGTTTGGTACACAAGAAGCCACCGCAATGATCCAGTTGTTGATGCAAAACACGGATGGGCTTGCCAGTTCAATTAATGAATTAGGAAAAGTGAAAGGGCTTGATGTTGCCGAGCAAATGGCCGGAGCAATGACCGACCAATGGGAAAGGATGGAACAAGGCGTATTTGCCATAAGCGCAGCGTTTGGTGCGATTCTCTTGCCTGGGCTTTTGCCTGTGGTGGGCTCGATGGCAGATGGTGCAATGGCGATTGTTCAATGGACTCAGCTTTTCCCAAACCTCACCAAATACATTGGTTTTGCTGCCGTCGCCATTTTAGGCGCCGTTGCAGCAGGCGGTGCTTTTACTCTCATGATGGGTATAAGCAAACAAGTCATGGCGACCTATATGCTTATGATGAATGGGATCACGTTAGCGAAAAAAGCCTATTCAGTTGTAACTCAGTTCGCTCGTGCGCAGCTTCTGGCACTCAATATCATGATGAATATCTATGGTGTTAAAACTAAGTTAGTGGCTGCAGGTCAGTGGTTGCTCAATGGTGCGATGAGTGCATCTGCCGCTATCTATGGTACCGCCACAACCGCGCTTACTTGGTTGGGTCGGGCATTCATGACAGGAACAATGGGGGCCTTGAAATTTACAGCCGCACTTCTGACTAACCCTATTTTCCTGATTGCAGCGGGTGTTACTGCTGCAGTCGTCGCCGTCGGTGCCTTGATTTACTACTGGGATGATCTGAAAGCTTCGTTTGGTGACACAACGTGGTTCCAAGTATTAGAAGGCGCAATCACATTAATCACCATGCCATTTAGAGCCATGTTTGAGTTCATCAAAGCAGGTTGGCAATGGGTGATGAGTGGCTTTACCGACACCAGTGGCTTTGCCTTCATTGGGCAAATGGCTGATTCCATGCGCAACATCTTTGGCAGCGTGTTCAGTTGGTTCACCGATAAGTTAGCGGGTATTTGGGAAACCATGAAAGGGCTAGTCGATTGGCTACCAGGTTTCGGCAGTGATGATGAAACCGCACCAGTGAGTTCTAAGGCAGTGAAAAGTGCGACACCTTACGCACAAGTTCAGCCAGGTGGCGCGGCCAAGAACATTGCCAGCTATCAAACCAGTTCAACCAATTACGGTGGCGTGGCGATTTACCCAACCTACATGAGCAGTCCACAGGACATGGCGAGTGAATTAGAAATGGCGGCAGGCTAATGGCGAATTACCTCTATCAAGACATCCTAATTGAAAACGGTGACGTGGTGCTCGATGCAGGCCGTAACCCTGTATTGATTCAAGACCGAGCGGTGATCGCCCAAGACATTAAACACGCCATCATTGAAAGCAATTTAGCGGTTGATCTCATCGCAGAGCGCAGCCCATCAAAAAAAGCGGATATTCGTACCAAGTTGGAATTGTTGGTTGAAGAAGATGTTCGTCTAGTACCAGGCTCAGTGAGATTAGAAGAACCAACAGAAGGCACTATTTACGTGCTCGCCACGACTGCAGATTTTGGCGATTTAGCGAAGGGTGATGTAACCGTGGAGATAACCAATGTCTGATATTCCGAAGCCAGATTACGCCGATCTGGTAAAGCAATCCGGTATTCCTACCGATGAAGCCAGTTGGAAAAAAGTGCTGAAAGAGGAGATGGAAAAGGAAGGCTGCATTATCTCTAACGATTCTCTTTTCTCCCCGTTCTGGCGCTTGATTGAATCGGCAGTGGTGAAAGTGACCTTGTGGCTCATCATAACGTTATTGGTGGGCTACGTTCTTCCAAATATGTTTGTAGCAACCGCCGTTGACCAATGGTTAGACCTATTGGCTTGGCAATGCAAGCTTACCCGTAAAGAAGCCACCAAAGCCAAAGGGCTGATCGCTTTTCAACGTGCAGCAGTAAAAGGACCAGCGTTAGTTATACCAAAAGATACATGGATTCAGACCGAAGCCATTAACGGCAATATTTACCGAGTTCGTGCGCTTGCTGATACCACGTTGCCAGAAAACGAAACCATGATCATGGTTGATGTTGAGGCAGAACACGAAGGTGCAGCCTATAACCTTGGCGAAGGTTACTACCATATTTTGCCAACAGCGATTCCAGGTATTGCAGCCGCAACGAACCCAGCCGAGTGGCTAACCGCTGCAGGTGCCGACAAAGAAAGTAACGATGAACTTCGTTTACGTATCCGCAACCAATGGAGCGCGGTGGCGAAATGGCACATTGATGCGGCTTACCGTTCATTGCTGACCAGTCGCGCAGGCATTAACGACGATAACGTGTATTTCGAGCATAACGCTCCACGTGGGCCAGGTACTGCGAACGCTTACATTCTGCTTGATACGGGTGAACCATCACCGGAAATGTTGACTGATTTAAACACCTACATTCGTAATCAAGGGCAACACGGCCATGGTGATGATCTGCAGGTGATGGCAATGCCAGAAACACAGAGCAATATTGTTTGCCATGTTTGGCCGCAACGCTCACTGACAATGGGTGAGCGAACAGATCTTAAAGCATCTGTTGGGAAGTTTATTGGCGCGGCATTCCGTGAGAATACCGATTATTCGCCAACAGTTACTAATCCAGTGTTGCGCTTTAGTTTCTCCAAATTAGGCCAAGAGCTACACGGGCAGTTTGCACAGATTGAATCACTCGAATTCGATAACGCCGACATCATTAACAACCTAACGGTGCCACGCATTCAGGCGTTGGAGGTATCCATTGAAAATACCTGAGATAAACCTTCGTTACTGGATGGGTAGAGGCGAACTCGCCAAGTTCGCCCGAGCCATGCGCAATTATTGGGAACATGTAAAAGCCGCATTCGAAATGCCGTTGCAACAACATGACCCACTGACCGCCCCAATAGCTTTGGTCAATATTCTGGCTTGGCAGCGTGGAGTCGAAAAGCTCGGTCAAGAGCCTGAAGAACTGTTTCGAATCCGTGTGGCTCATGCTTATGGGTTTTCTCGTGATGCGGGTTCGGTGTCCGGATGGGAAGAGATGTTTGAAAAGCTCGGCTATCCGCACATTGCCCAAGATGAAAGGCTAGTGAATGTCGACTGGGATGTGGTCAGCCTAAAGATTCGAGACGGTGACTTAACCAAAGTGCCGAAACTATTAGACACGGTGGTTCGCCAATACGGGCGTACTTGTCGCCGTTATCAATACACCAGTTATGTCGAAATGCCGTTGGCTGCGCGAAGTAAGAACATTGAGGCGCAATATTCAACAGCACACGTTAAGACCCGAATAAACGTTGGCATGTTACCGAACATGTTCAATGTCGATTGTGAATATTACCAAGCCACTGCGAAAGGCTAAGGAATTAGAAGAAATGGCAAACGTAACAGATAAGTCTATTTTAACCGCCGCAGGTAAGGCGCTATTGGCACAGCTTAACGCAGAAGAAAAGCCGCTTGTGATCGACAAGATGATTTTCGCCAACGTACCGAACCGACCAGAATACCCACAGCCTGATGATGTGGTGCCAAGCAATAGTGTCGTCCATGAAGCAGCAGTAGAACAGCGCGGTCGCCTTTCTGTTGACTCAGTGATCTACAGTACAACACTCACAAGCCAAGAAGGGCCGTTCGAATTCAACTGGACAGGCGCTTATTGCTCTGAATATGGTGTTTTGGTAACTATCGATCACCATGCACTAACACCTAAGACGGTAGACGAACCAGGTGTTTCAGGTAATACGTTGGTGCGTTCTGTCGTACTTGAGTACAAAGACATTGCTGAAATTACCAACATCACGGTGGATGCTTCAACGTGGCAGTACAACGCAACACCACGCATGAAGAAAATGGACGATGATGTGGCACAGTCCATCATCGACCAGAACGGCAAAGATTGGTTTATCGAAGGCGGTTTCTTGGTAACGCCTCAAGCGAGTGCATTCAACATCAAAGCGGGTGCCGGTTATGTGTCGGGCAACCGTGTCGCCCTTGAATTTGATCGCAATGTTCAGGTACCTAACAAGCCATCGTTTATCTACGTAGACTCGCACCGCGAAGGAACGCCAACAGGTGAGCAAGTCACTCTGTTTGATTTTGTGGTTACAGCCGAAGAAAAAGACGATTACACCGATGCAAATGACGTGAAGCACTTTGTTTGTAAGATTGCCCAGGTGTTGGTAGATGGCTCGGTGAGTGATTTGAGGCCTGAGAGCATAGATAAGCAATGGTCAAATGATTCGTTTGTTATGGCGAAAGTTGCTACTGCTGATGATATTTTGTCTATGGCTGCTAGTCCTCAACAAATACTGACAAAACGCAGATCAAGCAAGTTCAATTTTGCTGCCTCTGAAACAGGTTCAGCAAAATATGTTTTATCCGGCAAAGGCGTGCCAGGTTCAACAGATGGTGGTTCATATTTTGTTAATGCGAAGGGTGACAAGTACCAACTGGATTATGGTAAGACATTAAAAGCGTCATACTTTGATTTAGACTCTGATGTTTCAGCTAATAATACTGAATTGGCGGTAGCATTTTTTAAGGCATGTCAACATGGTGACACGCTAGACTTTTGTGATAATGAGTATCGTATCTATGAAGACGTACAAGGAATAGAAAGTCTTTCAGATGGTGGTGCCGCATTTGCTGTTCCAATATCGAAAATCCCTACCTTATATCAGAAAGTCTTTGTGAAAATAAAAAATGGCGGGCTTTATTCTGCTAATCAGTCGGTGGCAGATAAAAAAATGCGTTACCCGTCTACTGCTTATTTTAAGCAATGTGTAGACCTTGTATTTGATAACGCAATATTTGAATCGAAAGGTGAATCATGGGGTGATTCAGATGCATCGGGTTCACTAGGACATGATGCAAGAATGGATTTTTGTGCTGCCAATGGTGGTCACGCTTTATTTTTTGCACGTTGTTCAGGTGTCAAAGGAAACTTCATAACTCGTTTTTGTGGTTCTGTTGGCCCAGCATATTTTGCTAGTTGTGAAAAAACCAAGCTCAATGGTGCATTTTCAAATGCAGCCTCGTTAGGTTATGCACCATTTTGCTTTGATTCATGGTGTGGTAATTCTAATGTTACAGGCTTTGAAATGCATGACCACGAACTGATAAGTTGTGGATCAAATAAAGAGACGTGCCGCCGCCGAGAAGACGGAATTGTTGTCGGCTCTGCTGTATATGCTGGTAAGGGTGCCATCGTTGCAGAAGACCCTGATGTTTATGTTATTGACCGTGATGGTCGCTGGTTCGACCAATATCCGAACGGCTCAAGCAAAGATATTGGAGCTGTATACAATGCGACCTCTGCGAAAATTGACGGGTATAATCCAATATTCGATGAAGTGGCGTTTCTTGGGAGGGTTGGAAACAGTTCAGGACACCCAGGCATCCTGAATGTTTATAACCCGCAAGGTAAAGCCAGAATGTCAGTAATTGTTTGTGGCAACACTTCATTTTCATCTGTTCATGCGAATGTTAAAGGTGGCGATGTAGAAATCACCCGCCAGAATTTATGGCCAGATGATGAAAATACGCCAAAAGAGCTGACTGTTTCATCAATCGTTGCTAATAGGAAAGTAACCAGTTACGCATATGTCCATATAGAGTCTCATGTCCACGGTGATATTGACTTTGCTTTTATCAATACAAGAGCGTGTTACGGTTCTATTACCTTTGGGCCTGGTATATACGATGTGAAAGCATTATGTGATTCAGTTGGTTGGGGTGGAGGATCAATTGGTTCGCGATTGGGTGTTATGACGGTTGGTAATCCTGAATTCCGTTCTAATAGAGAATCATTAGATAGTTTTATTAAGTACAAAAACAAAGATACTCAAAACGTTTATACATATACAAACATTGATTTGAGCGGTGCAATTGTAGATTGCCCTGGGATTGCAGCGTTTGATGAACTGACTATTTATAATTCATCGACTCTGAAAGAAAAAGTTATATTCCCTAGGTTATTGAATGGCTACTATGCACAAACAGTGCATCGGCCATTAGAACAAGTGGAGGTTATTGTAAATAGCATCATTGGTCTGTCTGGAGATAATACAGTTTTAGAATTAGCCATGGTGCCAAATAGAAAGCCTAGGGAAAAACATCAAATAGTTCTGTCTAATGGTGAAATGAAGCCATGCACAGGAATTAATCCTGGTTCAGCACCAGATGCTGGCATTCTTTTATGTGAAGCCCTCTATCCTGGTGATATTAGGAATAAAGTTTCTATCGGAGAAAGACTCACATTATTATCAGCTTAGAGTGTGTATATGCTAACCCTAAACGGCACCCAACTCCCATTAAAGAACCTACGCGTCAGTGTTCGTCAACAACTAGCCGGACAGGATATGTCCGGCCAGACCTCGGCTACCGACCAAGCGGAAACAGGTAGCAAAGGTAAAATTCTGACCGTGAAAGGCGTGATCCCATTTACCAAAAAACAGCTACTAACCAACTTATTCAGTATGGCGGAAGCACAAGAAAACGATGCCCGTCAAATTTACCGTATCAGTAATAAAACGGCAGAAGCTTTGAAAATTCGCCAGGTGAAATTTCAAGGTACCGTTCGTGCTGATGAGCAAGATTCTCACAGGCAATGGAGCGTTTCATTTGAACTTATCGAGCATCTTTCGGTACCAGAACGAGTGGAACAACGCCAAGCGGACAAACCCGCCGCACAGCAAAAAGTGCAAGGTGTGAATACCCCTGTTGAAGCCGGACAAAGTGACGATGTGCCGCCAGGTACCGAAGTGGAGTTAACAGGCTTTCAGAAAGTACTCAACGAAACTAAAAAGCTCTGACCTAATGGTGATTTATGAGTGCAAACAATCGATTCATTAGCCGCGTTTACCTTGGTAAAGATAAAGCCAAGATGAAAAGCCATAGAGTCGTCTTTGATAAAAATACGCCAGGTCGCTGCGAGCTGACGGTTGAAGGCAATCCAGAGCCCAATACCATCATCGCCGTAGACTTAGGCTGGGGCGATGATATTACTAGAGTCTTTCTGGGTTACATCGAACGGGTACAACCTGCGGAAAAAGGTTGGTCTGCCGTCTTTTGCCGTGAGCTATCAGCAATACTTTACAAGCCACTGAACATCATCATGCGACACCCAACACTCATGCAGCTACTAAGCGAAGTCACCAATAAAACGGGGCTTCAATTTGTGGTACCAGAAAAGGCTTACAGCAAAACCGCCATCCCTTGTTTCTACAGTGATGGCAACGGCTATCGAGTCATAGACGAATTAGCCCAAGCGTTCAGCATTGACGACTTGTTCTGGCAGCAACAAGGCAACGGTCAAATATATGTGGGCAGTTGGCAAGATTCCCATTGGGCTGATAAGCCTATCACGATACCTAACGAACTCATGACCAACCACACGGCAAACAAATCAGTAAAGATACCGGCTATTCCAAGGCTCAAGCCAGGTGTTGTCGTGAATGGCCTTCGATTAGTCGGTGTAGAGTTCGAAGGAACGGAGGCAAAGCTAACATGGATGTGAATACTATTAAGCGCATTATCTTCCGGTTGTTTCCTGAGTTCACAGGCCAGTGGCATTTGCCAAGGTGGGGAAAGGTGGTCGCCTTGCCAGAACTCCCAGAAGAAGGGGATTTGTCTGATCGCTTTTATCCTCACTACTCGGTAGATGTTCAGCTACTCGATGAAAAGGGCATGGAATACGAAGATAAGCCACCATTGCAAGCGGTACCACTTCCGGTTCCTGGTATTGGTGATCATGCTGGTCGTTTAGAGCCACCTGCAATTGGTAGTGTTGTTGAATTAGGATTCATGTTTGGCCAACCAGACAAACCGTTCATCCGTTGCGTTCTTCCGCTTGGGTTCAAGTTACCAGGTATCAAAGAGGGTGAAAGCCGATACCAACAGCGTAAAGGTGTTTACCAACTAGTCGACCAAGAAGGTAACTTTGAAAGAAAAACAGACCAAGCCGACAAGCTTGAATGTCTAACTCAACAAATCAAAGTACTAGAACATCGTTTAACTGAAATTGGTGTCGACGATAGGCTGACAGTTTTAGGCAATCAGATCACTAAGGTAGAGAAAGATATTGAAGCGAACGCCAAGAACATGCGTTACACCGCAGACCTTATCACCATGAACGGCGGCAAAGGGGTAGTGCAGGGCGACTGTATTTGCGCGTTCACTGGCAAACCACACAGTGATTTATCATCAACCGTTAAGGCAGGCAAGTAATGGCATTAGGTAAAACATCACTCAAGACAAAAATAGAAACAGAGCTGCAAGCCCAAGGGATTGTGATCACAGGTGAACATGCCCAAGCGAGTAAGTTTGCGATTGCGATAGCCAATGCGGTAGTCGATGAGATAACAGAAAATGCACAGGTTGCTGTGACTGGTGGTAGCTCGGCTGGTAGTTATAAGGTTAGTTAAAATGTCCTTATCTAATTTTGAGGACATTTTCTTTGGGAGTTAAGCCTTTATTTTTGAGCTTGTATCTCATTCACTATGATTGGCAAACATTGTGAAATCTTCATAATTAGACGATGAACTTTCAATTTAAGTGGGTCTTCCCATTTATCATTGTTTGCTTTCTCTACTTGAATTAACCAATCTACGGCATGTGTTAGTAAATCATACTGTTTTTGGAGATCTTGTAGCAGTGCTTCAAATTCACTCACGCCAGATTCAAATAAAAGATGTAACTTATAATAAATCATTTGATTAATGCTTCGATTATTTAAGGGACCGATTGATTCTTGGTGGGCTACATCCATAAATTGAGCTAATAGCGTGATAGTATTGAAACGATCCCCATTTAGATTAAGGCCTTGATTATGCATTGGATCTCTAGAATAGCTTTCATTTGATATTAGAGCATGGATTACCCGAATCGGTTGGGGGTGAGGTTTCCATTTAGTAGGTTCTGGGGCATGGTTACCAGTAAATCTGAAGCATTGAGCTGTGGAGTCATAAATAAATTGCAGTAGTAAGTCGATTTCAAAAATATTCCATCTTAATTTTTGATGACCAGGAAGGGTGTTATGGTCGTCTCCAAGGGCGTTGTTGTCTACAACTTGAATGTGAAGATGATTTTTAATTGAGTGAACGAACTGAGAGTTCTTAAGGCAAAAATCAGCTTTTTGCTCATTACTACTATATTCGTCATATGTTTTACATATACTAGATAAAAGCTTATGTTTCTCACCGTCTGTTGATTCAAATAAAGCTTTAGCACTAAAAGTAAAAAAATTGTTATTTGGGAATAGCTCTTGATAGAGAGTTTCTTTATGTTTGAAAATGAATTTGTTGCTGTGGCTTGTTTCTAGTTGAGTTAATAATGAAAAAAAGGCATTTTTGTGCTCTAAATACATTTGCATATTCTGCATTTCAAGATGGTCACTGTGCTGCTTTAATAAAAACAGGAATGTTTTTCGAGTAAAGTTAGCGGCAAAAATTGCCCCTCCTGCTGCGATGATACCACCTGTACTACCAACCCACATAGCCCAATTCCCAAAGGCTGTTCCGTTAGTTTTAATATCTGAAATAATAAAAAAACCAGATAGGATACAGCCAAATAGGATGGCACCGATGATAGAGCAGACCCACACTGCACTAAGAATGATTTTGGACTTGTTTTTCATTTGCATTCACCAATTAAAACGACGTACGAATTATACATGATGTGCGTTGTAAAGAATCGTCTTGGCACCAGATACACTTATGCATTTGAATAGCATCGCCACTTTGTCGCCATTATGGTTGAAATTTGTTGTAAGTTATTGTTTTTAATAAGGTTATATTTTAAAGGATATTAAAGCTGATAACTTTCATTGGGTATCCTTTAAATGAGATGGATTATCTTTCAAGAATGTTACCACTATCATAATAGAGAACAAGTAAAATAGGGAATAAGTAAAATAGAGAGTAAGCGCCAAGTCGATCTGAATGCTTGGTGAAATGCGCTATGACAGAATGTCACAAAGAGGTGTAAAAATCTTATGACAACACATTGTTAACATTTACTCTAACTTTCGATTGATATCTAAGGTAATTATGGTGTAATTGATAACTAAGCTATTCACATGGTAGTGAAAAAGTTTTTGGCTTAAATATAAGGAAGTATCATGCGAACCCTATCTGTTCAGTGGAAGATAACTTTATTAGCAGGATGCTGCTTGTTGGTTACTTCTCTATCCCTTATCGGCTTTTCGGTCTATAACGCTGTCAACAATCAGAAAATCATTAAATCTCAAAGTTCAGAGTCTGTAATCAATAAATCTCAGCAACTTCTGGAGAACCGTGCTCAATTAAATGCGACAGAAGTACAGGCCTATTTAGTTGAAGCGGTGCATCGTGCTGAAATGCTCGCGTCTACTGCCTTGTTTCTAAAGCGTAATGCAGAAGATAACTTTACAGCGAGTGAGGAGCTTCGAACGGCACTCGACGAGATGGTTCGTCAATCGGTCTCGGAGTTTGACGCCATTCAGGGAGCTTATTTG
Source organism: Vibrio clamense (assembly GCF_050337905.1). Taxonomy (NCBI): domain Bacteria; kingdom Pseudomonadati; phylum Pseudomonadota; class Gammaproteobacteria; order Vibrionales; family Vibrionaceae; genus Vibrio; species Vibrio clamense. The sequence goes on along the minus strand of NZ_JAKJTJ010000019.1, from coordinate 362,117 downwards.
GTCTTTAACCCCGACTCATTAGATGGTGAGGACTCTAACTACACCGATGCTGATTACGTTGGATCAAATGATATTGGCCGCTTTGCTCCATATTGGATCGTTTCAGAAAATGGGGAGAATATTTTAGCTAATGTCCTTAGTGAACAGACATTAAAAGAGCCAAGCAATAGTGAACGCTTTTTTTGCCCGATAGCAAGTGGTGAAACGTGCGTAACCACGCCACGGTTTGTTAAGAAAGATAACGGCCAATTTCTGACATCTTCTATTTCTGTTCCGATTAAAGTTGATGGTGAATCGATAGGTTTTATGGGGATTGATTTAAAACTCGATGGCCTTGCCAATGTTGCAACCGCTTCAGATTCAAGCCTATTTAATGGAAGCGGGAAAGTCTCAATTATTAGCCTTGATGGAAGTGTCATCGCTTCAGATGATCGAACGATAAGTGTTGGATCTCTTTTTGAAAATGAAAACCTATCACGTGATGACGTAACCGATCTCCTGTTTAGTGAGGAAGTGCAAACGAAATGGAGCACTTCAGGTGAGCAACTGATCGTCTTCTCCCCAGTTAAAGTTGCCAACCAAACGTGGGGTGTGGTTTTTGAAATGCCACGGGATAGCGTATTAGCCGATGCGGATCTGCTTGACCAAGTGATCACAGAACAAGTGGAACAAGGTGTAAAAACGGAATTGTTTGCTGGCGCTCTTTTTGTGATTTTTGGATTGGTGGTGATTGCGCTGGCGTCGTTAAGCATTGTTAAGCCAATTAGGCTGATGGTGGCGAGGTTGCAAGATATCGCGTCGGGAGAAGGGGATCTGACTCAGAGGATCCCTGTATCAACAAAGGATGAAATAGGGCAATTAGCCGAAGGTTTCAATCTATTTTTAGATAAGCTTCAGAATACGATAAAGCAAGTGGTGCAGACAACCAGCCAAATTGTGGGTACGACCGATCAGGCGAAACTGGCCGCGACAGAAACTCGCGGAAGCAGTGACGCTCAATTTAGAGAGGTTGATCTTGTTGCAACTGCATCTGAAGAGATGACGCAAACCGCAAGTTTAGTGGTTCAAAATGCAGAAACAGCCGTGAAAGCCGCGCATCTGGCCAATGAGTCTGCAAGTAAAGGGCAGCAAGTGATCGAACTCTCCTCTTCTGAGATGGTTAAGTTGGTTGATCGAATGACAAGCGCTGTGCCTGTGGTAGAAGAGCTGGCTAAAAATAATAGTAACATTACAGAAATTCTCGCTGTGATCGAGGGAATATCAGAGCAGACTAACTTGCTTGCGCTTAATGCCGCTATTGAAGCCGCTAGAGCAGGTGAACAGGGAAGAGGCTTTGCTGTAGTTGCAGACGAAGTGCGTAATCTGGCGAGTAGAACACAAGCATCGGTAGGCGAAATTCGTGGTGTGATTCAAAAAGTCCAGCAGGGAACTGAAGATGTGGTTGAAGCGATTCAAGAAGGTAACGACTTAGCGAATGGTACTGCGCTTCATGTACAAGAAGCAGTGGCTGAGTTAAGTGCTATATTTGAATCTATCGCAGCAATTAGTGATATGAATAGCCAAATAGTTCGAGCAGCAGAAGAGCAGCAGTCTGTGTCTGGCGAAGTTAACCAAAATGTGTCTAATATTCGTGATTTAAGTGCGAGAATTTTAGAGCAAGCGGAAGCCTCGGAAAGAGTGGCAAATCAAATCAGTGACTTTTCTTCAACCCAGCAAACGCTGGTGGACCAGTTTAAAGTGTGAGCTTATTTTGATCCTTAAGAGCAATGATTGAACAAAAGGAGCTGAATTCAGCTCCTTTTTTAATGGTTTAAATATTGAGTATTCTCGTTAATACCAACGCGAGAATTACCTATAGCTGGCTAAGGTTACTCATAACTGCTGAGAATTACTCTTCGATGAACCAGTAACCTTTATTGATCAGTTCACAGATGAGCGCCACGTTCGCAGAGCTGATTTCTTGGCCGAGATTCTCTATTGCTAACCAATCTTGATCGCAAAGCAGCGTTATGAGCGCTCTATCTTGCTCGGCAACTTTGATCACTTCGCCATTGATGTAAGCAATACCGCTGTCTTGCTCATGATATAACGCGCGTAAGCCTGCTACTCGGTTAATGACACCACCATTCATGATGTGCAGTTGTACTTCTTCTGCTGTCCATAATTGCTCTGGAGCGACAATATCAAGTTGATGGCGAGATTGGCTTAACATACAGCCCATAAAATCTTGAATGATCTCTGGGTTTTGCAAGCTAGAGTTCAACATAGTCGTTAAATGCTGTAAATCAGACGTTTGGATCTTTCCGTTTCCATCTTGCGTCGTCAGAGCGGGGTTATGCATATGCACATCGCCTATATCATGTGCTAATACGTAATCGGCAAAATTACTGATCAGCTCTTGTTCCTTTGGTGAACGGAAGCCGACAGAGTAGCTCATTGATGGCTCTAGTGCATAACCATCATGTGGGAAGCCTGGTGGAATATAGAGAATGTCGCCAGGTTCTAGAATATCATCAATAATGGGCTCAAAGCCTTCAATTTGTCTCAGTGCAACGTGGCGGCTGGTCTCTTTGTATTGACCTTCGTCAAGTGCTCCAACACGCCAGTGACGCTTACCGCTCCCCTGAATGATGAATACATCATATTGGTCGATATGTGGGCCGACACCGCCATCTTTTACCGAGTAGCTGATCATTAAATCATCGAACAACCAATTAGGCATGCCTAGGAAAGGTTCGACTAACTGAGCCGCGCCAGAGTGCCAATGATTGGCTGCTTGTATAATGAAAGACCAATTGGTTTCGCCTAACGATTCGAATTTATCAGCGGAAAACGGGCCATGCTCGGCTACCCACTGGTCGTTTAAGTTGGAAACAAAGCGTGAATCAACGTCCTCTTCCATGGCTAACCCTGCAATCTCGTCGGGGCTAATTGGGTCTTCAAAGTTTTTGAATCCCCCCTTGATGATGATTGGTTTTTTCTGCCAATATTCGGCAAGAAACTCATCGAGAGACACAGTCAGTTGGTACATTTTACAGCCTTGATTTAATGATATAGGGGGAGGGTTAAGCTTTCTTTAATTTGGCTTCACAGTCAGATTTGACAATTTTAAGCGCTTCAATAGCAACCTGAGGGTCGATGTCATTCTGTTCGAGTAAACAGATGAGGTCGACGGCCAATTTAACTTCTTCAGGTGCTTGTTCAAGTGTTTGTTGAGTCATAATTATTGATTCTTTTCACGAAACGTAATTTGTTTTTCAATTTTTAACATTGCTTCTTCACAGCGCTTTAAACGTTGCTCAGTCGCCAATAAGGTTTTTTGGGTTTGCTGTTGATAAAAAGAGGGGGCATTTTTCAATTCTTGCTCTTTTTCTATCACCATTTCTTTGAGGCGGCGAGTCCACTCTTGATGTTGTGCCAGCTCTTGATACAGCTCATTAATGGGCTTTCGATAATAGCTGCTGTGTTTGATCTCGCCTTTCCGAATTTTTTGAGTGGAAAGCTCACGCTGAATCGCGCCAATTTGAGCTAATAATAGCTCGGTAAGATATTCTGCGCGTGCTGGTGTTAATCGGTTGTGTTTTTTCTCTCTAACGATGCTCTCATAAGTACTTTTTGCTTCTTGTACACAGGGTACGATCAAGCGAGCTTTGCCATGAAATAGATGCTCATCAAATAGAGGGAGATGATGCTCGCCTCTGCGACGATCAAGCTGCGCAGCCTGTTTAGATAAATCATCAAGAATAGTGGCTAATTGAGAGAAATTGTTCATAGATTCACGAACCACGCATTGTAAGCCAGCTTAACCGCTAATACGCTCACGACTGTGATGAACACAGGACGAATGAATTTAGCGCCGAATCGAATGGCAGAGTGAGCCCCCACGAATGCTCCGGCCATCAGACAAACACCCATGGTTAAGCCAAGTACCCAATCGATATGTCCAAGTATAGCGAAAGTGACCAGAGAGGTAATATTGCTGGTAAAGTTCATCGCTTTTGCAAGACCAGAAGCCAGCAAAATATTCAGTTTGTATAGCGCCATTGAACTCACCGTCCAAAAAGCACCTGTACCAGGCCCAGCGACTCCATCATAAAACCCTAGTGTTAAGCCTTGAAATACCTGTTTCTTTTTTAGTTTAGGGCATGGTGTCGGAGTGACATTCTGGCTGGCAGTCGGTGTTTTTTGGAAAATAGTATAAATAGCCGTAGCTAAAATAATCAGTGGCAGCACTTTCTCCAACCATTCTGTGCTGATCGCATCAACGACTAACGTACCAATAATGGCTCCAATAAGAGTTGAGATGAACGCATTCCGCCAGCATTCTGGTTTAAATAGTCGTTTTTTGTAATACGTTACCGCAGCCGTAAAAGAAGCAAACGTTGCGGCTAATTTATTTGTGCCTAATACAATATGAGGTGGTAAGCCAATGGATAGCAAAGCCGGAACGGTTAACATCCCGCCGCCACCAGCAACCGCATCGATAAATCCCGCAACGAAAGCCACAAGTGCTAAAACAACCAACATCGTCGGTTCAACAAATTCCATATAATTCCTAATGAGGCACTTTAATACTCACTAAACCTAATGGCTCATGTGCGTATATTGCTTGCCGTTCTAATATTTAATCGTTCTTTTAAAAGGTGGAAGCGAATCCAAAAGTGATTTGCCGTAGCGTTTGGTCACGATACGACGATCAAGGATGACGACTTTACCAGAATCTCTCTCTTTACGCAGCAAACGTCCTACAGATTGGATGAGCTTTTTACTCGCCTCAGGAACGGTAATTTGCATGAATGGGTTACCACCTCGGGACTGAATATATTCAGAATGAGCTTGCTCAACAGGTGATGTTGGTACACCAAATGGTATTTTAGTGATGATTAAGTTCTCAAGTAAATCTCCCGGCAGGTCTAATCCTTCAGAAAAGCTACCAGTGCCAAACAGAATGCTTGTTTTCTGACATTGAACGAGTGTTTTATGTTTTTTTAGAATTTCTCCGCGTGAGCTATCACCTTGAATTTGCAGTGCCCAACCTCTTTTAACGAAATCTGTGGATAGAGCTTCGGCTACTTGATTCATCTGCCAGTAGGACGAAAACAAAATTAAGTTCGCTTTTTTATCTTCAATCAAATCAGGCAAAATTTCGATTAAGTGATCGGTAAACTGAGGCGCTTGAGGTTCATATTTGACCGCTGGCACAATGAGTTCCGCCTGGTTTTCATAATCAAAAGGCGAAGCTAATGCGAGGAACTGTGTTCCATTCTCTGCTTTTTCGCTTATCCCGGCTTGATGGCAGAAAAAGGTAAAAGAGTTGAGTGCTCTCATGGTCGCAGAGACTAAAACGGCACCAATACAACGACTCCAAATCTGTTGGTCGAGTTGCCAGCCGACTTCTAAAGGGGAAACATTGACGATAAAGTCGCCCTCTCTATCGGGGCTAAGTTCTAACCAGCGGGCGAGAGGAGCTCCTTTCTCTCGTTTTGGTTCAGCCATCAGGTTCCACACTTGAGCTAAGTTTTCCATTCTTTGAACGTAGAAACCTAATTCAGCAAGAGCAGGTTCCGCAAGGCGAGAGGATATTTCACCATCTTTAACGCGCTCTGCTATAAGATCGGCAATCTTAGCAACCGCTACGCTTCCCTTCTTGCTGATCGTTTTTAGCTCTTTAGATTGATTTTCTAACCATTCAGGCAGTTCACCATGTTCAAATCGGTAGCGCTTATCTTCAAAATGCGATGCATCAAATTGCTGGCATAGTTGACTCAAGCTTGGAACCAGTTGCTGTACTGAGTCTTGCAGTTCATTTCTAAAGCGGCTGACTCGTTTCTCTTCTGCAAGAGCAGAGAACTTAGAGATAGATTGATTTAACTTCTCTAGCCAGCTTGCAGCACCTTTAAGGCTAGTGGCAGCGGATGAGTGGTCTCGTGCAACATGTGGAAGGTGATGAGCCTCATCGAAAATATAAATGGTATCTTCAGGTTCTGGGAGTATGACACCGCCACCTAAATCTGCATCAGCCATAACCAGACTGTGATTAGCGATGATGACGTCAGCTTTATCTAACTCAGAACGTGCTTTTTGAAAAGGACAGTCACGGTGTGAAGGCATGCTGTTATTGCAACTGTGCTTATCACTAACAATAAGTTGCCAGATGTCGTCTTTGAAAGATTTAGGCCATGAGTCTCGATCCCCATCCCATTTCCCTTGAGTCAGGCTTTTATGCATGGTTTGTAAAAGTTCGATATCTTTTTTTTGTGGTTTAGTCTCAAACATCGCCACCTGACCTTCATCTGCCCCACAAGCGGCAGCAAGCTTCTCTGCACAGCAGTAGCGTTGACGACCTTTCGCCAATATAAAAGAGAACTCGCGATCGGTGATCCTTCTATATAGAGGTAGGTCTTTATTCACGAGCTGTTCTTGCAGTGCAACCGTCGCTGTTGATATCACTATTTTCCGGTTATTGACTACGGCAACAGGAATGGCCGCCATTAGATAGGCGAGCGATTTACCAATACCAGTCCCTGCTTCGGCAACAATAAGACGGTTTTTTTTATGGTATTGGCCACAAAGCGTTTTGGTTATTTCCGCAACGAGATAATTTTGAGCGCGGCGAGGGACAAAGTTTTCCAGTTGAAATTGGAGGTTTTGATAACTCTTGCGAATGGATTGTTGGATTTTACTAGTAGACATATTGTGACCTGCTTAACGGGAAATGGATGGTAGCACATCTTGCTAAGCTTTTCTTTTTTACCAAAATGGTCTGCTTTTTAGGCAAAGATGGATCTTGTTCACAAAAAAAAACTGAACCTTTAGGAAACTAACATTAATTCATATGGTGAAATATATAAAACCTTAAATTGGTGTTTTTTGTAGTTTGATGTTCTGTTTGGTTGTGTTTTTTAGTTGATTTGTGGTCTTTAATTTCAAATTGTTGTTATTTTATTTATTTTGATTTTTTATGTTTTTGGTGGGATATTAGTCGAAAATGTGAATATAAAATCATAAGATGTTGATTTGTAAGGACTTGTTTGAGGTGTTAATGTTTTTTTATGTTATTTGACACGCAGAATAATCTTTTGCAATCTAGACCTCGAAATTTAGAGGTGCTGATAAGTTTTCAACATAGAAAACGTCAGGGCTATCAAACTAAGGGAACCGGGCAAGGATTTCCCAAATTATAGAAAAGGCAGTGGATTATTATGAAAAAGACTCTATTAGCATTAGCTGTAGTAGCAGCGGCTGGTTCAGTAAACGCGGCAGAAATTTACAACAAAGATGGCGTAGCTGTTTCTGTTGGTGGTGCTGCTGAAGTACAATACTTCAAAGGTTTTGAAAAAGACTCTGATGCAACTATCCGTCTAGACGATGGTGAGCTAAACTTCGGCACAACTGTAGCGATTAACGATGAGCTTAATGCTGTTGGTTACTTTGATTTCGAATTTGAAAACAAAGGTGATTCAGGTAAAGGTTCTACAACTGAGAATGCTGAGCTTTACGCTGGTATCGAAACTAACGGCCTTAAAGCTACTGTTGGTCGTCAATACACAATCGGTGATGAAGCTGGTATCGGTGAAGATTACGAACTAGGTACAGAGTCTATCGGTCTTGGTGACGCTCACGGTTCTGAAGTTATGAAACTATGGTACACAGGCGATAAATTCTGGGTTGCATTTGCTCATGACCTAGATAACGGCAAAGCTGGTGATAAAACTATTACAGATTTCGGTGCATCTTTTACTCCTGTTGATGCTCTAGAACTACGTGCTTTCTACTACACTGAAGAAGCTTACGGTGCAGCTAACACTATCGTTGCTAAAGAAATCAGCTCTTACAACCTTGAAGCTATCTACAGCTTCAGTGACTTCACTATCGCAGGTTCTTTTGGTTCTGTTGAAGACGACAAAATTGCTAACAGCGATGTTGATGTAATCTCACTGGCTGGTACATACACTATGGGCAAAAATACATTTGCTCTAGGTTACAACCAAGCAAGTGCAGATGCAGCAGATGTGAATAATGTATATGCAAACATTACTCACAAGCTTCACAGCAATGTTAAAGCATACGCTGAAGTAGGTTATGCAGATAGCGATGATAGCTCTGTAGACTACGACTTCGCATATGTAGCTGGTCTAGAAGTTAAATTCTAATTGACCTTTAAAATGTAAAAGCAGGCCACCATAATATGGTGGCCTTTTTTATTTGAGAGATTTTTTATGAAAATAATGTTCACTGTAATCGCTGCATTGATCTCGTTCTCTGTTAGCGCTGCTAATTTATCAATTCCGTATAATCTTAAATTACATGCTGTGGATAATGCAGAGCCCGTTGATGATGAAGTTGTGCCACTCGGTGTAGGAAAGCATCAACTGGTTGTCAGTTTTGCGGAAATATTAAAAGATGGCTCTAAAACAAGATTTTACTCATCGGATCCATTTGTAATTGAATTCAATATAGCTACTGACGATGAACATGAATTGAAAATTCCGCCAGTAAGACGTTATCGTGATGCTAAGAAAGTCTTTTCACAAAATAGCCCTAATTTTTCTATCATAGTAAATAATGATAAATTAGCACTAGAAGCTGAAAAATTTGTGCCGGACAGTGGTTTCATGCCATATGGCGATATGATTGAACAAGTTCAGAAATATAACCGAGAAAGAGGCAACCTATACATTGCTGGAAATTTAACTAGTGTAGAAGCTGAAAGTGTTGTCGCACTAAGTGATGGTAATGTTGTTGAAACAACAGATACAGTAATACAGTTGCAAATTTGGTATACGAGAGCATCTAAAAGTGAACGTAAAGAATTTCGTAAATGGATGATCGATCAAGAATAAAATGAATTCGTTCAAGCCCATCAAATCTTAAATGGGCTTGAACAACCCGTTGGTATCGTTAAATCTTACAGCTCTTTCCATTCCCCTGGTTTCAAATCACCCACATTCATATCACCCATCGAATAGCGTATTAAACGCAACGTTGGGAACCCGATATTAGCCGTCATGCGACGCACCTGTCGGTTTCGGCCTTCAATGATAGTAATAGCTAGCCAAGTAGTTGGTATTGAAGCTCTAAAGCGCACTGGCGGTGTTCTGTCCCACACTGAAGGCTCTTGCATCACTTCAACTTGAGCTGGCAGTGTCATACCATCTTTTAGCTCTACACCTCTTCTCAATTTTTCTAAATCTTCCTCAAGCGGCGCACCTTCAACCTGAACCCAATAGGTTTTTGGCGATTTAGAGGATGGCTGAGTGAGTTGCGCTTGATAAATACCGTCGTTGGTCAATACCAGTAAACCTTCGCTGTCACGATCCAATCGACCAGCAGCATAGACATCTTTAACGGGGATGAAATCCGCAAGTGTCTTGCGTCCATCACCATCAGTAAACTGACTTAAGGCATCAAATGGCTTATTAAATAAGATGACTTTTCTATCTTCAATTGCGATTCTAGGTTTCTTGTCTGCTCTATGAGATTTTGATGGTCGCTTTTTGAATGGCTTAGATGTCGCGCCATTTACTGCTTTATGTTTGAAATGAGAAGGTTTATCTGAAGTGCGATTATTATTATTTGCGCTTCTAGAACGAGAAGACATGTTAAGTACCTTGCAAAAATGTAAATGGACTGTATTCAAAAGTTTTCCCGAGAAGGGATTTGAGATATCATTTGCGCGCCTAAATGACACAACAACGAACAAGATAATAGACTATTCGTCATGTTTTGTTTAATTATAAGTGGTATACCAATCTACATATACGTTTATTGACTTGAATATCGAGTTATTAAGACTGGTACTGCCAATGCACTCACGGATTTGAACAAGCATTGCTCAGGCGGAGAATGCTTCGTTTAAAAAATATAAAGAGTGCAATTATGCGAGTAGGTTAGTGTTTCGCTAGCTTAGGAGCGCAATTCACATTGCTCTAATGTTACTAGAGCTTGTTAGAACTATAGGGAAATTTCATGCCTACAGAAAAACCAACCATTATCTATACCATCACAGATGAAGCACCGGCTTTGGCGACGTACTCTTTACTGCCAATCATTCAATCTTTTACGGCTTCATCAGGAATCAATGTAGATACCCGCGATATTTCATTGGCTGGGCGTATTATTGCTAACTTCCCAGAGCATTTAAAAGAAGACCAACGTATCTCTGATGCCCTTGCTGAGTTAGGTGAATTAGCGAAAACGCCAGAAGCGAATATCATTAAGCTTCCCAACGTATCCGCATCGGTACCACAGTTAAAAGCGGCGATTGCTGAACTTCAAGCGAAAGGTTACGCACTACCTAACTACCCTGAAGAGCCAAATACATACGATGAAAAGGCGATTCAAGCGACTTACGACAAAATTAAAGGCAGCGCAGTAAACCCAGTATTACGTGAAGGTAACTCGGATCGCCGAGCGCCACTTTCTGTTAAGAATTACGCGAAGAAAAACCCTCATTCAATGGGCGCGTGGTCTGCTGATTCTAAATCCCATGTTGCAAGCATGGATGATAAAGATTTCTTTGGTAGTGAAAAGTCAGTCACTGTCTCTGGTGAAACACAAGCTCGCATTGAATTTGTAGCCCAAGATGGCACGACTAAAGTACTGAAAGATGCACTAGCACTTCAAGATAAAGAGATTATTGATGCGTCGGTTTTGAATCAATCAGCTCTCGTTTCATTCTTTGAAAAAGAGATTGAAGACGCGAAAAAACAAGATGTTTTACTTTCTCTACACATGAAAGCAACCATGATGAAAGTGTCTGACCCGGTCATTTTTGGTCATGCTGTTAAAGTGTACTACAAGGATGTGTTTGCTAAGTATGGCGAGCTATTCGAAGAGTTAGGCGTCGATGTTAATAATGGCTTAGGGGACGTTTACGCAAAAATCGCGTCATTACCACAAGCTCAAAAAGAAGAGATTGAAGCGGCAATTCTCGCGGTTTACGAGACTCAACCTGCACTGGCAATGGTTGACTCAGACCGAGGCATCACAAACTTGCACGTACCAAGCGATATCATCGTTGATGCTTCAATGCCTGCAATGCTTCGCTCTTCTGGTCAAATGTGGGGCCCAGACGGCAAACAAAAAGATACTAAAGCACTGATCCCAGATCGCTGCTATGCCGGTGTTTACCAATCGGTTATCGATTTCTGTAAAGAGAATGGGGCATTTGATCCAACAACAATGGGTAGTGTTCCAAATGTTGGCTTGATGGCTCAAAAAGCGGAAGAGTATGGCTCGCATGATAAAACATTCATCTTAGATGCTGCTGGTACCGTTCACGTTGTTGATGCTGAAGGTTCTGTTTTGATCGAACAAATCGTCGAACAGGGTGATATCTTCCGTATGTGCCAAGTGAAAGATGCGCCAATTCAAGATTGGGTGAAACTTGCGGTTACTCGTGCCAAAGCATCGAATGTGCCTGCGATTTTCTGGTTAGATTCACAACGCGCACACGATGCTGAGTTGATTAAGAAAGTTGAAACTTATCTAGCTGATTACGATTTGTCAGGCTTAGAGATTAAAATTCTATCTCCTGTAGAAGCAACAGAGTATTCGCTGGTTAGAATCCTAGAGGGTTTAGATACGATCTCTGTTACAGGTAACGTATTACGTGACTACCTAACGGATCTTTTCCCAATTTTGGAACTGGGTACTTCTGCGAAGATGTTATCCATTGTTCCATTAATGAACGGCGGCGGCCTGTTTGAAACAGGGGCGGGTGGTTCTGCGCCTAAGCATGTCCAGCAAGTTGAAAAAGAGAACCACCTACGTTGGGATTCGTTAGGTGAGTTCTTAGCACTAGCGGCTTCTCTGGAGCATTTAAGTGTTGTTTCGGGTAATGCCAAAGCTCAGGTTCTAGCGGATGCTTTAGATAAAGCGACAGGTGACTTTTTAGATAATAATAAATCACCATCTCGTAAAGTGGGTGAGCTTGATAACCGTGGTAGCCACTATTATCTTGCGACATACTGGGCTCAAGCACTAGCAGATCAGAGTGTCGACGCTGATCTTGCTGCTGAGTTTGCGCCTATTGCTAAGCAGTTAGCAGACAACGAGAGTGCGATTGTGGCTGAATTGAATGATGCGCAAGGTGTTGTCGGTGACCTTGGTGGTTACTACTTCATTGATGATGCGAAAACATCAGCGTTAATGCGCCCAAGCTCGACGCTGAATAGCATTATTGAAGACTAGCGCTATTGAAGAAAAGCGCCATTGACAGACTTGAGCTATTGAAGAAAAGCGCTATTGAACGTTAATCGTTGCTAATGAGTTGTCCAGTAAAAAACCCGCTAATGAATAGCGGGTTTTTTTATGTAACCATTTAGCTGTCGAGTAAGCATTGTTGAGATGGGTTGCTTACATTACGTATTTTTGGCTATTTTGTTGCTTCAATGGGCATGACGGAGCTGGCGTGTGAGCCTTTTGGCCCTTTTTCAACTTCGTACGCGACTTGTTGCCCGGCCTTTAAAGTGCGGTAACCATCCATTTGAATAGTGGAGTAATGTGCGAAAATATCCCCTTCTTCATCCTCCGGACTAATAAAACCAAACCCTTTAGCGTTGTTAAACCATTTTACTGTACCTGTAGCCATGCTATACGTCCTTAATGCATTTTATTACTGATATTGTTGTGGTGTAGATGAGTGTTTCTTTTCCCTAACACTCAATGAATTACCAACTGGTAAAAAATTGACCACTACGCACCAATGTAGCCAATGATTTCATCTAGTCAATAGTTCGATAGTATAAATAACAACATATTGGTAATTAAATCACCTTGCAATTAACTTGGCTGTAACTTTTTTGCAAACTGATATACTGTTAAGGCGAGATGGAAAATTTTTACTTGCTGTCTTTTTAATCAACAAGATACCGAATTAGTAGCAATCGCAATCTTTTATTTGCAGCGTTACCAATGGTGCATTAGTCTTTAGATGTGAAATGTTTTTTATAAGGATGTTTTGCAGTGTGCAAGTTCAAAGATTTATACGTCATTTTGTGAAATGATAAGTTTAGAAGTCCTACAAACATTGATGGCCATGAGTAAAAATTTTGAATGGGTAACTCCAGACTCAAACCTACTGGAGAAAGAGCGGACACAGATAAAACCGCCGGCAATGTATAACGTTATATTAAACAACGATGATTACACCCCGATGGATTTTGTCATCGAGATCCTAGAACGTTTTTTTTCATTGGATATTGATAAAGCAACACAAGTTATGCTTAAGGTTCATTATGATGGAAAAGCAGTTTGCGGTACATTCAGTGCTGAGATTGCTGAAACAAAAGTAGCCCAAGTAACGATGTACTCAAAAGAAAATGAGCATCCGCTACTATGTACAATGGAGCAAGCGTAGTCGGCTTGCTTGAGCAACCAAAGTTGTTCCTATAGGAGGTACATATGCTGAATAAAGAATTAGAGTCGAGTCTCAACGGTGCATTTGCTCGCGCGCGCGACAAACGGCACGAATTTATGACTGTTGAACACCTCCTACTTGCGTTATTAGAAAATGATGCAGCTAAGGATGCGTTGCTTGCCTGCCAAGCAGAATTAGACGCCCTTCGTCAAGAGCTCGATATTTTTATCGATCAAACCACCCCGCTTATCCCAGAAAATGACGAATCGCGAGAAACGCAGCCAACACTTAGCTTTCAGCGAGTGCTGCAGCGTGCTGTTTTCCATGTTCAATCGTCTGGTCGCAGTGAAGTCACAGGGGCAAATGTACTCGTTGCCATTTTTAGTGAACAAGAGTCCCATGCCGCATACCTGCTTAAAAAGAATGATATTAGCCGTTTAGATATTGTGAATTTCATCTCTCATGGTATTAGCAAAGCCGCGGATTCCCATGAAGACTCTTCTTCTGAGTCATTTGGAAGTGAGGGGGCTGAAGAGGCGAATTCGGATGAACGCTTAGAAAGTTTCGCGACCAATCTCAATGAAGTGGCGAAAAAAGGCCAAATAGACCCGCTTATCGGACGTGATAAAGAGTTAGAAAGAACCATTCAAGTATTGTGTCGTCGCCGTAAAAATAACCCTCTATTAGTCGGCGAAGCTGGTGTCGGCAAAACGGCTATCGCAGAAGGTTTAGCGTGGCGCATTGTTGAAGGGCAAGTTCCTGAAGTCATTCAAGACAGCATTATCTACTCGTTAGATATTGGCTCACTTTTGGCAGGCACTAAATACCGTGGTGACTTTGAAAAACGCTTTAAAGGTATTTTGAAGCAGCTAGAAAAAGAAGATGATGCGATCTTATTCATTGATGAAATCCACACAATCATTGGTGCAGGTGCCGCGTCGGGTGGGCAAGTGGATGCCGCAAACTTGATCAAACCGCTATTGAGTAGTGGTAAGTTACGCTGTATTGGTTCAACTACCTACCAGGAGTACAGCACTGTTTTTGAAAAAGAACGCGCACTTTCACGTCGTTTCCAAAAGATTGATGTGGTTGAACCTTCGATCGATGACACGACTAAAATTCTTATCGGGTTGAAGCCTAAATATGAAGCGCACCACGATGTTCGTTATACCAATAAGGCATTGCGAGCAGCGGTAGAACTTTCTGCCAAATACATTAATGAACGTCATCTGCCAGATAAAGCGATTGATGTGATCGATGAAGCAGGGGCTCGTAGTCGCTTGGCTCCCGTTAGCCGTCGTAAGAAAACCGTAAGCGTTGCCGATATCGAGTCGATGGTAGCAAAAATGGCTCGTATCCCCGAAAAATCGGTCTCTTCTTCTGATAAAGATATTTTGCAGAAGCTCGATGACAAAATGAAAATGCTGGTGTTTGGACAAGATCCTGCGATCGACGTTCTTAGCGAGGCGATTAAATTGACTCGTGCTGGCTTAGGCGCTGATAACAAACCTGTCGGTTCATTCCTGTTTGCTGGCCCTACAGGGGTGGGTAAAACGGAAGTGACAGTGCAATTATCTAAATTGATGGGTATTGAGCTGTTGCGATTTGATATGTCTGAGTACGGTGAACGCCATTCAGTCAGTCGTTTGATTGGTGCACCTCCTGGTTATGTTGGGTATGACCAAGGCGGGCTATTAACGGACGCGGTGATTAAGCATCCACATGCTGTCGTCTTGCTTGATGAGATTGAAAAAGCGCACCCAGATATCTTTAATTTGCTTCTACAAGTGATGGATAACGGTACATTAACGGATAACAATGGCCGAAAAGCGGATTTCCGAAACGTGATATTGGTGATGACAACCAATGCTGGTGTGGCAGAAACTGAGAAAAAATCAATGGGGCTTATTCAGCAAGATCATAGCCCTGATGCGATGGCCGAAATCAAGAAAGTATTTACGCCAGAGTTCCGTAACCGTTTAGATAACATCATTTGGTTCAATAGTCTTGATGAGAGTGTGATCCATCAAGTGGTGGATAAATTCATCGTTGAACTTCAAGTACAGTTAGATGCGCGTGGCGTGTCGCTTGAAGTTTCAGAGGATGCTCGCCACTGGTTAGCTCATAAAGGCTATGACAAAACGATGGGGGCAAGACCAATGGGGCGTGTGATTCAAGAGCGTCTGAAAAAGCCTCTTGCTAATGAGTTGCTGTTTGGGTCATTAGTTAATGGCGGTACGGTGAAGGTGACACTTGAAGATGAAGAGCTTAAGTTCAAGTACATTGGAACAAAAGAGAAAGCGATTCATTGATGAAGGTGACGTTTAGCGGCTTAAAAATTAAAGACTAACGCTGAACGTTTATAGTATAAAAATAAAATACCCACTAGACATAGTGGGTATTTTTTTAATCGTAAAACATAAAAAACAGAGCAATTAGGCTCTGTTTTTTATTGCAGTCGTAAATTAGATATTAACGAGCGCGGAAGACGATGCGGCCTTTGGATAGGTCGTATGGAGTCATCTCTACAGTTACTTTGTCACCAGTAAGAATACGGATGTAGTTCTTACGCATTTTACCTGAGATATGAGCTGTAACTACGTGACCATTTTCTAGTTCAACACGAAACATTGTGTTTGGTAGAGTATCAAGTACAGTGCCTTGCATCTCAATTACGTCTTCTTTAGCCATTTAATCCTCTTTAGAAACTTGGCATCCTTTAGCGGCTAAGTGTCGCCACTAAAATCTAGATATGTAAACTTGTCGCGTATTCTACCCTTGCCATCGCTGATTTACTAGCCTTTGATGAGGTTGAAAGCGTACTTTATAGTTCATCGCTGAACAATCGTCGATTTGGTAACCTAAATATAGCCATTGTTTGTTAAGTTTTTGGCAATATTGAATTTGGTATAGCACTGCTAACGTCCCAATGGAAAGATCGACATCAGGATCGAAAAAGGTGTAGAAAGCACTGGCGCAATTATTTAAGTCATCAGTGACCGCAATCGCTACCAGCGTTTCTTGATCGTAGATGTGTAAAAATCGACAATTTAGCCACTTCGCTTGTGAAAACTGGAAAAACTCTTTCTGCTTTGGTGGGTACATAGTGCCATGCTTGTGGCGAGCATTAATGTAACGGCTATAAAGTTCAAACCACTGCTCATCCATGCCGCTTTTGAGCTCCCATCGAAGGTGGTTCGCTTTGTTTAACACTCTTTTCTGACTTTTCGATGGTTTGAAATTAGGAATGTCGACACGTAAAGCTGTGCAGGCTTGGCACTTGTCGCAATGAGGCCTGTATATCGTATCGCCACTGCGACGAAAGCCATTCGCAAGTAAAATTTCATAGCTTGCCGCGGTTTGCATTTCATTATCAAGTGCAACCGCTACGCGTTCTTGTCTATCGGCCAAATAGCTACACGGGTGATTATCGGTCAATCCAATTTTTATTTGTTGCAAATCTGAACTCATTATTCATTTCCCTCAATAGGCCAAGTTAACCACTGAGTTTTAAAGCAATTCATTGAAACGGGCTTGTCTCTATAGGATAGCAGTCTCTGTAAGAAATCGTCTCGTTCAATCTCAACTGCGCCTAGAGAAGCTAAGTGAGGGTTCATGACCTGACAGTCGATTAATTGGCCGGAGTACGTTGAAAAATGGTCACAAAAATACCACAGAGCGATTTTAGAGGCGTTAGGCTCAATACTGAACATGGACTCGCCACAGAATATTTTCCCTCTCAATATCCCATATAATCCGCCGATGAGCTCATCACCCTGCCATACTTCGACCGAGTGACAATGCCCTTGCTCTGCTAAAGTTATATAGGCAGCTCTCATCTCTTCGTTTAGCCATGTCTCTTCTGCAGGTCGCAGCTGGGCACACAACTGAATCACTTGAGAGGTTGCTCGGTTGATGCTGATGCTATAGCGATGTTTTTTTTGAAACTTTTTTACACTTTTCGATGGTTTGAAGGTCTTAGGGTTAAAGACGGCTCGCGGTGAGGGGCTCCACCAAAGAATAGGTTCTCCGGGACCATACCAAGGAAAGATACCGTTACTATAAGCAGTTAGAATGCGTTGTGGATGTAAATCACCTCCGAATGCGAGCAAGCCGTTAGGTTCTTCTAGGGCTTCGTACGGGGAAGGAAACTGATTATTGTCGCTTTCTAACTCAGTGAGATATAGGGTCATAAATACTTAATGTGAAAGATGGAGAAATAAAATGAAACGTTGGCTATTAATCTTACTTGTTTTACCCATGTTCGCCAATGCAGGATACCAACGAAATCAAGCACGTCCAGTAAACTCTGTCGTGTATGGAAAAGTTGATTCCGTTCGATATATCACTGAACAGCAGATTGTACAGTCGCAGGCTAACGGATGGGAGACATTGTTAGGCGGTGTCGTTGGTGGGCTGATTGGCAACCAGTTCGGTGGCGGATCAGGAAAAGAGGTCGCGACAGCGGTTGGGGCAATAGCTGGGGCTGGTGTCGCACGAAATCGAGCAACTAGCCAATATAAAATTGAATATAAGCTGGTGGAGATTTTAATTAAGACTGATTCTGGAAAGCTTGTCGATGTGATCCAAGATGTTGATAGCACTATGCTGCTCAATCGTGGTGATTCTGTTCGTATTCTCTATTTTGATGATGGGGTGCGTGTTGATGTGGTTTACTGATGCTGTCATTGAATGACTAAATATCCTTTAATTTGAATTAGATTAGCTCTGGA
This sequence comes from Vibrio clamense, assembly GCF_050337905.1. Classification (NCBI taxonomy): domain Bacteria; kingdom Pseudomonadati; phylum Pseudomonadota; class Gammaproteobacteria; order Vibrionales; family Vibrionaceae; genus Vibrio; species Vibrio clamense. The sequence continues at coordinate 344,021 of NZ_JAKJTJ010000019.1, read as the reverse complement.
GTTCAGGATTAATTTTAGATAGTCTGATTAGACGAACAATTTTACATAGTTGGTTGCTGAATATGACAGCGAGTACAACTCAAGGACAGATTATCTCAATGGAAAGCCTAACGTTACAACCCATACAAAAAGTGAATGGTGAAGTGAATTTACCAGGCTCGAAAAGTGTTTCGAATCGAGCTCTGCTATTGGCCGCTCTCGCGACAGGAACAACACGTTTAACGAACTTGCTCGATAGCGATGATATTAGACATATGCTTAATGCTCTTACATTGCTGGGTGTGAAGTATCAATTATCGAATGATAAGACCGTATGTGAAGTTGAAGGGTTAGGGAAAGCGTTTGATAGCTCTCAATCGGTAGAGCTATTTTTAGGCAATGCAGGTACCGCGATGCGACCTCTTGCGGCAGCGCTTTGTCTTGGCGGTGGTGAGTACGTACTTACTGGTGAACCAAGGATGAAAGAGCGCCCAATTGGCCATCTAGTGAATGCTTTGCGTGAAGCCGGAGCTCAGATTGAATATTTAGAGAATGAAAATTACCCACCGTTGAAGATTACAGCGCAAGGACTCAAGTCGGGCACTGTTTCTATTGATGGATCTATTTCAAGCCAGTTTTTAACCGCTTTTCTAATGTCAGCGCCTCTAGCTGATGGAGAAGTGCGGATTAAGATTATTGGCGATTTAGTATCCAAACCGTATATCGATATCACTCTTCATATCATGGCGCAATTTGGTGTTAAGGTGGAAAATCTTAACTACCAAGAATTTGTGATTCCAGCGGGTCAATCTTATCATTCTCCAGGTGATTTTTTAGTTGAAGGTGATGCTTCTTCTGCCTCATATTTTCTTGCGGCAGCCGCGATTAAAGGTGGTGAAATAAAAGTCACAGGCATTGGAAAAAATAGCATTCAAGGTGATATTCAATTTGCGGATGCGCTTGAAAAAATGGGCGCGGAAATTGAGTGGGGCGACGATTATGTTATTGCTCGTCGCGGTGAACTGAAAGGCGTAGATCTTGACTACAATCATATTCCAGATGCGGCGATGACCATTGCAACAACTGCGCTATTTGCTAAGGGCACTACAGCCATTAGAAATGTCTATAATTGGCGAGTAAAAGAGACAGATCGTCTATCGGCAATGGCGACAGAATTACGCAAAGTAGGTGCAGAGGTAGAAGAGGGCGAGGATTACATCATTGTTAAGCCATGCTCGGAAATTCAACATGCTGCAATTGATACCTACGACGATCATCGTATGGCAATGTGTTTCTCTCTCGTTGCGTTGAGCAATACCCCGGTGACGATTAATGATCCGAAATGTACGTCAAAAACGTTTCCAGATTACTTCGAACAGCTGCAACGTTTGAGTCAATAAGTGTTCAACTAGGCCCTTGAGGTTAAGGGCCTTAATTCGCAATATGTTGATTTATTTTTCTAAAGTGAACTCTTTAGATAAGTTTATGGCAAGGTATTTAAACATATTAAAAACGGCAGTTGTGTTCTGGGTTGGAAGCCCATTGTCATCTAAAAAATATTCACCTTTAAATACTAAAACTTCTTCTTTTTCTTCTACTGAATCAGCTCGCATTCCTTCGATGTAATCATCGTGTTCTTGAATGATTTGATTGGCAATGAGTAGAAGGTCAAATGAAGAAATAGATTTTTTAGTGGTCATGATTTTTGTCCAATTAAATAGCCAGTACCGAGTAAACAGAGAGTTGTTGAGAAACGAACGCCTGTACTTACAGGGCAAATTGAATCGACAGTGTATGTACCTTGTGGTGAATTTCAATAGTTTTGCTAACTTAACTGATGCCGACAACAAAAAGATCGTGGTTATTCTGTGATTTATGGCAAAAAACGCTTAAGTCCGTTAGGTATTAGCAATATCACATGTTTACTATATGCCGCGTTTGCTTGGGGTCATTGATTTAAAGGATAATAGTTATTGTTCATCTTTTAGTGTAAATGAATTAGTAAGTGTCATAGTCGATGATTTGTCGAGCAATCAGAGTCAAATTTAAAAAAACAGGTTGATCTTCTTGTAATCTCGCTCAATAGTAAAAAAAGAAGCAATAATTTCGAACATCATGCGAAATCGCGAAAGATGCTAATTAAGATGCAATAGTTGTTATCTGATTCAGCTCTCTTTTTCCAATCGCGTCGTGATTAAGGACGTTAGAGTCAATTATGGGTAAATCGCTCGTTATAGTGGAATCGCCAGCCAAGGCAAAAACCATTAATAAATATCTTGGTAAAGATTTCATCGTGAAGTCTAGTGTGGGTCACGTACGTGATCTTCCTACTGCCGGTCAAAGTACGGGTAAAAAAGCCGCTGCTATTTCTACCAAAGGAATGAGCGTCGAAGAAAAAGCTCGTATCAAGAAAGAGAAAGATCGCAAAGCACTTATCAAGAAAATGGGTATTAACCCTTATCAAGATTGGGAAGCCAATTATCAAATTTTGCCGGGCAAAGAAAAGGTCGTGGCGGAATTACAGAAACTAGCAGAAGACGCTGATTTCGTCTATCTCGCAACCGATTTGGACCGCGAAGGAGAAGCTATCGCATGGCACCTTCGTGAGATCATCGGCGGCGATGAAGAGCGATACAAACGCGTTGTGTTTAACGAAATTACCAAAAACGCAATCCAACAGGCATTTGAAACGCCTGGTGAACTCAATATGGATGGCGTTAATGCTCAACAAGCGCGTCGTTTTATGGACCGCGTTGTTGGTTTCATGGTTTCACCGCTGTTATGGAAAAAAGTGGCGCGTGGTTTGTCTGCGGGCCGTGTTCAGTCTGTGGCAGTTAAACTTCTGGTGGAGCGTGAACGTGAAATCAATGCGTTTATTCCAGAAGAGTTTTGGGATATCCACGCAGATACGCACACTAAGGATTCTACTGATTTCCGCTTGATGGTCGCTCAAAAAGCAGGTGTTGCATTTAAACCTGTCAATGAAGCTGAAGCGAATAGTGCGTTGTCTGTGCTGCAAAAATCGCAGTATGAAGTGTGCAAACGTGAAGACCGTCCAACAAAGAGTAAACCTTCAGCTCCTTATATTACATCGACGCTGCAACAAGCGGCGAGTACACGCTTAGGCTATGGCGTGAAGAAGACGATGATGTTAGCTCAACGCTTGTATGAAGCGGGTTACATTACCTATATGCGTACTGACTCAACGAACTTGAGTTCAGAGGCTGTAGAAGCGGCTCGTGAATTCATCGGCAGTGAGTATGGACTTAATTACCTTCCTGAGAAGCCCTTAGTTTATGGCAGCAAAGAAGGGGCTCAAGAGGCGCATGAAGCGATTCGACCTTCAAGTGTTGAAGTGAAAACAGATGACCTAAACGGTGTTGATGCTGATGCACATAAACTATATTCACTGATTTGGAATCAATTCGTTGCGTGTCAGATGACACCAGCGCAATACGATTCAACAACCGTGAGTGTGAAAGCCGACGAGTACACATTAAAAGCGAAAGGCCGTATTCTAAAATTTGATGGTTGGACACGTGTTCAGCGTCCAATGGGTAAAAATGAAGATACGATCCTTCCTGCGGTTCAAATTGGCGATAAGCTGAGTCTTGTTAAACTGGATCCTAAACAGCACTTTACTAAGCCACCAGCTCGATTTACTGAAGCTGCATTAGTTAAAGAGCTCGAAAAACGAGGTATTGGCCGTCCATCTACTTACGCTTCTATTATCTCGACGATTCAAGATCGTGGGTACGTAAAAGTTGAACAGCGCCGTTTCTATGCTGAAAAAATGGGTGAAATTGTTACAGATCGATTAGACGGCAGTTTCAATGACCTGATGAACTATGATTTTACCGCGCGCATGGAACAGAAATTGGACCAAGTCGCTGAAGGTGAAACGAGCTGGAAAGGTGTGCTAGATAACTTCTTTACTGATTTTACCGGTGATTTAGAAACCGCTGATCTCGATGAAGATGCTGGTGGTATGAAGCCTAACCACATTGTAGAGACCGATATTAAGTGTCCTACATGTGAACGTCCGATGGGTATTCGCACCGCTTCTACTGGTGTGTTCCTTGGCTGTTCTGGCTATGCACTGCCACCGAAAGAGCGCTGCAAAACGACCATTAACTTAGGCGATGAAGATGGCGTAGTAAACGTGCTGGAAGAAGACGTTGAAACCGCGGCATTGCGTGCTAAAAAACGTTGTCCAATTTGTGAAACGGCAATGGACGCGTACTTAATTGATGAAACGCGAAAAATGCATGTTTGTGGTAATAACCCGAACTGTGAAGGCTACATTGTTGAGCATGGCGAATTCAAAGTGAAAGGCTATGACGGACCGCTTGTTGAATGTGACAAGTGTGGTTCTGATATGGTTCTTAAAAATGGTCGTTTCGGCAAATATATGGATTGTACGAGTGAAGAGTGTAAAAACACGCGTAAAATCTTGAAAAATGGTGAAGTCGCGCCACCGAAAGAAGATCCAGTTCATTTACCTGAACTTCCTTGCAGCAATTCGGATGCTTACTTTGTATTACGCGATGGTGCTTCAGGTCTGTTTATGGCTGCGAGTAATTTTCCTAAATCGCGTGAAACAAGAGCACCTTTAGTCGAAGAGCTGGTTCGCTTTAAAGATCGAATTTCACCAAAATTCCAATACTTGGCGTCTGCTCCTGTTGCTGATCCAGATGGATTACCAACGGTGGTCCGTTTTAGTCGTAAATCGAAAGAGAACTACGTTCGTTCGGAAATTGATGGAAAGCCATCAGGATGGACAGCACTTTATATCGATGGAAAATGGGAAATTACGGATAAACGTAAGAAGCCCAAAAAAGAGACTAAATAAATTTAAAAGCAGCTTTCGAGCTGCTTTTTTTATACAAGTAATAAATCAATCCGATATCTATATTTGTCAAATTTGTTAATAAATCAACACTGACCCTTTTCTCTCTTTGATATTTGAATTCGTTTTATTGATTCATTTAATTGGTGTGGTGTTTTGTAAATATAAGCAAAATCGCCGAAATAATATCCAGCCATGAAATAATAAAATATGCCGAAGTCAATAAAATAGGCAGTTTGAGCTCAGGGGCTAACTATGCAATTCATTCGTGAAGTGATTGTAAATTCATATAACTGTCACCTGAGATTATTATACTGCTCAAGGTGAACAAATTGCGTGTGTGGTTTATGTTGATTGCATGTTGATTTATTGTTTGGTCTTGGCGGTGTAATGTGACAGAACCTACGACTTGCGCACACAAAATGTATAGTGTCGAAGAATAGGATTTTTTAAATTGGTATTCTCTTCTAAAAAAGATAAGTTATAAGAAACAAAGTGCAATAAATATAGCACTCAACCTGCGCGAGGCTTAATAAATAAGTACACCATACTGGGATCTTAATTGGTGTATTGATGCGCATAAAGTATACAGAATCGATGTTTGCTTCCCCCGAAGTATTTCTTCACAAGTAAATATCGAGCATTCTTATAAGCTATATATGGAGAATAAAATGGCTGGTGTATTGGGTATGATTCTTGCTGGCGGTGAAGGTTCTCGTTTAAGGCCTTTAACCGAATCTCGTAGTAAGCCTGCAGTTCCGTTCGGTGGAAGTTATCGCTTAATAGATTTCGCATTGAACAATTTTGTTAATGCAGATCTGATGAAAATTTACGTGTTAACTCAATTTAAATCTCAATCGTTATTTCACCACATGAAAAAGGGCTGGAATATTAGTGGGATCACGGATCGATTTATAGATCCAATTCCTGCTCAAATGAGAACAGGTAAGCGTTGGTATGAAGGCACAGCAGATGCTATCTACCAAAATTTACGTTTTATGGAATTAGAAGAACCAGATCATGTTTGTATTTTTGGTTCTGATCATATTTATAAAATGGATATTAAGCAGATGCTTGATTTCCACCAGAAGAAAGAAGCGTCTCTAACGGTTTCAGCTCTTCGCATGCCTGTTGCCGAAGCAAGTGAATTTGGTGTTATTGAAGTGGATGAAGAGGGCCGCATGATAGGTTTCGAAGAGAAGCCAAGCAACCCTAAATCGATTCCGGGTGACCCTGAATTCGCACTTGTATCAATGGGTAACTATGTATTTGAAGCTCAGAATCTGTTTGCTGAATTGAACGCCGATGCTGAGAAAGAAGATTCTAGCCATGATTTTGGCAAAGACATTATTCCTAATATGTACCCACGTGGTGATGTATTTGTTTATGACTTTAGTACGAATAAGATCACTGGCGAAAAAGAGGAAGTGTATTGGCGCGATGTAGGTACGATTGATGCGTACTGGCAGGCTCATATGGATCTTCTTGCTGAAGATGCTCCTTTCTCACTTTATAACCGCAAGTGGCCCCTACATACTTACTACCCACCACTACCGCCAGCAACTTTCACTGATTCAGTGAATGGTCGAGTACAGATTATTGATAGTTTGGTATGTAACGGTAGTTTTGTTCGTGGTTCGCGTATTGAGAAATCAGTACTTGGATTTAGAAGTAATATCGCTTCGACGTGTGACATTAGCGAAAGTATTCTACTAGGTGATGTGAAGATCGGTGAAGGGTGTGTATTACGTCGAGTTATTGTCGATAAAGATGTCGATATTGCACCTGACACACAGATTGGCGTAAACCTCCAAGAAGATAAAAAGCATTATCATGTATCGGATGAAGGCATTGTTGTTATCCCTAAAGGAGCGCGCATTGGCTACTAAAACTCTTTCTATTCTGTTTGTTGCATCAGAGGTCGAAGGGTTAATTAAAAGCGGTGGCTTGGCAGATGTTGCCAAGGCACTGCCTTTAGCGTTAAAAAACCTAGAGCAAGATGTACGAATCACACTTCCAGCGTACAGAAAAATTCCAGGTGTTACAGAAGCAAAAGTTCTATTAGATACACAACTTGAGCATTGGCCTCATACGCCATATATGGTGCGAGAGTTAACGTTAGAAGGTACGTCGGTGTACGCCATTGACTGTCAACAGTTTTTTGACCGTGCTGAAATGTACGCAGAAAATAACCAAGCGTATGCTGACAATGGTGAACGTTTTGCTTTCTTTAGTGCTGCTTGTCTCGATATGCTGCCGAAGTTATCGTTTCAACCAAATATCGTTCATGCTAATGATTGGCATACTGGGTTTGTCCCATACTTTTTGAAACACCGTTATGCGAAAGAGGAATTTTACGCTCAAATGAAGAGTGTCATTTCGGTGCATAACGCGGTATTCAAAGGTGTGTTCAGTTACGATGAGCTGCAAAGTAGCGTACACGAATTTCATGCTCGGTATGCCCCAGATGCTGCCGTAAGTGAAACTCATATCACCATGCTTAAAGCCGGTGTCCTGAATGCAGATAAGATCAATGCAGTAAGCCCTAGCTACGCGAAAGAGTTACTCACTGAGTTAGGTAGCCACGGTATGGCTGCTGAATTTCAGCAGCGTAGTGATGATCTGTATGGGATACTAAATGGTTGTGACTACGGGGCATGGAACCCGGAAAAGGACACTTTAATCCCAAAACAGTATAAAGCCTCTCATCAGAGTATGGTGCGCGGCAAGAAAGTGTGTAAGCAACAACTCCAATCTGAAGTGGGGTTACCAGAGAAATCGGTCGCAGTTTACGGCATGGTTTGCCGGTTAACTCATCAGAAAGGCGTGCACTACTTATTACCAATTCTGTCTGAATTTTTGAAAAATGATCTACAGGTTGTGGTGGTTGGAACAGGGGATCCTGTCCTAGCAGAACAACTGAAAGAGATCATGTCACTGCATTCCGATAAGTTTGCTTTTGTAGAAGCGTACGACAACACATTGGCTCATTTAGTTGAGGCGGGCTCTGACTTCTTCTTAATGCCATCTGAATTTGAGCCTTGTGGCCTCAATCAGATATACAGTATGGCTTATGGAACGCTGCCGATTGTTCGTTCAGTTGGTGGGTTGAAAGATAGCGTTGTTGACTATGATAGCTCTCCGTTTGACGCAACAGGATTTAGTTTCAGTGAGCCAAGCTCGAATGCATTGCTGTTTGTGATGCTACGATCTCTGCTGGTTTATACACAACAGCCTGCGGAAATTAAACGTGTTCAGTTACAAGCCATGGAACAAGAGTTCTCTTGGAGTGAAGCGGCGAAAACCTATCTCGCTATGTATCGAGACGCTCTATAAATAAAGGTGAAGGCGTGATGGCGTCTTCACTTTATTTCTATAATGTGGTGTTTATCGATAGTAATATCATTAAATTAGCTTATCAGACCGCTAATCTCACACTTTTTTACCCTAATAGCTAATATCTGACATTAGCTAAACTCCAATCCGCTTGATCTGTGTTAATCTTCCATTCCACTTTTAAATCCCATTGATATATAGCGAACCTCCTAATTTATGACTGAGTCTCTTTTATTCCATAAAACTTATACTCATCCCACAAGTGAAGAATGGGTGGTGTTTGTGCATGGTGCGGGCGGAAGTTCATCCATTTGGTTTAAACAAATCAAAGCGTATAAAGCTCATTTTAATCTTTTACTGATTGATTTGAGAGGACACGGAAAATCGAATCAACTTCTGAAAGAGCTGATCAGTAATCGGTATACTTTTAAAACGGTGACTATGGACATCCTTAGAGTATTAGATCACCTTAAGATCCGTTCAGCACATTTTGTTGGCATGTCGCTAGGGACGATTATTGTTCGAAATATCGCGGAACTTGCTACCCATCGTGTTCGTTCTATGGTGTTGGGTGGTGCCGTTACTCGTCTTAATACTCGATCGCAAGTACTGGTGAAGCTTGGTAACATGAGCAAGCACATTATCCCTTACATGTGGTTGTATAGCCTTTTCGCTTACATTGTTATGCCGCAGCGAAATCAGAAAGAGTCGCGCAACCTCTTTATCCGAGAAGCTAAGAAATTATGCCAGAAAGAATTTAAACGCTGGTTTATGTTGACCTCTGAAGTTAACCCTTTGATGCGCTATTTTAAAGACAGTGAATTACCCATTCCTACACTTTATTTAATGGGTGAGAAAGACTACATGTTTATCCAACCGGTAAAAGAGATGATTGCAGTGCATGAGTCGAGCGAGTTGTGTGAGATTCCCGATTGTGGGCATGTATGTAATGTCGAGCGACCTGAGGAGTTTAATAAGCACTCTATAGAGTTTATTCAAAAACAAATTAACGAGTAGATTATCGGGGAAGAGTACTACTCGTTAACGGTGCGAGTTATATTTATAGAGCTATCATTGCTTAGTAGTTAAATATCGCGGCTATGACTACAACTCCAGCAAACTCCAAATTGCGGTTCATTCTCATTATTACAGTGCTGACAGTGCCATGAATGTTGTTGGTGACTACTGCATTGTTGCTGGTAGTCATCAATAATGGCTTTCGCTTTTAGTGCTTGTTCAGGGTTGTGTAACCAAATATAAGCATCTGTATCATTATTTAGTGGTAACTCGCCACGAAGACCAAACAACCCCTCACCTCGAACTTCACAGTCGATGCGTTCGCTCTTCAACCATTCACACACGATATGCGCTTCAGTTGGTGTGCTCGCAATAAATGCTTTCATGATTCATTCTCTGCATGAGTTGTCGGTTTAAATTTTGCCATTAACCATTTTGCGATAATAGGAAATAGACCGAGTAGTGCAAATGACGCCAATACGGAGGGTGAAACAATGCCAGAAAGCGAGTCTATTTCTGCAAGCTGTGTGCCTGCATTTAGGTAGACCATGGTACCAGCGAGCATACCTAACTGACTAGTTAGGTAGAATTTTAAGGTGGTGATTGGAGTTAGGCCCATCAATAGATTAATTAAGAAAAATGGGAAAACAGGGATCAAGCGTAATGAGAAGAGATAAAACGCCCCATCTTTTTCAACACCATTATTAATCGCCTCTAGTTTGTCTCCAAACTTACTTTGCACCCAATCTCTTAATAGGAAGCGACTGCTCAAAAACGCTAACGTTGCTCCAATTGTGCTAGCAAAAGAGACCAAGAACAGGCTAAACCAGAATCCAAAAAGAGCAGCGCCTAAAAGTGTGACGACAGCGGCTCCCGGAATTGAAAACGCGGTGATCAATACGTAAGCAAGGAAGTAAATCAGGCCAGCAACGACGAAGTTGTTTTGGATATATTCGTTGAGTACGGCTTGTTGGGCTTTTGCGTTTTCAAGGGTTAGGTATTGACCAAAGTTAACGCCTAAAAAAAGAACAACAGCGACTAAAAGGATACCAATGATTAGTTTTTTACTCATGGAAGAAGCTCCTTGCAAACGTTTATGGGAACAAGTTTATGGAAACAATATGACAAATGTTTTATCGACTTACAAAGATAAGACAGGGAAGCGAGGAGAAATATTTCATATAAATCAAAGAATATAAAAAAACCGCAGCAGAAACGCGGCGGTTTTTTTGATGTGTCGACTAGTTTAGGTCGCTGATTAACTCATTTCGCCTTTCTTGCGGAACGACTGACCAATGAGTGCCATTTATTGCGCCCTCAAGAGCCCATAACAGCTCAACGCTGACAGATGATGAGTGAGTTTGTCTAATTGCTTGGAAAGCGGTTAGAGAGCCTTTGCGGTGCAATTCTTCAACTGTTGCGATACCCGCTTTTTTAAGCATGCGCTCAGTAGCAAGTCTGAGATTAGGTAAATCTTTTAATCGATTTGGCTTAGCCGATGATTGCTGGCTTTTTTCTTGCTGTGCGAATTCTAATGAAGCAACTGCAGTTTTTAAGATTTGCTCAGGTGTATCCCAGCAATTTTCAGGCAAAGCAAAATACTTAGTAACAACAGGGAAACCACGTTTTTTGTAAATGTATGGCTGATAACCTTGTTCTTGGAATTGCTTGGTTGAATCTTTATCAGCACGAATATGTAGTTGATCATTAACTACTAGTGCAAACATTGTGTCATTGGCAAAAATGCCAAATCCACCAAACATTGAGCGGGACTTGATAGCGCCAAGTTGCTCAAATAACTTCATAGAGTCTTTTAATACTGGTTTATCCATGCTGTATAGTCTCGGTGTAAAGGATTACGCCACCAAATTTCAGGTCCGAGATAATAGCTAAGTGGTGCAAATGTACTGTCAACGAAACGTTAAACTTTGTTTGCATACTTGCCATCGGTAACCCCGCTACCTACCAAATGGTTTAGGCCGGAGGCTTTGCGTCCTATTTTTTCAAATAGTTTGCCCTGTGCGTGACACTCATAGCATATAGGAAAATATTGAATAGGTATCACATTTTAGGTTTTAAAATGAGATGTTGGTTCAATAATTCATGGGCTTGATGTGGGTTGAGTTGCATTTTAGGTGTTGTGAATGCGCACTGATTAATACGCATTCATTTGAGTATTTTAGTTAAGTAAGTTTTTTTACCGTATCTCGAACTACGATTTCAGGGTGCATTTCAAAGATGCGTTTATCGTGCTCTTTGTCTTTGATTCGTTCCAATAAAATCTCAAATGCAGTTTTACCAACACGTCTTTTTGGTTGGTGGACTGTAGTTAGTGGTGGAGAGAAATATTCTGCTAATTCAATGTTGTCGTAACCAATAACAGAGATGTCGTCAGGGATTCTAATCCCTTTCTGCTGCAAGCGGCTCATCAACCCTAAAGCCATTGTGTCATTGAAACAGAAGACAGCCGTTGGGCGATTTTCCATATTCACAATTTTATCAGCAGCAAGTACTGCAGTATCACATTCAAAATTGCCTTCGATGATCCAATCTTCATTCACATCAATATCGGCACCCTTGAGAGCTCGTCGATAGCCTAAAATTCGCTCTTTACATGCAACCTTATCGAAATGACCACTTAAGCATGCAATATCGGTATGACCGTTATCAAGCAAGTACTTAGTCGCAAGGTAAGCGCCTTCCTCAGAATTATCGATGATCTTATCGGCTTGCGAACTTTCAGGGCCCCAGTCCATGATCACTTTAGGGATATCAGAGTGACGATCTAACATCTCTTTTAGCTCTTCAGTTAAATCTGAACACATGACTAACATGCCATCAACACGCTTTTCGGCAAGCATGCGGATATAATCACGCTGCTTTTCGTAAATTCCACCAGTATTACAAAGAATCAGCGTGTAGCCCTGTCGATAACAGTAACTCTCAACGCCATCAATTACTTCTGAAAAGAATAAATTGGTAGATTGAGTCACGAGCATACCAATGGTGCGTGTGGTATTACATTTTAAACTTCTCGCAACGGCACTTGGAGCATAGTTTAATTCGTCTACCGCTTTCATTACCTTTTCTTGAGTCGTTTCAGCAACAAATCGAGTTTTGTTGATGACGTGAGAAACGGTAGTTGTGGATACGCCTGCTAAGCGTGCGACATCTTTTATTGTAGCCATGGTGTTATCCTGTCGAGGTGCTACTTAATACAGTGGTTAACTCATATAATAGTCAACCAAGTAGCGTAAATACTATCTCTTAATAGCAATTGCCGATTCACGTTACTTCACATCGTGAATCATCGAGAGATAGCAAGGTATTAAGAAACACAAAAACCGCCTTATATCAGCGGTTTGCATTTGTAATCATATTTTATCGTTTGCGGTCACAATTTTAGACCGCAAACGCTTCACTGGCAATGGATATTGGACCAGTTTAGTGGGTGTTGTCACATTTAATTATAAGAGGGTTAATACAAAACTACCAAGTGAAGTGAACCTAGTCTCACTTGATAGTTTAAAATGTGATAAATAACCACGAATTACCGATGGGAATTATAAATTTGAGAGGTTATTCGCCTGTTAGGTATTGGCAATCTAATTGGCAGAAGGCGACTAATACTTGAGCTACGCTTGCATAAAAACCAAACTCATCATATTGATCGCATTTCGCACTAAACTGTGGGATCCAAGAAAGGATATGAGTTTGAATGAAAGATTCTTGCTCAATTAATGCATCATTAAGGTGTTTCTCTTGCTCAAGCTCATTTGAACGAATAATTAAATTACCTAAAAAGTCGAGTTCAATGGCAATGTGGTCTGCTGGTTCATTCAATGATTCACTCACTGCAATGCCGTGCTTTGACATTAATGCTGCCATCTCTTGAGCCGGAACATCATTCAATAAACCTTGCTTTCCAATGTACATAGAAGCGTATGGAAGAGCGGCGTTCTTATCTGATTTTAAAAATAGATCACAATAGTCAGCGGAAAGCTCTAATTGAGCGTCTTCACGGTTTTGTAAGCGATTAAGGGCGTCAACTAACTTGTCTATTGAAGGTTTAAGTGTTTCGTTTTCACCTAATCCAGTCAGAAAAGTGCGAATCTCTTGAGAGTGATAGCTGTCTAACTCTTGTTGAGTTAACTCTTTTGCGAAAAGGCTAGATAGCCACCAGTAAATCTCTGCACGCTTTTCATTGAATGCTTTTGTTTCGATCATCGTTATTGCTCCGAGTATTATTCTCACTATAGTCTAACCAATAAAAATGAATAACAGTAACTACATTAAATAAGAAAAGTGACTAAATATGACTAAATATTAACGCGTGAGCTATGCTTGTCTTGAATCAAGAAAAAATGATCTTTCCTGATTTTAAACCATCTATTGCTAGAAATATTACTATTTATGAATAGAATAGTAAGCATAGACGAAATAACTAAAAGAAAAGGGTGTAGATGAGCTATCACGTATTGGTCGTTGAAGACGATGTAGTAACCCGTAGTAAACTTGTTGGTTACTTCCAGAATGAAGGGTATGCCGTAAGCGAAGCAGAAAATGGCGCTCAAATGAGAGAAGTACTACAGAGCAATCTTGTAGATTTGATTATGTTAGATATCAATCTACCTGGAGAAGATGGCTTAATGCTAACTCGTGAATTACGCAGCCAATCGGATATAGGCATTATTTTAGTTACTGGACGCACGGATAGCATCGATAAAATTGTAGGCCTTGAAATGGGGGCTGATGATTACGTGACTAAACCCTTTGAACTTAGAGAGCTTTTGGTTCGAGTTAAAAATTTATTATGGCGAATTTCGGCAGCGCGTAACGCATCTAGCGTGGCGGTGGCTGAGTGCGAAAATGAAAACTTAGTTCGTTTTGGTGAATGGACGTTTGACATACAACGTCGCGCATTAAGCAAAAATGGCGAGCCTGTAAAACTGACGAAAGCAGAATACGAACTGTTAGTTGCGCTGTCCTCATACCCTAACCAAGTATTGAGCCGTGAGCGTATCCTGAATATGATCAGCCACCGCGTTGATGCTCCAAACGATCGAACTATTGATGTTCTTATTCGTCGTATGCGCGCCAAAATGGAATTTGACCCAAAGAACCCACAAATTTTTGTAACAGTTCACGGTGAAGGTTATATGTTCGCTGGGGACTGATATTACTTACTGTGACAGATTGATATAAAAGAGCCGAAGGTATTCCCTTCGGCTTTTTTGTTAAGATCTATTTTGGAATGGGACGCTGGTATACCGCTTTGAAGGTTGATGTAAGATTTATCGTCTCTAGAGTGATTGAACGGGTTTCGGTTCCATCTCTTTATAGTCACCGTCGATCAAATCTCGAGCTTTTTGCCAAAGTTGTCCCATCGTTTCATGCCAATAGCGCTCTGTTTGTTCCAAGTATTTGGCTTTAGGGGCGTATTTTTCCCAAGGTTGGTTAATGTTGTCATAAGCAAGGTAATTAGTTGGTGCTGGAAAAGGGGTGATACCTGCTTGATTAAATTCATACAAGGCACGCTTCATATGGCTTGCAGACGTCACTAAAACCATTTTCTTCACCCGAACAAAAGCCGCCGCTTGTCTTGCTTCTTCCCACGTATCTTTTGCTGTTTCTAACAGAATGATATCGGGTTTAGCGACACCTAATGCCAGCGCGACTTTTGCCATCATCCGGGCATTACTAAATTCAGACCCACCGGCATAACCAGAAAGAATCAATTTCGAGCCAGGGTATAGGCGCATAATTCGAATGCCTTCATTAAGACGCATTAACGCGGTGCGGCTTAATTCTGATGTCGGAGGTATGTCGCTATCCACGACATGGCCACTCCCTAGTACCATGACATAATCAATGGACTCATCAACAGGAAGAAACCCGCTGAATTCTCTCTCCATAGGCATTAATAGACGTGTAGAAACTGGTTGGAAGGATATAAGGAAAATACCACATAGCGAAAATAGGATAATCAGAGATCCTGTCTTCCTACGGGCGGTAAACATAATTAACAATAACCCCAAAAAACCTAGGATTAGCATTGCCGGTAGCGGCATTAACAACGATGAAACTACTTTTTTCAGTTCAAACATACATAAATAGCCCGAAAAAACATCACTTGATAATAAAAAAGGCATAAGCTTCTTTATTCCTGCATTCCATGTGACAGAATAGCAGCACGATTTACTATGATAACCTAACCTGCCGTGACTGAAGATCGCAATTTCGACGATATTGCCCACAAATTTGCAAAAAACATTTATGGTTCTGACAAAGGCGATATTCGTCAGAGCATTTTGTGGGAAGACTTAGAGCTCGCATTATCAACCTTTGATGAGCAACAGAGACCACTTAGCATTCTTGATGCTGGTGGCGGTCTTGCTCAAATGTCGCAAAAGATTGCTGAACTCGGACATCAAGTCACATTATGTGATCTATCTTCTGAAATGCTGCAACTTGCTAAGGTTGATATTGCAAAAAACGGTTTGCTTGAGCAGTATCGGCTGATTCATTCTCCGATACAGGCAATCGGCAGTCATCTTGATGACAAAGTCGATGTTGCTATGTTCCATGCTGTAATGGAGTGGTTGGCCGATCCGAAAACAGCGTTAGATATCGTTCTCGATCAGGTTAAGCCTGGTGGAGTGGCCTCTATCATGTTTTATAATCACCACGGTCTGGTTTTTAAGAATGTGATTTGTGGCAATATCCCTCACGTGCTTGACGGTATGCCACATAGGAAAAGATTTAAATTACAGCCACAAAAAGGGTTAAAGCCAGAAGAGGTGTATCAATGGATAGAAGATGCTGGCTTTGATATTTGTGGTAAGTCAGGTATTCGCTCATTTAGTGACTATATCGGAAATATGGAATATATGGGCGATTACCAATTTGAAGATGTGTTAGCACTAGAAAAACAGTTGTGCAGACAAGAGCCATACCTTTCATTAGGCCGTTACATTCATGTGTGGGCTAGAAAAAATGTATGAGCTAGCAAGCAAAAACAGGACTAACAATGAGTGAGATGACTCAAACTGCAGAAGATCAATCAATTGATGAATTGGTTGGCTGGGTAAAGCAGCATGACTTCTCATTGAATCTTTCCCCTGAGCGATTGGCATTTCTGATTGCTATCGCGGTACTAAGTAATGAAAGATTTGATGAAGAGTTAGGTGAGGGTGAATTGCACGATGCATTTACCATCGTCACTCGAATGTTTGAAGAAACAGGTGATGCATCCGCTTTTCGCGCAAACAATGCAATCAATGAAATGGTTAAACAGAAATTAATTAGCCGTTTCACAAGTGAAATAAATGATGGTGCGAGTATTTATCGTTTATCGCCACTTGCTATCGGGATTTCTGATTATTACCTACGTCATCGTCAGTTTTCAAAGCTAAAACTATCGATTCAGCTGTCAATGGTAGCAGGGGAGATGGCAAGAGCGATTGAAGCGGCACAAAAAGGTGGTACTCCGGGTCATTGGAAAAAAAATGTTTATGGGGTCTTGAAGTATTCTGTTGGTGAAATTTTTGATCAAATAGATTTAAATCAACGAGTGATGGATGAGCAGCAACAGTCGGTCAAACAAAAGATTGCCGATTTGTTGAATAACGATTGGCGAGAAGCGATCAATAACTGTGAATCATTACTGTCCGAGACATCCGATACGTTAAAAGAGCTGCAAGACACTTTGCAAGCCGCTGGTGATGAACTACAGACTCAAATTTTAGACATTCAAGAAATCGTTTATGGCGATGATGAATTAGAGTTTGTCGGCGAGATTTTGTTTGGCTTACAGATGAAGCTAGACAGAATAACCAGTTGGGGACAGCAAGCTATCGATCTCTGGATTGGCTACGACAGGCATGTCCATAAATTTATCCGTACCGCTATCGATATGGATAAAAACCGCGCGTTTAGTCAGCGTTTACGTCAATCTGTTACAGATTACTTTGATGCCCCTTGGTTTCTTACACATGCGGATGCGGAGCGTTTAAGCGATCTTCGAGATGAAGCGCTGGTCTTGCGTGACGATGAAGTGATGGGACAAGTGCCACTTGAAGTGGAATACGAAGAATTTAAACAAGTAAATGATGAACTCTCTGAGCGAATTGGTTCAATGTTGCAAATTCATAAGCAGCAAGGGTCACCAATTGATTTGGGAATTGTACTACGCGATTACCTGACTGCTCATCCAAGAACTCATCATTTCGATTTAGCTCGAATTGTGGTCGACCAAGCCGTTCGCTTGGGTTATTCCGAATCTGATTATCAGGCAATTCAACCTGATTGGCAGGCGATCAACGATTTTGGCGCAAAGGTACAAGCAAATGTCATCAACAAATACTGACGATTACATGCCAGAAAATCTGGTTAAAGCCATCTCCAATCCACTATTTCCGGCTTTAGATAGCGTATTACGCTCAGGTCGACATATCTCTAGTGAAGATCTCGATAATCACGCGCTATTGTGTGATTTTGAGATGGAATTGGCGCACTTCTATCAGCGTTACAACACGGAATTAGTGAAAGCACCTGAAGGCTTTTTCTATTTACGTCCTCGCTCTACCTCTCTTATCGGTCGTAGTGTACTTTCAGAGCTCGACATGCTGGTGGGGAAAGTACTTTGTTTCTTATACCTCAGCCCAGAACGTTTAGCGCATGAAGGGATCTTCACTAACCAAGAGTTATACGAAGAGCTCCTCTCTCTGGCTGATGAAAAAAAATTAATGAAGCTGGCAACAAACCGCGCTTCTGGCTCTGATTTAGACAAAGAAAAGCTGTTCGATAAAGTTCGTACGTCGCTACGCCGTTTACGTCGAATCGGCATGATCATCGCGATAGGTGAGACGGGTAAATTCCGTATTAGTGAAGCCGTATTCCGCTTCGGCGCCGATGTGCGTATTGGTGATGATGTTCGAGAAGCTCAATTGCGTCTGATCCGAGATGGCGAAGCGGTTGTTCATACTCAAGAGCCTAGCCAAGGCAGCCTGTTGAATATTGAAGAGAACAGCGAACAAGATAATGAACAAGAGCAAATAGAATTAGAGGGTGAAGCATGATTGAAAGAGGCAAGTATCAATCGCTGACCATGATCAACTGGAACGGTTTCTTTGCTCGTACTTTTGATATTGATGGATTGGTAACCACGCTTTCAGGTGGTAATGGTGCAGGTAAATCGACGACTATGGCGGCGTTCATCACAGCATTAATTCCAGACCAAAGCTTACTGCACTTCCGAAATACAACTGAAGCGGGTAGCTCGCAGTCATCTCGTGATAAAGGCTTGTACGGAAAATTACAACCAGGTGCATGTTATGCCGCGCTTGATGTGGTGAACTCCCGTAATCAACGCCTATTGTTTGCAGTAAAACTTCAGCAAGTAGCTGGACGCGATAAAAAAGTTGATATCAAACCATTCATGATCCAAGGCTTACCAAGCCATGTGAAACCTACGGATGTACTGATTGAAAGCGTATCAGACAACCATGCACGAGTGTGTCAGCTGAATGACGTAAAAGCTGCCGTTACTCAACATGAAGGTGCACACTTTAAAGCATTTTCGTCGGTGGTCGAGTATCACTCGCAAATGTTTGAATTCGGTGTTGTACCTAAGAAATTGCGAAATAGTGGTGATCGTTCGAAATTTTACCGCCTGATCGAAGCCTCGCTTTATGGTGGTATTTCGAGTGCGATTACTCGTTCCTTACGTGATTACCTTCTGCCGCAAAACGGTGGTGTGAAAAAAGCGTTCCAAGATATGGAATCGGCGCTGCGTGAAAACCGCATGACGCTTGAAGCGATTAAAACTACTCAAACAGATCGTGATCTATTCAAACACTTAATCACTGAGTCTACAAACTATGTGGCTGCGGATTACATGCGTCATGCAAATGACCGCCGCAATAAGCTTGATAAAACGATGACTTTGCGTGGTGAGCTATTTGGTTCACGTACGACTCTGGTTGAACAGAATCAACTACTGACGAGAATTCAAGAAGAGCTAGAGATCTTAGTTGATCAAGAGTCTGCTCTTGAACAAGATCACCAAGCCGCTTCTGATCATCTGCAATTGGTTCAAAACGCACTTCGCCAACAAGAAAAAATTGCTCGTTACCAAGATGATTTGGAAGAGCTAAGTGAGCGTCTTGAAGAGCAGGTGATGGTGGTGGAAGAGGCGCAAGAGCGTGTTCTAACGGCTGAAGAGCAATCGACGATTTCTGAAGAAGAAGTGGATAGCCTGAAAAGTCAGTTAGCAGACTACCAACAAGCATTAGATGTTCAACAAACCCGCGCGTTGCAATACCAGCAAGCGGTACAAGCACTGAATAAAGCGCAGCAACTGTTAAGTGATGACTCTATTACCGCAGAAAGTGCGCAAGCATTGCTTGCGGAATGTAAGACGAAAGAAGCGGCGAATACCACGGCTTTGCTCGCGTTAAAACATAAACTGGATATGTCATCGGCTGCGGCTCAACAGTTCGAACAAGCATTTAGTTTAGTGAAACAGATTGTTGGTAACATTGAGCGTTGCGATGCTTCTACTCAAGCTAAAGAGACTATTTCAAAAGGTCGTGATGCAAACCATATTGTTCAAAACGAACAACAGTGGCGTGCTCAACATCGTGATTTAGAGCGCAGCATTAGCCAACAGCGTCAAGCTCAACAGCTCGTCAGTGATTACCAAAAGCAACATAATGTGGTGTTATCTGACGAATTGGCATTAGAAGAAGAACGCGAACGTCATATCGCACAAGTTGAGTCTTTAGAGTTTTCTCATGAAGAGTTGAGAGATGCACGCAATGAGCAGCGTCGCGTAGAGCAAGATCAGCAAGCTGAAATTAAAAAGCTAGAGGCAATTGCGCCTTCATGGATCGCGGCTAATGATGTGCTGGAATCTTTGAAAGAGCAAAGCGGAGCGGATTTATACGACAGCCAAGCGGTTATGTCGCAAATGCAACTCGTGCTGGAAGATGAAAAAGCGCAATCGCTAGCGAAAGATAAACTCGCTGAGCGCAGAAATCAGCTTGAGCAAGAGATCGAACGTCTTGCGTCTCCAGGTGGTTCAAATGATCCTCGCTTAAAAGGGTTAGCTGACACATTAGGTGGTGTGCTTCTTTCTGAAATTTACGATGACATTACCATTGGTGACGCTCCATATTTCAGTGCGATGTATGGCCCTGCTCGTCACGCTATTGTGGTGTCAGACCTTGACGGCATCAAAGAGAAATTGGTTGAGCTAGACGATTGCCCTGAAGATTTATACATTCTTGAAGGTGACGTTGATGCGTTTGACGACAGCTCATTCAATGCTGATGAATTAGAGGGTGCTGTTTGCGTTCAACTTAATGATCGACAAATGCGCTACTCTCGTTTGCCAGAGATCCCACTGTTTGGTCGTGCCGCTCGTGAACAGCGTTTAGAGCTATTACGTGAACAGCGTGAAGAAGTGGTTGAGCAACATGCGAAAGCGGCATTTGATTCACAAAAACTTCAGCGTCTATATCAAGCGTTCAATGGTTTTGTCGCGCAACATATTCAAATTGCATTTGAAGCCGATCCTGAGCAAGCATTACAAGTTTTACGTGATAAGCGTAATCAAGTGATGAGAGTGCTTGCTGAACTGGATGCAAAAGAGCAGCAACAACGTAGTCAATTGACGTTAAGTAAAGCAGCAATTAAATCGCTAGATAAGTTGGCTCCTACGATCCGCTTTGTTGAAGATGATTCATTAGTTGAGCGTTTTGAAGAGATTGAAATCAAACTTAACCAATTAAGTGAAGCCAAAGCATTCATCGCGAACCACGGAAAATCCATTGCGCAGCTAGAGACGATCGCTAATGCACTAGAGGCGGATCCTGAGCAGTTTGATGCGCTTGAAGCTGATTACGCTCAAGCAGATAAAGAGCTACAGCAGCTAAAAACTCAAATGTTTGCGTTGGCCGATCTTGTTGAACGTCGACACTACTTCAGCTATGCCGATTCGGTTGACTTGCTCAATAAGAGCAGTGAATTGAGTGAGCAGTTAAAAGCGAAGTTAGTGGAAGCAGAGCGCGCGAGGATCCGTGGACGTGAGGCTCTGAAACAAGCTCAAGAGCAGATGAACCAATACAATCAGGTTCTTGCATCGTTGAAGAGTTCGCATCAAGCTAAACTTGAAACCGTTCAAGAGTTTAAACAAGAGCTTCAAGAGTTTGGCGTTAATGCTGACGAAGGTGCAGAAGAGCGAGCTCAGCGTCGTCGTGATGAGCTACATGAACGTTTGCATACGTCTCGTAGTCGTAAGAGCGAATACGAACGTACCATTACGTCAACTGAACTGGAAATGAAAGGCTTAGCAAAACGCCTGAAGAAGGTTCAGAAAGAGTACATCGAGTTGCGAACGTTTGTTGTCGCGGCAAAAGCGGGTTGGTGCTCAGTGCTACGTCTTGCTCGTGAAAATGATGTCGAGCGTCGTTTACATCGTCGTGAGTTAGCTTACTTGTCTGCGGGCGAACTTCGTTCAATGTCCGATAAATCATTAGGTGCTTTACGTTTAGCCGTTGCCGATAGTGACGATCTTCGTGATGCGCTGCGTTTGTCTGAAGATAATTCGAAGCCGGAACGTAAAGTGCTATTTTACATTGCCGTCTATCAGCATCTTCGTGAACGTATTCGTCAAGATATTATCCGCACCGACGACCCAGTAGAAGCCATTGAAGAGATGGAAGTTGAACTAGGGCGTCTAACGGAAGAGCTGACTCAACGTGAAAACCGCCTTGCTATTAGCTCTGAGTCGGTTGCGAGTATCATTCAGAAAACGATTCAACGTGAGCAGAACCGAATTCGTATGCTGAACCAAGGTTTGTCTAACATCTACTTCGGTCAAGTGAAGGGTGTTCGATTAAACGTTAAGATCCGTGAAAGTCATGAAGTTCTACTTTCTGGGTTAGCGTCTCAGCAAGATCAACACAAAGATCTATTTGAGAGCTCGCGCTTTACCTTCTCGGAAGCGATGGCGAAACTGTTCCAGCGTGTGAACCCGCACATTGATATGGGGCAGCGTTCACCGCAGATCCTTGGTGAAGAGTTGCTTGATTATCGTAACTACCTTGAGTTAAGTGTTGAAGTTAACCGTGGTTCTGATGGCTGGTTACAAGCTGAATCTGGCGCGTTATCGACTGGTGAGGCTATTGGTACTGGTCAATCAATTCTGTTGATGGTTGTGCAGAGCTGGGAAGAAGAGTCACGCCGCTTACGTAGTAAAGATATTGTTCCTTGTCGTCTATTGTTCTTGGATGAAGCAGCACGTCTTGATAGTAAGTCAATTAATACACTGTTTGAACTGTGTGATCGTTTGGATATGCAGTTATTGATTGCAGCACCAGAGAATATCAGCCCAGAGCAGGGCACAACGTACAAGTTGGTTCGTAAGGTATTCAAAGATCATGAGCATGTACATGTTGTAGGGTTACGAGGCTTTGCAAGCTTAGAAAAAGAGGCTTCAAGCGGAGATGTTCAAGATGAATTACCGGAATTAGTCGGCGAAATCTAATTTATCTTGAAAAGAACCTAGTTCTCTATAAACCGCTCTAAAACATAGCCCTTACGTTAGCGTGGGGGCTTTTTTATTGATGTTTGCTAATTTGTATAAACTAGATCTGAAAGTAGAGTAGGATCAAAAAAGCTCAGCATAGGATTGCTGAGCTTTTTAGCTTTTTGTCGACTATTAACTGTTTGTTGAATATTAGCTATTTGTCGAGTTTTAGCTAGTCACTGAGTATTAATTATGTCGCTGAGTTTCACTATTTGGCGATAACCAACACTGTTCATAAAAAATAGGCAAGCACGGTAGGAGACTCATTTCTTTATTAAATCCCAGTACCGAATTGCTTAGCAGCATAGGCGACACGCTCTGCTGGCTTAGGGTATTCAGCGGGTGTTCCTAAATTTTCAATGTGGTGCAGTCTTGGTAGTAGGCCAGATCCATTAGCAATTTGGATAGCTAACCCCGGACGGGCATTTAGCTCCAATACCATCGGCCCCTCTTCTTGGTCTAGAACCATGTCAGTGCCCATATAACCAAGCCCTGTCATCTCCCAAGCACTGGATGCCAGAGTGAGGAGTTTTTCCCAATGAGGCACAACCAGTTCGCTTAAGCGTTTACCTGTGTCAGGGTGTAACTCGATGGGTTGGTCGAACTGCACTGCACGTACCGCTTTACCTGTTGCGATATCAAGCCCGACACCAACTGCGCCTTGGTGTAGATTTGCCTTTCCATCAGAAGCCGATGTTGATAAACGCATCATTGCCATCACAGGATAACCTTTAAAGACAATAATCCGTACATCCGGCACTCCCTCATAGCTGAAGCCATCAAAGCAACTATCAAACTTGATCAGGTTCTCCACTACCGCCACATCGTTCTTTCCTCCAAGAGAAAAAAGACCTGCAAGAGCGTTACTGATATGGCGTTCAACATCTTCTTTATTGATGGTCGCGCCAGAAGGCTTCGTGTAAACCCCATCTTTGTGAGAAGTGATCACTAGGATACCTTTACCACCACTGCCTTGTGCGGGTTTGATAACAAATCCGGGCCAATCTAGAACCATTTTATGGATCTTTTTGACTTCAGCTTGATGGCCAATCACACCAATCAGTTTTGGAACTGTTGCACCTGCTTGTTCCGCAATGATTTTCGTTTTTAGCTTGTCATCAACCAATGGGTATTTTGAACGATCATTATAGCGACCAATATAACTATGGTTGCGTTTGTTCATTCCCATTATGCCTTTATCTTTGAGCTTAAAGGGTGAGGTGAATTGTTCCCACATAACTTAGTCCTCCGCTAAAGGTTTAAAGCGACGAAGTTCGGTTAATCGGTAGCCGGTGTAGTTACCCAGTAATAGGATCACTGCAAGGATAACCAATTGAAGCCCAATAAAGTTAAACGTTAAGTGCTGGATAAATCCGTTGGTCATGCCTAAGTAAACTAATACTGCGGTGAAAAGCGAGCCGCCACCTTGAAGCATTACCTCTTTAGCGCCTTCCTCTTCCCAAAGGATAGACATACGTTCGATTGTCCAAGAGAGGATGATCATCGGGAAGAAGGTAATGGAGAGTCCTTCTGTCAGACCAATCTTGAAAGCAACCACGGTGAACACCGAGATGATCAAGATAACCGTAATGATGACGGCGGATATTCGAGCTACGAGTAATAAATTCAGCTTGGATAAATAACTTCGAATGATCAACCCTGTTCCCACAATCAACAAGAAGCCGACAATGCCAGTGACTAATTGAGTTTGAACAAAGGCAACCGCGATAAGCACAGGCATGAAGGTACCTGATGTTTTCAGCCCAATGATTACACGTAAGAACACTACAATTAGCGCACCGATTGGAATCAGCATGATGGTTTTAAACATCGCTTGCTCTTCAAGGGGTAGGCTATGAATGGAGAAGTTGAGCAGTTGGTCGGCTACGACTTTGTTTTCTGTTGCCTGCGAAGATGAAACCTCTTGTGCGATCATTGAGAAATGCACGCTGCTGCTGCTTCCTCCAATCACGTCGAGTAGAGAGACATTCGACTCATCCCAGATAAGCAGATTCGCTTGATTCGTTTCAATCCCGCTTTCTGGCGAAAAAAGTACCCAATCTTTTCCGTTCCAAACTTGCACCATACGTTGAATATTTTGGCGACGACGACCATCTTCAAGTTCGATAACACCTACTGATTTATTGTCTACACCGGCGTAAGACAGCAGCTTAGTTGCTGCTTTTACTTTGTCCATTGTGTTTAGAATCAATGCTGCATTTTGACTATCGGGATCATTAAGGATTTTTATCAGTTCACGAGCAAAAGTGACATTATCTGCCGAGCGTTGTGTAGCTCGTTCAATCACTGCAATGGCTGCTGCCTCTTCCGGCCCGTTAAAGGTTGGTTTGACAAGGCTTCCCTCTTGTGGAGGAATAACGTCAACTTGAGCTTGGTCATCAACTAAAAATTCGGTTTTGTAATAGATGGTTTGAGCATCTTTAGCTTGTCGAATTGACCACTCAGCCCTACGTCCTGTATCAGTATTCAAATAAGAGACACCGTAACCTGGCGATGAAGCTGATTCGCTGATTAGCGTAAAACCTGATTGAGTGTGCGGTGCCGCAAGTGATACTTTGGCGGCTTTGCCCTCGGCTGTAAACTCGATTCTGGCTTCTATATTCCAAACTTGGCTGGTTTCACCCGGAGTCCACGGCACGCCATAAGTCTGATGACGGAACATACTCAGTGCAACCCCGCCAATAATTAAGAGCGCAATTGAGATATAGAAAGGAATTCTTGACGTCATAAAGTGTTCCTATTTTTCAGTCTTATTATCTGTATGAAGATATTTTTTGCTGACATCCACTAACGCGATATCTTTTATAAACTCTCTTCCAAGTAATACAGGATTGCTCATTTGAGAGCGATCTGCCAATGTAAATTGCGCTTTTTCATGGATTTTTCCGACTTTCACCCATAATTCAATAGCGGCACGTCGTTCTGTTTCGTTGGTAGTGGATTGACGAATTTTTACGTAGCGAATAATAGGCGCTTCAATCCAGTGTTTATCTGCTTGTTTATCTGTTTGTTTTGCTGATGTTTCTGAACCGTCTGTAAGATGGAATTTCACCCATTTTTTGCCGTTGCGTTCAAATTCTTGAATATCAATGGCATTAAGCGAAGAGGTCGCGGCTCCAGTATCAATACGAGCATCAAATGATTGCTTCATTGACTCGATGGTAACTTTTTCTATTGCACCTAAAATGATGCTGCTTTGATGAGTGGTATTGCTTGTCTGTTCGACTGGGCTTTCTGTCGCAGGTTCATCGACGGAATTGGTGATGGGAGTCGCTTGTATTGCAACATCAAGCTTATCATTCAATTGTTGGACATCAGTCTCAAGGCTTTCAATATAGTCAGCTTGGTTGCTTATCTGCAATTCAAGATTGGTCAACTTGTTGGAAAGATTCGTCTCTGATTGTTGGATCGTATTCACCAGTATTTGATGATTTTTATCTGCACTGGTGAGAGAGCAACCAGAAAGTAAACTGACGATGACGATAGGAGCATATCGCTTAAACATGTACGACCTTAATATTGAACTTTAAGTTATTGTTATCGTAAGTTTAACCTATCCGCAAGAATGCGTGAAGCTTCCTTATGTTAATGTGAAGTCATGCTCGGCTTATTGAGTAAAAACAGTGTCAAAAATGGTCTTTTTTAACACTGTTTTTGATTTTGGATACTTTGGCGTGTGACTATGGTTTCTTGGCAACCAAAATAGCACGTCTTGGTGCGGGGTGGCCTTCGACCGTTTTAGTCGAGTCATTCGGGTCAAGATAATCAGGAAGTGAGTTGTGTGTCATCCATGTTGTTGAGCGCTGCTCGCCCACTGTCGTAACATTCTCATCGACGATTTTCACATCAACAAATCCGGTTTGTTCCAACCACACTTTGAGTGCTTTAGCTGAAGGGAAAAAGTACACATTGCGCATTTGTGCGTAGCGGTCTACTGGTACTAAAACCGCATTCTCATCGCCAGCAATAACCAAGGTTTCAAGCACAAGTTCACCACCCGAAACAAGCTGATCTCTCAGTTGAATCAAGTGATCTAACGGTGAACGGCGGTGGTAAAGTACGCCCATACTAAAGACAGTATCGAAAGCTTCTAATTTTGGTAACTGTTCGATACCTAAAGGCAGAAGGTGAGCGCGTTGATCGTCGCCCATCAATTTACGAATCGCTTCAAACTGGATCAAGAATAGATGTGAAGGATCAACACCCACACATAGGCGAGCTTGTTCACCGAGCATGCGCCACATATGGTAACCGTTACCACAGCCGACATCTAAAATAGAGCGATCTTTCAACGGTGAGATATGAGGTAATACTCGATCCCATTTCCAATCTGAGCGCCACTCTGTATCGATGTGAATGTCGTGAGCGGTATAAGGACCTTTACGCCAAGGGTGAAATGTTTTCAGCAAGCTTTCTAGTTTTTTACGTTCACCATCCGCAATCGGTTGTGCATTCGAAATGGTGACAGACTCTTTTAGCTCAATCGTATCAGGTTTATCTGATGGTATTTTGTTCAGCGCTTTAACCCAACGCTCAAAATCTCCATGATCTGCATTACCCCAATCTGTTAACTGTTGAGGTAAAACATTTAGCCAAGGTTGAAGGCGAGTATCTTGTGCTATCAGTTGATAGAAATTAGCAAAATTGAACATGAGTTATCTTAATCGTTATATAAATGAGAGAGGCACTCTGTATAAAGTGCCGCTAAATAGTGAAGCCCACAGCTAGAGCGTGGTTAAAGTGCTATTTGATGGCAAACATAGAGCCGAAATTGAAACATTGAAACCAAACTTCGTAGCTTGAAAATCCAATGTCTTTAAAGCGATCTTTATGAATTTGGATAGAATCTGGTCGCATCACATTCTCAATGGCGCTACGTTTTTGACTTACTTCAAGTTCGCTATAGCCATTGGCACGTTTAAAATCATGGTGCAAATCAATTAATAGTTCATTTGAGGTTTCGTTCTCGAATACGTATTTTTCGGAGACGATGAGTATTCCGCCTGGGCGTAACCCTGCGTAAATCTTTTTAAGCAGCGCAGAGCGATCTTCAGGAGAGAGAAACTGTAGCGTGAAATTAAGCACGACAACGGAAGCATCTTCGATTTCAATTTCACGTATATCCGCTTCCAAAACCGTGACAGGGGTATCCGAGCGGTAAGCGTTAACATGTAATTTGCAGCGCTCAACCATTGCTGATGAATTATCAATGGCTAGAATTTGGCACCCTTCCTGCTGAATATGGCGACGCATAGAGAGTGTCGCTGCACCGAGAGAACAACCTAGATCGTAAACCTTTGAATGAGGCTTAGCGAAACGTTCCGCAAGCATGCCAATAGCAGAGATAATATTGCTGTAGCCGGGAACCGATCGTTGGATCATATCTGGGAAAACTTCAGCTACTCTTTCATCAAAAGTAAAATCGCCAATCTTATCGATAGGAGCTGAAAAGATAGTGTCTTTAGTGTTCATGCTCATTTCTCAATGCAAGAGTTGGTGTGTGGAATACATGCGCCAACGTTACAAATTAGTATTGCGAATACAGTCAATATTCAGAGTCGGCGAATATTGACTGTAAAAAGGGGGCGTATTTTATGAAAAATTGCTCACTTTGTCATTAATAATGAGGAAGTAGATTTACACACTCAAAACATATCGATTTGTGGGCTGTTCACGCTATTCGGAAAAGTGGGGAGGGACGGCAGGGTATGCTGTTGTTGAAGGGTTATGTCCTGCTGTAACAGACCATAAAGTTTGAGCGCTAATTCAGGTGCTTCAACGTTATCTGGTGTATGAACCATTAAATAGGGTTGCTTTCCTTGTTGGATCCAAGTGGAGAGCTTCGTAAGCCAAGGTTGGAAAAAAGCCACATTAGCTTCAATATCTGGGTGTCCAATGAAGCGGATCATGGGATTGGTACTTGTTGCAATGGCATGGGCGGGGACTTTTGGCTTATTTCTGTGTGCTTCTCTTACCGCTTCAGTTGTTGGTGGAGCTGAAAATACAGGACGACTGTCCATAATGATCCGGTTGATGTTGTTTTCAACTAACCACTGGTTAAACCGTTTTTCGTCATCGTTCTTATTGAAGAAGCCCAAATGGCGGACCTCAATACCTAATTTCATTTCTGGCGGAAAGCCTTGGCAGAACTTCTGTAAAATAGGTAGATCCGCAGGAGAGAAGGCCGCAGGCAGTTGGATGGTCCATTGACCAATTTTAGACCAGAGCGGCTGCATCACAATTAAGAAATCTTTCAAGCTTTGCTGGCTATGACGCAGCATCTGCTGGTGGGTGATCTCTTTTGGAAGCTTAAATGTGAAGCGAAATTCATCAGGTGTACTGGCTTGCCAGTTTTGAATTGTCGCCATTGACGGGGTCGCATAAAAAGTGGTGTTACCCTCGACGGTATGAAAGACCTGAGAATATTTTGCGAGCCTTTCTGCTGGCTTAGTGCCATTTCCATAGAAGCTTGCTTGCCACTGAGAGTGCGACCACATGGTTAATCCAAGTCGAATGGGTAATTGAGTCATCATCTCTCTGTGAAGTAAGTGGCCGATATTGAACTGTACGAAACTTTTGATCGTTTGGAAACGGTAACGATATAATCCGATAAATAGTTAGACTTTTGATGTTTATTTAGCCGCTTGTTGGGGTGAAATGCATCAAAGCATGATAAAACACAACAAATTGTATTCTGGAAGGTCGATTTTAAGTGATTTTCAGCGTATAAATGACACTTTGCTCTGTCGGAAGTCCATTTTCTGGCAGCCTAGAATTAGACATTATTAAAGAGATTGGGAAATTCATTATGCGTACCCATTACTGTGGTGACCTGAACAAGTCCCTTGCAGGACAAACTGTAGAACTTTGCGGCTGGGTTAACCGTCGCCGTGATTTAGGCGGTCTTATCTTCATTGATATGCGAGATCGTGAAGGTGTCGTTCAGGTAGTTATTGACCCAGATATGAAAGATGTATTTGAGGTAGCTAGCCAACTGCGTAATGAGTTCTGTATCAAATTTACAGGTGAAGTTCGTGTTCGCCCTGATAGCCAAGTCAATAAAGATATGGCAACAGGTGAAGTGGAATTATTAGCAAGCGGTCTTGAAATCATCAACCGTTCAGAAGCGCTTCCACTAGACTTCAACCAAACGAACTCAGAAGAGCAGCGTCTTAAGTACCGTTACATCGATTTGCGTCGCCCAGAGATGAGCGATCGCATTAAACTACGTGCTCGTGCTTCTAGCTTTGTGCGCCGTTTCTTAGATGAGAACCTATTCTTAGATATTGAAACGCCAGTACTTACTAAAGCAACACCAGAAGGTGCTCGTGACTACCTAGTCCCTAGCCGCGTTCATAAAGGTAGCTTTTACGCGCTTCCACAATCTCCACAGTTGTTCAAACAACTGCTGATGATGTCTGGATTTGACCGTTACTACCAAATCGTAAAATGTTTCCGTGATGAAGATTTACGTGCTGATCGTCAGCCTGAATTTACTCAAATCGATATCGAAACATCATTCATGTCTTCTCAAGAAGTTCGTGATGTAACAGAGCGTCTTGTACACGACATGTGGAAAGAGCTTTTAGGTGTCGAGCTAGGTCAATTCCCGGTGATGCCATTCTCTGAAGCGATTCGTCGTTTTGGTTCTGATAAGCCTGATCTACGTAACCCACTAGAACTTGTTGACGTTGCCGATCTTGTAAAAGATGTGGAGTTCCAAGTATTTGCTGGCCCTGCGAATGATGAAAAAGGTCGTGTTGCGGTAATTCGTGTTCCTGGCGGTGCTAAACTGTCTCGTAAGCAAATTGACGAGTACGGTAAATTTGTCGGTATCTACGGCGCGAAAGGCTTAGCATGGATGAAAGTCAACGATCGTGCAGCAGGCTTTGAAGGTGTTCAATCTCCAGTCGCTAAGTTCCTAAGCGAAGATATCGTGAATGGTATCCTTGAACGTACAGAAGCGGAAACAGGCGATATCATCCTATTTGGTGCAGATAAAGCGGGTATCGTTGCAGAAGCAATGGGCGCTTTACGTATCAAACTTGGTGACGATCTTGAGCTGACAGATAAGAAAGCGTGGGCACCACTTTGGGTTATCGATTTCCCAATGTTTGAAGAAGATGGTGAAGGTAACTTGCATGCAATGCACCACCCATTCACATCTCCTCTAGGTATGACAGCGGAAGAGCTTCAAGCTAACCCGGCTGCTGCGAATTCTGATGCTTACGATATGGTTATCAATGGCTACGAAGTTGGTGGTGGTTCTGTTCGTATTCACAACTCAGACATGCAAACAGCAGTATTTAATATCTTAGGTATTGAAGCGAAAGAGCAACAAGAGAAATTCGGTTTCTTACTTGAAGCTCTAAAATACGGTACGCCACCACATGCTGGTCTTGCTTTTGGTCTTGACCGCCTTGCAATGCTACTTTGTGGTACAGAGAACATCCGTGACGTTATCGCATTCCCTAAAACAACAGCGGCTGCTTGTCTGTTGACGGACGCGCCTAGTCTTGCAAACCCTGCATCACTAGAAGAGCTAGCGATTGCCGTTAATTTAGCGAAAAAAGAGAAAGACGCCGAGTAATCAATCTCGAGTGGACTCTGGTTCGTTAAGTTTTAACAATGAATGCCCGTTTTATTACGGGCATTTTTATATTTATACCAAACTGAATTGAGCAAAATGCGACCGCTTTATTTAGCTTGGAATGGTAAGGATTTATGTCAATCATTTTAGGAATCGATCCGGGTTCTCGCATTACAGGTTACGGGGTGATCAAACAAAATGGTCGCCACCTACACTATTTAGGTAGTGGTTGTATCCGTATGTCTGAAAAAGAGCTTCCAGGGCGACTCAAGCAAATATACGCCGGAGTGACGGAGATAATCACTCAATTTCAACCGGATGTATTTGCCATTGAACAAGTCTTTATGTCGAAGAATGCCGATTCAGCTCTCAAGCTAGGTCAAGCCCGTGGTAGTGCGATTGTTGCCGCAGTGAATGCCGATTTACCGGTTTATGAATATGCTGCGAGATTAATTAAGCAAGCGGTTACCGGTTCTGGTGGGGCAGATAAAGCGCAAGTTCAGCATATGGTCATGACGATGTTAAAACTCCCCGCGAAACCTCAAGCGGATGCTGCTGATGGGTTAGGTGTGGCAATTTGTCATGCGAATACCAATAAAACATTGATTGCATTAGCTGGGAAAGCGACAGGAGCAAAAAGAGGGCGTTATAGATAGTGATTTTTATTGTGACGATCTTTTAATCAATATAATCATTTAACGACTATTTAGCTCAAATTCCTACAGTGAACAACAATAAAGAACTGGATATGTATCCAGTTCTTTTATATTCTTATTTGCGTATTTTATCCTTAAGAGAATGAATTGTGATTGGACGTCTTCGTGGAACCCTCATTGAAAAGCAGCCTCCTGAACTATTGATTGAAGTCAGCGGAATTGGTTATGAAGTTCAAATGCCAATGAGCTGTTTTTATGAATTACCAAATATAGGTGATGAGGCCATTATTTATACCCACTTTGTGGTTCGTGAAGATGCACAGTTACTTTATGGATTTAACACCGTTAAAGAGCGCGCTTTGTTCCGAGAAGTTATAAAAGCGAATGGTGTTGGACCAAAATTAGGCTTGGGTATCTTGTCGGGTATGACCGCGAGCCAATTTGTCTCAAGTGTTGAACGAGAAGACATTTCTACATTAGTGAAATTACCGGGTGTAGGTAAGAAAACCGCTGAACGTTTAGTGGTGGAAATGAAGGATCGTCTAAAGGGGTGGGGAGAAGGTGATTTGTTCACTCCTGCAACAGATGCGGCACCAAGTGATAATGGTACGATTACGAACCCTAACAGTGCCAAAGATGAAGCAGTAAGTGCGTTGCTTGCTTTGGGTTACAAGCCTGTTCAAGCATCTAAGATAGTTTCACAAGTAGCGAAATCTGACATGAGCAGCGAAGCTTTGATTAGAGAAGCGCTAAGAGCAATGGTGTAAAGTGAGAGCCACCGCTTTCGAATTTAACTATTTAAACAAATCACTATAAAAGTAGAGTAATTGATGATTGAAGCTGATCGTTTAATCGCCCCTGATAATCCAGTCTTTAAAGATGAAGATGTTATTGACCGTGCGATACGTCCGAAGAAACTGGCTGACTACCGAGGTCAGGATCATGTCCGCGATCAGATGGAAATTTTCATTAAAGCCGCACAAATGCGTGAAGAGCCTCTTGACCATCTGTTGATCTTTGGGCCTCCAGGGCTTGGTAAAACTACGCTTGCTAATATTGTCGCGAATGAGATGGAAGTGAATATTCGCACCACTTCTGGACCTGTTTTGGAAAAAGCAGGGGATCTGGCTGCTTTGTTGACCAACCTAGAAGAGAATGACGTCTTATTTATTGATGAAATTCACCGTCTGAGCCCTATTGTTGAAGAGATCCTCTACCCTGCAATGGAAGATTACCAGCTCGACATCATGATTGGTGAAGGCCCAGCAGCACGCTCCATTAAAATCGATCTGCCACCCTTTACTCTGATAGGGGCAACCACGAGAGCGGGGTCATTAACGTCACCGCTGAGAGACCGATTTGGTATTGTTCAACGTCTTGAGTATTACAATGTCAAAGATCTACAACATATTGTGCAGCGCAGTGCGGATTGTTTAGGCTTGTCGATGGATTCAGAGGGCGCACTCGAAGTAGCTCGTCGTGCCCGAGGTACGCCACGTATTGCCAACCGATTGTTACGTCGGGTTCGTGATTATGCTGAAGTAAAAGGCAATGGACACATTTGTTCAGATATAGCGGATAAAGCGCTCGACATGCTTGATGTCGATAATCAAGGTTTCGATTACATGGACAGAAAATTGTTGCTGGCCATCATGGAAAAATTTTCAGGCGGCCCGGTAGGGTTAGATAATTTAGCCGCAGCAATAGGTGAAGAGAAAGATACGATTGAAGATGTGCTAGAGCCTTATTTGATTCAGCAAGGCTATCTTCAACGAACACCTCGCGGTCGAATTGCGACTGATAGAGCGTATTTACACTTTGGGATCGATAAATAGTAAAACAACTAAGATGGTTAGACCTTTAGTCTAGAGCAATCACAAGTAAACCATCATAGCAGTACCGCTAGAAGAGCCGACTTTAAGAATAAGTCGGCTTTTTTGATATTTGTAGAACTGAAACCACCCATCGCATAATGCAATCTATGATTCCATTTTTGGTAAGTTGATTAATGCTTAGTATCGAAAGAGCGGAATATGTGGATTTTGTGTGTTTTTATTTGGGTGTTCTGTTAATAAAACAATCACTATTCATGACTTTTATCACGGACTGTAACCTTAGAGGTTAATGTTCGGTTGATCTAAATCAAGTTGGGCAAAAAGCAATCAAATTGCTTGGTGTTTAATTGACTTAAATCAAAGCAAGAATTGGTTATAAACCTTTTGAAACAATCTGATTTTAGCAGTAATATTAGCTCTAGCTATATTAGCTATCGCTTAACAAATAACTAACCATTGGAGTACATTTTCGCAACAATAATTTCTTTATTAATAACAGTTTGTGGGGTGGTTTAACATTTCACGCTGATGTTGCAGAATGTCTAACGTGTCACTCAGCCGACACAAAGGAGTTACCATGATTGACGTTGTTGATCTCTCGCGATTGCAGTTTGCATTCACGGCGATGTATCACTTCTTATTCGTTCCATTGACTTTAGGTATGGCATTTTTGCTTGCCATCATGGAGTCTCTATATGTAATGACCGATAAGCAAATCTATAAGGACATGACAAAGTTCTGGGGTAAGCTATTCGGGATTAACTTTGCACTTGGTGTGGCAACAGGCCTTACCATGGAATTCCAGTTCGGAACCAACTGGTCTTACTATTCTCATTACGTAGGTGATATTTTTGGTGCTCCTCTTGCCATTGAAGCCTTAGTTGCCTTTTTCCTTGAATCTACTTTTGTGGGTCTCTTCTTCTTCGGTTGGGATAGGTTATCTAAACGACAGCACTTGGCCGTAACTTGGTTGGTTGCGTTAGGTTCGAACTTCTCTGCACTATGGATCTTGATTGCGAACGGCTGGATGCAAAACCCTGTCGGCGCAGAATTTAATTTCGAAACCATGCGTATGGAAATGGTCAGCTTTGCTGAAGTCGTTTTCAACCCTGTAGCGCAAGTTAAATTTGTTCATACTGTTGCCTCTGGTTATACCGCAGGTTCAATGTTCGTACTTGGTATCAGCTCTTACTACCTATTAAAAGGCAGAGATGTTGCCTTTGCTCGCCGCTCATTCGCGATTGCCGCCTCTTTCGGTATGGCCGCTATTTTATCGGTAATGGTTCTAGGCGATGAGTCTGGTTATGAACTAGGTGAAGTGCAGAAAGTGAAGCTTGCGGCGATTGAAGCCGAGTGGCATACCGAAGAAGCACCAGCAGCATTTACTGTGTTTGGTTTACCTAACCAAGAAGAGATGCATACTGATTTCGCCATTAAGATCCCTTACGTAATGGGTATTATTGCAACTCGCTCTTTTGATACTCAAGTGACAGGCTTACGTGATTTACGTGAAGAGCACGTAGAGCGTATCCGCACAGGTATGTATGCTTACGAATTGCTTGAAAAGCTGCGTGCTGGTGACAAGACAGATGCTAACAAAGCGGCATTTGACGAAGTTAAGAATGATCTTGGCTACGGACTTCTACTTAAACGCTATACCGACAATGTTGTCGATGCGACTGAAGACCAGATTCAAGCTGCTGCGGACGATTCAATTCCGACGGTTTGGCCTCTATTCTTCTCATTCCGAATCATGGTTGCATGTGGCGTTGCGATGCTTCTGATTTTTGGCTTTGCGTTTATTCAAACCTGCCGCCAAAAAATTGGTCAGAAGAAGTGGTTATTAAAAGCGGCATTGTACGGCATGCCACTACCTTGGATTGCAATCGAAGCCGGTTGGTTTGTTGCTGAATTCGGTCGTCAACCATGGGCTGTTGGTGAAATCTTACCTGTGAATGTGGCGGTTTCTGCTCTGACAATGGGTCAGCTATGGTCATCACTGTTTGCCATTCTAGCGCTTTATACGGTGTTCCTAATTGCAGAAGTTTTCCTTATGGTGAAATTTGCACGTAAAGGACCAAGTAGTCTAAAAACAGGTCGTTATCACTTTGAACAAGACGAAAACTCTGTTGAAGACAAAGTTAGTCGCCAAGTAGAAGTATAAGTGAGGAAGCACAATTATGTTTGATTACGAAATCTTACGACTTATTTGGTGGATACTAATTGGTGTATTACTGGTTGGTTTCGCCGTAACGGATGGCTTTGACTTAGGTGTGGGTGCCTTGGTTACAGTAATCGGTAAAAACGATACAGAGCGTCGAGTGATGATTAATACTATCGCTCCACACTGGGATGGTAACCAAGTTTGGTTAATTACTGCTGGTGGTGCTTTATTTGCAGCTTGGCCATTAGTGTACGCAACATCATTCTCTGGCTTCTACTTTGCAATGATTGTCGCGTTAGCCGCTCTATGGCTACGTCCACTTGGTTTGGATTACCGCTCTAAAATTGAAGATCCTAGATGGCGTAAAGCTTGGGATGGTGCAATTTGTGCGAGTGGCGTGATCCCACCAGTTATCTTTGGTGTCGCTTTTGGTAACTTGTTGCAAGGCGTGCCTTTCCAACTGAGTGACTTCATGATGCCAACTTACCATGGTTCATTCTTTGGTTTATTGAATCCATTTGCTTTACTTTGCGGTGTTGTTAGCTTGTCTATGTTCTTGCTGCAAGGCGCGACATGGTTACAGATGAAAACCGTTGATGAAGTACATACGCGTTCACGTACTATTGCTCAGGTAATGGGTCTTGTGATTGCAGTTGCATTTGTAGCAGCAGGTTTTTGGATTCAAAGCATTGATGGTTATGTGATTGTTAGTGCGCTAGATCATGCCGCTCCGTCTAACCCAATCAACAAAGAAGTGGTTAGAGAAGCGGGCGCTTGGATGGCGAACTTTGAAAAATACCCATTAATGTGGATTGCACCAGCGCTTGGCGTAGTCATGCCGTTAATTGCAGTCATCGCGTCTCGCTTTGAGAAAGGTGCCATAGCCTTTATCGCATCAAGCTTAACGAATGCTGGCGTTGTATTTACGGCTGGTTTAGCAATGTTCCCATTTGTTATGCCATCAAGCCTAGTTCCTAGCCACAGCTTAACGATGTGGGATGCGACTTCAAGTGAACTGACATTAAACCTGATGACAGGTGTTGCGTTCGTGATGGTGCCAATCATTTTGGCATACACAACTTGGACTTATTACAAAATGTTTGGTCGTCTTGATAAGAAATTTATCGAAGACAACAGTACATCGGCTTATTAAGGAGCATTACTATGTGGTATTTCGCATGGATCCTAGGTGTGTTACTGGCATGTGCCTTTGGGATCATCAATGCTCTTTGGTTAGAGCACTCAGAAATGATGGATAAAGACAGTGAGTAATCTCACAGAGCAAGTGACCCGCTTACATGCGCCCATGAATAAAACTGTGCTAAGAGCATTAGCATTGATTTTGGGCTTCATGCATGTAGGTTTGGTTATGTGGGATCCTGATACATACGGGCAAAGCATTGGTGGCTTTAACGCAATCATCAGTCCGTTACTCATTTGGGCAATATGCTCAAGTATGATTTTTGGGATTGGTTTTAAACCCAGAGCTTGGTATTGGCAGCTATTGTTTAGCCCTTACTTCTCTCTATCCATATTGCTCTATTTAACAGTAATTCGTTTGGCATCGTGATATTACATGCTGGAACAATGAGTTGAATGTTTTTTATTCGAATAGAGGCTATCTTAATCAGATGGCCTCTATTTTTTTATACTCAATTCAAAAAAAGCTGTGACTTTTATACTAATCAGTAATTGATGGGTTATAGTATTTGCTTACTTAAGCTAACGATGGTTTTAATTTAATCAATATGGCAGAAACATTTAACTGGCCAGTGACGATTTACTATGAAGACACCGATGCTGGTGGTGTGGTTTATCATTCAAACTATCTGAAATTCTTTGAACGCGCACGAACTGAGATGCTGCGAGCAAAAGGAATTAGTCAGCAAGTATTATTGGAACAAAACATCGGCTTTGTAGTCCGACATATCGATATAGATTTCTTACAAGGAGCCAAGTTAGATGACAAGCTTACTGTTGTCTCTTATCTAACTGAAATGAAACGAGCTTCATTGATCTTCTGTCAAGAGATCGTCAATCCTGATGGCGACATATTGTGTAAAGCCATAGTTAAGGTAGCATGTATCGATAATATGAAAATGAAACCCAAGGCGATGCCTAAATCAATTATTTTGGAGTTTACCGACAGTGAATGCTGATATTTCTATTCTCGATCTCTTTTTGCAAGCTAGCATCCTAGTTAAGATCGTAATGTTAATTTTAATGGGAATGTCTGTCGCTTCCTGGGCGATGATCATTAAACGTAGCAAAGTACTTGCTGCTGCCGCGAAAAATACCGAAACCTTTGAAGATAAATTTTGGTCGGGTGCGGACTTATCCCAGCTATATCAAGACGTAAAAAAGCGTAAGGATGATATTACGGGGACGGAAGAGATTTTTTATTCAGGTTTTACCGAGTTTGCTCGGTTACGTAAGAGTAATGCAGCCTCTCCTGACTTTATTATGGAAGGGACAGGCCGAGCCATGCGCGTCTCTGTTGCACGTGAAGTCGATGAACTTGAAACTAATTTACCTTTTCTTGCTACGGTAGGTTCGATTAGTCCTTACATTGGTCTATTTGGAACCGTTTGGGGGATCATGCATGCCTTTATCGCCCTTGGTGAAGTTAAACAGGCAACTCTAGCGATGGTTGCTCCGGGTATTGCAGAAGCTCTAGTTGCAACCGCAATGGGCTTATTTGCCGCTATCCCTGCGGTAATGGCTTACAACCGCTTAAGTAACAAAGTCAGCAAGTTAGAACATAACTATGCGACATTCTCTGAAGAGTTTCATAGCATTCTTCACCGTCAAGCAATGGCGGGAAGGGAGTAATCGATGGCAGGTTATCAACGCAAAAAGCGTAAAATGACTGCTGAGATTAATGTTGTTCCTTATATTGATGTCATGTTAGTCCTGCTCATCATCTTTATGGTGACATCCCCTTTTGTTACACAAGGGGTTGATGTAGAGCTACCAACTGCCTCAAGTGCAAAATCAGCACCTGAGTTATTAGGTGATAAAGCGTCAAGTTTCATTATTGTCGAAATAGACAAAGAGGGTAATTTGGGCTTAAGCGTTAATAATGAAGATGTGCAGCGAGGCTTGTCATTAACGGACGTTATTGTACGAGTGAAAGCTGAATTGTCGATAAACCCAGATTCACCGGTTGCTGTTGGTGGGGACGCCGCGACGCCATACTCTGACATTGTATTAGTCCTTGATGAATTAAGCCAAGCGGGTGTACCTAAAGTTGGATTATTAACGGGCATTGAGGGATAAATTTCCGTATTAGCATGAAAGAAAACAATAAAAAAAATAACAGTCGAGGTAGCTACGGCGGACCAGTTGCCATTTCTTTAGGCTTACATGCCATATTGGTTGTGGGTCTGCTGTGGGGAACAGATTTTACCATGTCGAAACCTGAAGTTTCAGGACAGATGGTTCAGGCTGTGGTTATCGATCCGCAACTCGTGCGTAAGCAAGCTCGTGAAATTAGAAAGCAACGCGAAAGTGCGGCTAACAAAGAACAAGATAGACTTGAAAAATTAAGACGCGAAAGCGAACGCCTAGAGAAAAATCGAAAAGCAGAAGAAGAGTCGATACGTAAACTCAAAGAACAACAAGCTCGTGAAGCTAAAGCGACACGCGCAGCGGAGAAAAAACGCAAAGCGCAAGAAGAGCGTGTTAAGAAAGAGCAGCAAAAGGCAAAAAAAGCGGAAGAAGCTCGTAAGCTGAAAGAGATAGAACTCAAGAAAGCAGAGCAAACACGCGTAGCGAAACAAGCCGCGATTGCACAGGCTGAGAAAGAACGAGTAGCAAAAGAGGCCGCCATTGCCAGAGCGGAAAAACAACGTATAGAGAAAGAGAAAGCCGCAGAAGCTGCGAAAGAAAAAGCGCGACGAGCAAAAGAAGCAGCAAAAAAAGCGGAAGCGGATCGTATTGCAAAAGAGAAAGCGGCAAAGAAAGCAGCAGACTTGGCTAAGAAAGAGCAAGCTCGATTAAAGCAGTTGGAAAAAGAACGCAAGCAGCAAGAAGAGGCGATGAACAATATCTTTTCTGGCCTTGAAGATGAAGCGTCACAAAATAATTCTGCAAAGCAGCAGTTCATCACTTCAGAATCGGACCGTTACGGTGCTATTTATACTCAGCTGATCCAACAAAATTTGTTACTAGAAGACAGCTTTAAAGGAAAGTCTTGTAAGGTAAAATTAAGATTAATTCCAACAGGTGCTGATGCTATGTTGAGTAATTTGTCGATTATTGGTGGTGATACTAGGTTATGCGCAGCAACTAAAAGAGCCGTAGCTCAAGTTCGTTCTTTTCCATTGCCAAAAGATTTGAGTGTAGTGGAAAAGCTTAAAAATATTAATTTAACCGTAGTACCAGAGTAAAAGGAATAACTTGTGTTTAAACGACTGATCATTGGGTGCCTGTTGGTTATTTCGAGTAGTGTTCAACTTGCGAATGCCGCTCTAGAATTGGTGATTACGGACGGAATAAATTCTGCGCGACCAATTGCGATCGTTCCTTTTAAATGGGACGGTACGAAACCATTACCACACGATGTGTCTGCCATTGTGGCTTCAGATTTACAACGTAGTGGTAAATTTAGTCCGATAAAAATCAGCAAAATGCCTCAAACTCCCTACAACGAGGCTGAAGTCGATTTTGATGCTTGGACGAGTTTAGGCGTTGATT
This sequence comes from Vibrio clamense, assembly GCF_050337905.1. Classification (NCBI taxonomy): domain Bacteria; kingdom Pseudomonadati; phylum Pseudomonadota; class Gammaproteobacteria; order Vibrionales; family Vibrionaceae; genus Vibrio; species Vibrio clamense. Next base: position 303,282 of record NZ_JAKJTJ010000019.1, on the reverse strand, counting down.
CACTGCTTACCGGTTCTGTTACTCAAAATGCAGAGGGCAAATTTGTCATCAATTACCAATTAGTTGATGTGGTTCGTGGGCAGTTAACTCAAGGACAAAGCAAAGCTCTGAGTAATGATGGACAGCTTGTATTGTCAAAAGACCATGTCCTATTTAGCAAAAGAGCGGTTATTGATGGCAAGAGAATGCGTGAATATGCTCACCGTATTTCTGATTTAGTTTATGAAGAGTTGACTGGGGAAAGAGGCGCATTTCTAACTCGTATATCTTACGTCGTCGTGAATGATAAAGATAAATACCCCTACCAATTACGCGTAGCCGATTACGATGGTTACGATGAAAAACTTGTGTTGCGTTCTAAGCAACCGTTAATGTCTCCCGCTTGGTCTCCTGATGGTCGACAGCTTGCGTATGTGAGTTTTCAAAATGGACAAGCTGAAGTTTTCATCATGGACATTTATACCGGAAAGACGGAAAAAGTAACGTCATACCCTCGACACAATGGTGCGCCAAAATTTTCACCTGATGGCAAGACATTGGCTATTGTCTTATCTAAAACGGGCAGCTTGCAAGTTTATACATTGGATTTAGCAACACGTAAATTGACTCAAATAACGAGCGGTAGATCAAATAATACAGAACCGTTTTGGCATCCTGATGGAAAATCCTTAGTTTTCACATCGGATCGGGGTGGTAAACCTCAGATTTATAGAGTAAATTTGGCAAATGGTTCGACTAACCGTTTGACTTGGCAAGGTAGCCAGAATTTAGGCGGCCAAATAACGCCAGATGGACGATTCCTCATTATGGTGAATCGCAGTAATTCTGGTTTCAATTTGGCAAAACAAGATTTGGAGACTGGTGCCGTTCAAGTGTTAACCAAAACACTCTTGGATGAATCACCAAGTATTGCCCCAAATGGCGGAATGGTCATTTATAGCTCCATTTATAACAAGACCAATGTATTATCCATGGTTTCTATAGATGGTCGATTCAAAGCTAGATTACCGGCAACAAATGGACGTGTAAGAGCGCCCTCATGGTCCCCGTTTTTGTAGCGACTCAGTTTGATAAAGTAAGGAAATAAAAAATGCAACTAAACAAAGTTCTTAAAGGGTTACTTATTGCTCTTCCTGTATTAGCAGTAACAGCATGTAGCTCAAGCGATGATGCAACTTCAACATCTGGCACTGAGACTAACCAATCTACAGCGGGTTCTTCAAATGGTGTGGATACAACAGTTGTTTCTCCAATCGGTGAGAACGCAGCACTTTCTGAGCAAGAGCTAAAAGAGCAAGCTCTTCGTGAAACTCAAACTATCTACTTCGCATTTGATAACTCAACAATTGCTGGTGATTACGAAGACATGTTAGCTGCTCATGCCGCTTACTTAAGCAAAAACGCATCACTACAAGTGACTATTGAAGGTCATGCTGATGAGCGTGGTACTCCTGAGTACAACATCGCACTTGGTGAACGCCGTGCCGCAGCTGTTGGTAAATACCTTCAAGCTCTAGGTGTTCAAGCTGACCAAATTAGTATTGTAAGCTACGGTGAAGAGAAGCCACTTCTTCTTGGCCAGTCTGCTGACGTATACGCTAAGAACCGCCGCGCAGTTCTAGTATACTAATCGAGGAATTGCCTCATGTTCAGTAACACTAAGCGTGCTGTTACGCTTACGTTACTGGCAAGTGCAGCGAACTTTGCGTTCGCTGCACCAGCTCCAGTATCTGACCTAAACAGTACCTCTTCGAATTCTGCTACGTCTTCTAGTATTTCTGCGTCAAATTCATCTGAAACTGATATCCAACGTTTGGAACGCTTGCTGAAAAATCGCAATCGCGTTCAACTGCAAATGCAACAACAAATGGATGGAATGTTACTTGAGATCAGTGAATTAAGAGGCGAACTAGAACGAAACAGCTACGATATGAAACAGATGTTAGAACGCCAGCGCGAACTATTCATTGAGTTAGATCGTATCCGTAGTGAAGTGAAAAATAGCTCTGTCCAAGCACCGAAAGTGGATGCTCAAGACAGCGCCGTAACAGGTGGAACTTTCAGCTCTGATGTTGATGAGCAAACCGCTTACCAGAATGCGGTTGACTTGATCCTAAAGCAACGAGACTACACCGGTGCAATTACTGCATTTAAGCAGTTCCAAGTCGATTTCCCTGACTCTGCCTTTGCTTCTAATGCACATTATTGGCTAGGCCAATTGTACTTTGCGAAGAAGCAAGATAAAGACGCAGTGAAAAGTTTTGCAGCCGTGGTTTCTTACAAAGAGTCAAGTAAGCGAGCGGATGCATTAGTTAAGTTGGGAGATATTTCAGCGAGAAATAATAACTCCGACCAAGCGAAAAAGTACTATCAGCAAGTCATTAGTGAATATCCTGGAAGTGCTTCAGCTAAAGTGGCTGCTACGCATTTATAGGTTTGCTACCCATATACAAAACAAGGTTGCTGAGGCAGCCTTTTTTGTTTTTGAATCCTTTTTGATTCAAAACCTAGTCAAGGTTATACTATTTGGATTATTGGAAGTTGCTAGAGCAAAACAATGAGCCACATACTGGACACCATCGACACTGTATACCCTTTCCCTCCGAAACCGATGCCGCTTACTCTTGAAGAGAAGCAGTTGCATATTTCGAGAATTAAAACGCTTCTCAAAGAAAAAGACGCGGTTTTAATTGCCCACTATTATACCGATCCTGAAATTCAGGCACTAGCGGAAGAAACTGGCGGTTTTGTCGGTGATTCTCTTGAAATGGCCAAGTTCGGCAATCGTCATTCGGCAAGTACATTGATCATTGCTGGTGTTCGTTTTATGGGTGAGTCTGCAAAAATATTGACCCCAGAAAAACGAATCCTCATGCCAACCTTAGAAGCAGAATGCTCACTAGATTTAGGTTGCCCAGCAGACAAGTTTACAGAATTCTGTGACGCTCACCCCGATCATATCGTTGTTGTCTATGCGAATACTTCTGCTGCTGTGAAAGCGAGAGCGGACTGGGTAGTTACATCAAGCATCGCATTAGAAATTGTTGAGCATTTAGACGCGGAAGATAAACCAATTATTTGGGGGCCTGATCGTCACTTAGGCTCTTACATCGCGAATCAAACCGGCGCCGACATGCTGTTATGGCAAGGTGAGTGTGTGGTTCACGACGAGTTTTCTGCTAAAGCATTGAAGGATATGAAAGCGGTCTACCCTGAAGCTGCCATTCTTGTTCACCCTGAATCTCCAGCTAGCGTGGTTGAGCTTGCAGATGCTGTGGGTTCTACAAGCCAACTGATAAAGGCGGCGAAAGAGCTTCCTCAACAAAAAATGATCGTGGCGACGGATAAAGGTATCTTTTTCAAGATGCAGCAACTTGTGCCAGAGAAAGAGCTAATTGAAGCGCCAACTGCAGGTGCAGGTGCAACATGTCGTAGCTGTGCTCATTGTCCGTGGATGGCAATGAATGGATTGAAAGCGATTGAGCAGGCACTGACAGAAGGCGGTGAGCAGCATGAGATCTTCGTAAGTGAAGAACTTAGAGTGAAATCGTTGATTCCATTAAATCGTATGCTGGATTTTGCAGAACAGCTTAATTTAAAAGTGAAGGGCAACGCATAGCGCGGACGCTTTTTATACTATATTTATATAAAGCCAGCTTTAATGCTGGCTTTTTTGTGGGCGAGAAAACGTGATATTGAAAATCCTATATAACGTTGATTAATCAAAAATTTTAACGCATGATGAATGTTAACAAGTGTATTAATAAGGTAGGCAGTAGATGATGATTTGGTTGCAGTTCAAACGTTGGGCTCATGCTAACCTGTTTGAACTCAATGGACGAAACTTGTTGATTGCCTTTGCCGTTTATCTAGGCGTGAGCTGGTGTTTGTTAAGAGTGACAGGAGAAAGCGCATTAACCGCTTCTTTTACTGACTTCATTTATTATTTAGCTGTGACGGCTTCAACGGTTGGCTATGGGGATATGTCACCGCAAACCAATGCTGGAAAGTGGGCTGTGATGCTGTTTGTTATTCCAGGTGGCTTAACATTATTTGCGGCATTACTTGGGCAATTTGCTAGCGTTGGTATTGAGTATTGGCGCGCTGGTCTATTAGGGAAAAGAAAAATGAATGTTGAAAACCATATTTTATTGCTGGGCTGGAATGGGCAGCGAACCATTCACTTAATAAGAATGCTTCAACATGAAGAGACAGGACGCAGACCCATCGTACTATGCAGTCGCTCAGATATCGAAAATCCGTTACCAGGTGAGATTGGGTTTGTAAAAGTAACGAGCTACACAGATAGCCAAGAGATGGAGAATGCGCAGATAGCAGAAGCAAGCTGTATCTTAATTGACAACCCCGAAGATGATATTACGCTTTCAGCTGCACTGTACTGCTCAAACATCAACCCTACCGCGCATTTACTTGTCTACTTCAAAGACGAAGCATTAAGCCGCTTATTGCACCAACATTGTCCTAATTCGGAATGTATTCCTGCGATCGACACTGAAATGTTAGCAAAAGCGGCCGTTGATCCGGGTTCAAGTGCACTGCATCAAGAGTTATTAAGTTCAACAAGAGGAATGACACAGTACTCAACTATCTTTCCTATGGACAAAGATGAAACACTGATTGAGCCTATTTTTCATATGTTCAAATCCGAGCATCAGGCAACACTGATTGCAATAGATGCAGGCGAGGGGATTGAACTTAACCCTGAGTTAAAAACGGTAGTTAAACCTGGGACGAAGATTTTTTATATTGCTGATGAAAGGCTTGAGCACTTTGATTGGAATAAGCTCAATTAGATATAAATGAAAGCTTCTGTCGATGAATAATAAACAAAGGCCAATGAATACTGGCCTTTGTTTATTCTAATAACGGTATGTTTACTTTAATGAGATCGTTTTATCGAGCTTATTGATTCTCAGCTAATGCAACGCCTTTTTGGGTTAGACCGCATAGCATAATTGGCATCGCATTAAATATCTCTTCAAACTGCTCAAGTCCTTCAATGCCTTGTTCTTTTAAGGCCGTGATTGATGTCTCTGGATCGTAAAGCATACTTAAAGAGAGCAGCACGCCACCGAGTAAGGCGTTATCTTCGCTCTCTTCTGGCATTAATGTCTCCCAGTCATCACGACTAAGTTGCCAGCCTTGAAGAACGCCTTCACAAAAATCTCGTGTGGCTTCATTCACAATCTCTTCTTCATCCAGCTGGCAAATGGTAGGCCAAACCCATTCACCTTCAAGAAGTGCAGGGCGGAAGCTATTCCACAGTTCAATGACTCTTTCAACGTAAGCTTCTAGCTGCTCACCATCAGAAAAAGGAGCGGTTTCTTCCCCCCCCCATAGAAACGAAAGCCATTCGTGCGGTGTTAAGACGTTCGGAGCGGCTGCCATTGCCGTCACGAATCCATATGTTTTCGCTTCATTAATTAATTTATCTTCGAGTTCTGGTAAAGACAGAATTTCTTGTAATGTCAAAATAGAATACCGTATCAGTTAAGAGGGTGTAGAATGAAGTGGCTATCTTACCAAGCAATAGCAAAGGGAAAAAGACTTGATGTGCTGAGTTAATCACTATAAATTTTAATGAATAATTGAAAAGTATCGAAGAAATATGGATATACGTTCGTCACTTAAGAAAAAAAGCATCATAGCACTGGGTCTTTACCTTTGCTTTTTCATTGCAATTATTGGCAGCGTAACCTACTGGGTGGTAGAGCCGCCAGTAAGGGATAAACTTGTCCGCAATTTAGACTTGCGCTCAGAATTACTTTCCGCACAAATCAATGAACCACTCAATAGCTCTTTAGGGGTTCTATTCTCAATAGTCGGCATTGTGCAAACTGATCAAACCCAAGAAAAGCTCGACGAGGTTTTTCGGTCCATCTTTTTATTAAGCGATAACATTGTAGTGAGTGGTGGCATTTGGCCGCAGCCTTACAGCATTGATCGCAACACCCCTTATTCAAGCTTGTTTTACAACAGAAACAATACTGGTGAGATCGATCAGATAGTCTCTTGGAATAACCCAGAAGCGGCAGGTTATCATAAGGAGTCATGGTACACCGAAGTGGCTGGACGACCAGAAAAAACTATCTCGTGGTCTGATGTATATATCGATCCCTATACACACATACAAATGATCACCGCGTCTACGCCTTACTACTTAAACGGGCAATTTGCAGGCGTCGCAACCGTTGATTTGTCTTTGGCTGGTTTGATTGATTTTGTTAAAAAGCATGCTGAACAGTACGATCTTGGCGTGGTGTTGCGTGATAATTATGGAAAAGTATTAACCGAACACAATTTTCAGGTTGTCGATAATATATACATCAGTCGCTATACATTCGGTGCTTTTGATTGGCAAATTGAAGTGGTTAACTCTAAACGATTAGTGTCCGATGAAGTATTCGAGCAAGTGATGAATATCGAATTAGGTATAGTGCCATTACTGCTTATTTGTGTCATGGCTGGCTATTATCTTCTTAATCGGTATTTAATTAATCCAATAACCGTCATCGCCAGAAAAGTGGACGAATCGAAGCAGGGTGGGATCATTGAAATTGCTTACTCGAGCAGGGATGAAATACGGCACTTGGTTGACGCTTTTAATGAGAAAACGGTTTATTTAGAAGAAGAGAAAATCAAAGCGCAAGCATCGACTGAAGCAAAATCCCTGTTTTTGGCAACCTTATCTCATGAAATCCGTACGCCAATGAATGGGGTGCTAGGAACGGCTCAAATTCTACTTAAAACTGAGCTTACAGAGGCTCAAGAAAAATATTTAAGAACTCTTTATGACTCTGGCGAACACATGATGACGCTACTCAATGAGATTTTAGATTTTTCTAAAATTGAACAAGGTCATCTTGAACTAGATCGAAGCGGATTCCCAATCGACTCAATTGTCGGCAGCATTAATAGTGTCTATCACACATTATGCACTGAAAAAGAGCTTCAATTTAAAGTGTACTCTGAGATTCCTGCTGGACGTTGGTATTACTCGGATAAAGCGCGCTTACGGCAAATATTATTTAATCTTCTTAATAACGCGGTGAAGTTTACGTCTCGTGGTTTTGTTGAGGTGTATTTAAAAGAGTACGAAGAAGATGGAAGCGAGTTTTTATCTATAAGAGTTAAAGATACAGGGATCGGAATCTCGAAAGAGGCGCAGAAACGAATCTTTAATCCATTCGAACAAGCTGAATCCAGTACAACACGTCGTTTTGGCGGAACAGGGCTTGGCCTTACGATTGTTAAACGGATCGCGGAGCTTATGGGCGGAGGAGTATCGGTTGTTAGTGAGGAAGAAATAGGTACTAGCTTTGAAGTAAAAGTGAAGATTGCCGCATGTAAACCAGGCTCAAAACAATCCCTGTTACAACAGAAGTTAGATTACTCAGGATTGCGGGTATTGATTGTTGAAGATAATCGGACTAATACCATCATTATTGAAACCTTCATGAAGAATAAAGGCTTTGAATGTGTATGTGTTGGAAATGGAGAAGAAGCTCTTCAAATCGTTGCGGAGCAGAAGTTTGATTTAATTTTGATGGATAATCACATGCCTGTGATGGACGGTGTTGAGTCGATCTCTGGTATTCGATCACTTAGCCCCCCTATAAGCACGGTTCTGATCTTTGGATGTACAGCTGACGTATTTCGTGAAACTCGTGAGAGGATGCTAGGGGTTGGCGCTGATTATATTATTGCAAAACCGATAGATGAACGTGAACTGGATGACGCGTTGTATCGTTACGCCAGAAAACTATATCAGTACCAAACTGAGTCAACAGCCGTAAAAAATGTAGAAGAACTTCTTGTTCAGTTCTTTATTGAGCTTGAAAATTTGCATATTTCTCAAGCAAGCGCGACATTGGATCAGCTTAAACATTTATGCTCAAGGCCACTATCTCCCGATCTTGCCATTTTGCTTCAAAACATAGAGTCATCATTGCAACTTAATGCCGTACCGAAGCAAAGTGATCTCGACCAGTTAACCTTACTTCTTATAAATAACTAAAATGTAATTTACTTACTGATAATACTCGCTATTTGACTAGTTATTGAGCAGTTGTACAAAAAGCAGTGTTATAAGCTGCTTTTTTTATCTTAATTAGTTATTAATTTACCCTCTCGTTCTTACTTTGATGTTTATCACTGCAAAATATGTGTTTTAATAGCGCAAATAACTGGCTGGTAATTTAAAGCTGGTTTTATATTGCGGTTTAATTGTGATTTGGTAGTGATAAGTGTTGGGGTGTGGTAATGAAGGCTAATGGAGCATTCTGTTTTCGTAATGCGGCAGCAGATACGTTTGCAATGGTTGTATTTTGTTTTATTTCGGGAATGATTGTCGAAGTGTTCATCTCAGGAATGAGCTTTGAACAATCTTTGGCATCTCGTGTTCTATCTATTCCCGTAAATATCGCGATTGCTTGGCCTTATGGAGTATTTCGAGATTGGTTCATACGCAGTGGTTATAAAGTATCAACATCAAAACTAATGAAGAATGTTTCTGATCTATTAGCATATGTCCTTTTCCAGTCACCAGTATATGCAGGCATTCTGCTTGCAGTTGGGGCATCGACCGATCAAATTATTACAGCAGTTTCAAGTAATGCCGTCATCTCTTGTGGTATGGGGGTGCTATATGGCTACTTTTTAGATATGTGCCGTAAGTGGTTTAAAGTTCCTGGCTATTACCAAACGGCTTAACTTGCTTACTTTGGTTTTATTTTGATCTAATTAGCTACTTAATGAACAAACAAACGTGTAATCTGACTTTTTTCGCCAATTTCACTTGACCGAAATGAGTTAAATCATTAAATTAGCGCCTCGTTGACCAAGCAGTTAACGAAATACGGTGAGTTGTCCGAGTGGCTGAAGGAGCACGCCTGGAAAGTGTGTGTACGGCAACGTACCGAGAGTTCGAATCTCTCACTCACCGCCACATTCTTGAAGAAAGACGTCTTAGGGCGTCTTTTTTTATGCCGGTAAGGAAATGCAAACCTGTCTCCAGTAACACCTCTTATACTCATCCGCTTGGTATTATCATAGCGAGCTGCTGATAGCATGCTGTGTGAGATCTGATGAAAGCATACCTAAGTCAGAGTATTAGGCTTAAATACTGGCTGAGCAAACTGATATCAGATATTGTTACTACTGATTGGCAAGAGTCTATCTTCATAAAAATAAACAAGAATCTGGATACCAGGGCAAGGAATCACGGTATGAAAAGTGTCTTTAGTGCGGCTATTAAACGTTTTAAGTTGGCTCACCGTTCAATTCGAATCGGTACTTATATTGTGGCGGCCTATGCTTCTTATGCATTGTTAATAGGTTTAGCTTTACCTGCTGCCATAGAGTCCCAATTACCAAAACAGCTTCACCAATTCATCGGGCGTGATGTTAGCGTTCAAGACATTAAAGTGAATCCTTTTCTACTGAGGATTGAAGTTAATGACTTCATGATCGCAGAGAGTGATGGAATCAATCGCTTTGTTCATTTTAAGCAGTTAAAAACACAGTTTAATTTTTGGCAAAGTATTATCACTTTAACACCGACATTAGAGTATTTTTCTCTAATAGAGCCTCAAGTTCAACTGACGAGATTAAGCCAAGATAGCGCGTCGACAAGGTTTAATTTTACAGACATTATTGAGCATATTGCGGCTTTACCTCAAAAGTCCTCCTCCGAAATCCAGCAGGAAGAATCAAATCAGACTGTTGAAAAAGTGTTTCCCTTTAAAGCGCTGACAATCAATTTATCGAATGCTGCCATCGACATTCACGATAGACAAACAGGCGTAACGCTTGGCTATCAGGACATTAACTTTGAGTTAAACGAACTTGATACTCAGGCCCAAGTCTTTGATGCTTCGCAGAAGAGTGCAGCTGCAACGCCTCTATCGACAAACCAATTTGTTCTAGAACTGTCTGGAAGCGATAAGAGTCGTATTGAATTTAACGGGCAGTTTCAACTTCAGCCGCTACTCGCAAAAGGCGACATCGGGGTATCTGCGATCCAGTTACCACCCTTATGGCCGCTAAGTGAAAATATCATCAGCGCTGATTTGAGTCGTGGTGCCATTAACTTCAACTCACATTTCTCTGTGAGTGAATTGCAAGAACAAATCAATATTCAGCTTAATCAAGGGCGATTTTCTATCGATGATTTAGCGTTTGAGTATGATGGTAAGCCCAAAGTGAAATTGGATGAACTGGCACTTGATGGTATTAAAATAAGTACTGCCGATAAACAGGTAGATCTTCAAGAATTATCGGTTACAGGTTTATGGGGGGATGCAGCATTAAATAGTAAGGGGGTAGACTTACCTCGTTATTTCACTCCAACTAACCGAGAGCAAAAACAGGTAGATGTCATCACTTCGGAGCCCTCAGAAAGTGATACTTCTCAAGATGCGGCATGGCGAGTAAATCTGGAAAAATTTGCACTTATACAAGCAGATTTGAACCTCGAAGATCGTTTTGTGAGTGACAATATGCACTGGCGAATCTTCCCATTAGATTTTGAAACGGGTGCGCTGAACAGTGATTTAACTGATCCTATTCACTATAAACTTGATTTAGCAATAGGCTCAGAGTTTAACAAAGCGCCGACTCAGGCTCGTGGCCAGTATAGTGTGGAAGGCACAGCAGACTTAATGAATGAAGAGTTTGTGGCGAAAATGAAACTTGTATCGCTGGATCTGACACAGTTTCAACGCTACATCGCTCCGCATCTCAACCTTATTGTGGATAACGGTACGCTCAGTACACAAGGCTCCTTGAGTGCCAACAGTAAAGGAAAAGCTATTTTTCAAGGGCAAAGCTCAATAGATAACTTAGTCATAAAAGATGTGCTTGAAAAAGAACCTCTGCTTAAGTGGGAGAGTATGTCGCTGGAAGCGTTACATTTTGACCAGCAGAAAAAACGGTTGAAAATCGATACTATTTTATTCAACAAACCGTATGCTAAAGTTCTTGTAACGAAAGATCGATTGACTAATATTGGTCAAATAACGAAAAAACAAGAGAGCGTAGAAGCAGAAAGTAAGAAAACAGAAGCTCAAAAAACAGAAGGAAAAAAAGCGTCCTCAGTAACGTCCTCTCAATCGGTTGAACCACAGGTTGTAGCCTCTACTTCTAAGGAAAAACAAGGTAGTGATAAAAATACCTTGTCGCTTGATATTGATAAAATTGCGTTTATAAATGGCTCTGCCTTTTTTGCTGATTACTCATTGGTTCCGAACTTCGCTTCAGGAATTGAAATGCTAGAAGGCAGTATTCAGCATATTTCATCCAATCCTCAAACTCGTGCGAAAGTGGATATCAAAGGCAAAATTGATAAATACGCACCGGTCACCATCCTTGGAGAAGTAAACCCTCTAGCACAGCCTCCTTATCTAGATTTGGATTTCAAATTAGAGAGTGCTGAATTGACATCGGTAAGTCCATATTCTGGGCTTTATGCGGGGTATTACATTGATAAAGGTCAGTTATCTATAGATATCAATTACCGTCTAGAAAACAATATCTTGGAAGGCGAAAATAACGTTGTTGTGGATCAATTGACGCTAGGTAAACGTAGTGAATCTGATCTTGCGACGAGTCTACCTGTCACGCTTGCGATTGGGTTGTTGAAAGATACGGATGGCGTTATTGATCTTGGTTTTGGAGTCTCTGGTGATGTCAATAGCCCTGACTTTAGCTTCGGCGGTGCAATTTTAACCGTCTTGGAAAACCTGATCACGAAAGCGGTTACCGCTCCATTTTCATTATTAGCGGATATGGTTGGCAGTGATGAAGAGCTCGATTATGTCGAATTTGAACCGGGGACTTCAGAGCTGAATGAGGCTGGTGAACAGAAAATTGTTTTACTCGCAAAAGCACTCAATGCAAGGCCGAATCTAAACCTTAGCGTTGAAGGCTCCGTCTCTATTAAAGACGATTCGGCTAAAATAGCAGAAGACGAGTTACAGCAGAAACTATTAAAGAAAAGTGGTCTTGCTAGGCTTCCTGAAGATTTAAGTGCGAGCCGTATTCCAGAGACTGGGCCGCTGAAAGAAGCACTAGAAGTGTTAGCCGTTGAAGAGTTAAAAATAGATCTTGCTCAAGAGCGTCTAACTTTACAGGAAAAAGTCGCAGAGCCAGAACAAATATCTAAAGCGCTTTCCATTAGTTTATACAACCAACTGCTTTCGGCACAAGACGTCTCGTACCAAGAGTTAGGTGAATTGGCTCAGGAGCGAGCGAAAGCAATCAAAACGTCGCTATTGGTTAATAAAGTGCAAGCAAACCGCGTATTCATCATGGATAGCAAAACAAAACTTAAAACTGAAGAGCATAAAGCGCTGCTCACGATTGACTCAAACTAATTAGGGTCAACATTAATAGAATGCTCCTTATCCAAATAGGGAGCATTAAAGTGAGCATGGTTACTTGTCAATAGAGCTTGCGAGTTGTGGATACTTTCTTTGATAGCGCGGCAACATCGTTTCATTACCGAGTAGCCCACCTTGATGAATATACAGTAGGGTTTTCTCTGGGTTTTCTGCGCTCCATCGGTCTAAGCATTGCCACATGAGAGGGTCATAAAGCAGGTCGAATTCAATGTCGGTTTGTTGCTCTAAATTTAGCCACGTTTGGTAATCTTGTTGATAGAGCTTGCCAAAGTGGTGCTTTTTATCCAGAGACAAAATTTCTGGGTGATCGCTTTCACCTAATTCATCAAATTGGCTTGTCAGATAATCATTCCCACCCACACAGGCACAGGTAATCACAGGAATGTTATGTGTTTTTAAATGCTTATGAAGATAGAGTGCCGTCGTCCCCGTCCCTGAAGGTAGGGCAACCACGAAATTATGATTCGGTTCAAATCGAACCCAACTCAGTATCTCTCTTGCGAGTTGCTTCACGCCATATTCGGCGAGAGGAGATCGGCCACCTTCTTCAACATACAAACATTCTTCGGCTGGCTGTCGAATCTCTTCAATATAAGATTTTGGATGCAGTTCTGGTGCAACTTCGGAAAGATCAATAATATTAGCGCCAAGTTCAAGCGCTCCACGATAATTACCTCTTGGATATGCTTTAACCGATGCCGGAATATGATCAACATAAAACTCGAAAGACCAACCCTTTATTCGAGCCAATGCAGCTAATGAATAGAATGAATTGGCCTGCGCAGATCCATAAGATATCAGAGTGGTGACTTTAGGGTAGTCACTCTCTAGTATGTTCATAAATTTACGAGCTTTATTACCTGAAAAGTGGGAATGGAGTTGGTCATCACGCTTAAGAAAGAAAGTGCTTTTCTGAAATTGATGTTGGGTTATAGGGCTATTGTCTAATTTCATACAACAAAATGTTTAACTAAGTTGGGCACAGTATCTAGTAGTATGGTTAAAGAGTAAACCAACAATAATTATAGAATACAATTTACCGCTATCCGCTAATGTAGATAAGCGGATAGCGATAATCAGTTATGAGTCGCTAGGGGGATTGATTTTTGAAGTGATGGAAACGTAACGACAGCTTCGCAGCCTCCGCACTTATGGTTGCTTAGTGAGAAAGACCAGCCATATCGTGAACATAAATCATCAACAATGAGCAAGCCTAAGCCATGGCCATCTGCGGAAGGCTTCTCAGTTAGCCCTTCACCTTGATCTTTAATGTTTAGATATTCTGACGTCATCCTTACTTCAACAACGCCTTGGTTCGTTGCAGCAATGGCATTTCGTACTAAATTGCCAATGATCATGTTCATGACCGCTGTAGTCGCTTGAATTTGAGGTGAGGATTCAATGGTGCATTCCACATTTATTTGCTTTAAAACGGCCTGTTCCGAATTTTGGTCAAGAATCGATTTGAGTTCAGATTCACTAAATTCTCGCATTGGCTCTGAATCATGGTCACGTTCATAACGCACTAGACCGAGTAAGGCGTCGACCATGGTTGACATCTGATACGCCGCATCATCGATTCTTTTGATCTGTCTTGTCTGAAATTCATTATTATCACCACGGCTCAATAGTTTATTTGAGCCTCTAACGACAGTCAGTGGTGTTCTGAGTTCATGGCTCGCGTAGCGTGCAAATGCCTGCTCCCGCTTCAAAAGAGAGTTGATTTCATGCCGATAATGGTTCATCTGATCGGCTAACAATTTAAACTCAACAGCAGCGCCATTATTGATTGAAAATGCTTGATCCACTTTGCCTTTATTGGTTTCTAGTTGTTTGGATAATGAATTAATTGGCTCGATCAGACGTTGCGAAAGTCGGTATAGTAGTGCGCCGAATAGTAACATCAAGGTTGTGACAAGCCCCATGACAACAGAGACAGAAAAAATAATTTCATCTAGTTGAAGTTCAACTTTGTCGATTTCACTTAATAGAATTATTGGAAACTGAGTGCCATTTTTTGAAAACTCACCTACATAGACCATTCTTGAATGTGGATCGTCACCCACTTCGCCTAGAAAAAAAGTCTTATCTTGAAAGAAAGGTAAGTACTCCTTCGGAATGAGATCCCAGTCATTATAGGCATCTGTTAATATATCAATGGTGATGACCCCATCTTCACCAGCTTGATAACGAGAAATAGCTTCGTTACGATCAAGTATGATCCGTCGCTCGCCAACTCTATCTTCTGACCAATGTATTGCGCTGTAAAAAATGGTGTAACTCACTCCTCCGACAACGGTCGATAGCAGTGCGAAAAATAGAGCTAACCTGCCCGTTAAACTTTTTGTGCTGGAGCGAAAGGTATTAATCACTGGCTACCTCCAAACGAAACCCTACTTTTGGCACTGTAATTAACATTGGGGAAGAAAAAGGCTTATCAAGCTGATTTCTTAATTGATAGATATGACTTCTCAGAACGTCATTGTTGGGTTCGTTTTCTTGCCAAAGTTTGTTTGCTATCTGTTCGCGAGTGACAATTTCAGGTGCTTGTTGGCACAATAACTCAAGAATTGTATAGGTTGTTGGATTTAGTGAGAGTCGTTTGGAGTCTCGGTAAGCTTGATGTGTTTTTTGATCGATAACCAGGGAGCCATAACTCATTTTGGTGCTTGCTACACTGCCACGATAGCGATTGATTAAAGCATTCATTCGAGCTTCAAGGATGTCTAAATCAAAAGGTTTTGTTAGGTAGTCATCAGCACCATGTTCAAAGCCTTTAAGCATATCTTCGCGGTTATCTAGCGCGGTTAACATCAATATTGGAGTGCAGTTGCCTTTATCTCTCAGTTGATTACAAACGGTTAACCCATCCATACGCGGTAGCATTAAATCAAGAATGATGATGTCAAAGCTTTGTTCGAGAGCCAGTTGTAAGCCTAGCTCGCCATTGTCTGCGTAATCCAGTTCCATTCCAATGCATTCGAAGTAATCAAATAAAACGCCAGCGACTTCTCGGTTATCTTCAACTAACAGTACTTTCTTCATTTTTAAAATCTACGTTTAAAGGTGCTTTCCTATGATCATGATTTGATGTGAAAAAGATGTCAACGACATATCTTCCACATTGACTAGTAGACAATGCAAACAAATCCAATTTTATAGATTGTTGCATGAATGAATACACTACATAAAAACTACTTTGAGAAGCCAGTAGTACTTTCGGTTATTGTGCCTTATTTCAATGAGCAAGAGGTGTTACCTGAATGCCATTCTAGGTTGACTGCCGTTCTTGATGCTTTAGATGACCGTTGTGAAATAATTTATATCGATGATGGAAGTTCTGATAATAGTAAGGCGTTAGTGGAGAGCTTTCCTGTTTCGGGTTGCGACGTGATTAGTTTAGGGCTGAGTCGAAACTTTGGTAAAGAAGCGGCGATGTCTGCTGGATTGGAGCACTGTCGAGGGCTTGCTGTCATTCTCATTGATGCCGATCTGCAAGATCCACCAGAGTTAATTCCTTCTATGCTGGAAGAGTGGCGCAAAGGCTTTGATGTGGTCAATATGCAGCGCAGTCATCGACATGGGGAATCTTGGTTTAAACGTTTTTCCGCTGCGTCATTCTATCGAGTATTAAACTCAATGGCTCAGTTGAAAGTGCCCGAAAATGTCGGGGATTTTCGCTTACTAAGCCGTGAAGTGGTTGATCATATCAATCGTTTACCAGAGCGCAATCGCTATATGAAAGGCATTTTTTCATGGCCTGGTTTTAAACAATCTACGCTGCAATTTGAACGTGATGCTCGCTTTTGTGGTGAAACAAAATGGAATTATTTAAAGCTGTTTGGGTTAGCGATGGATGGTATTACTTCGTTCTCAATCCGCCCATTACGCATAGCGACCGTCCTTGGTGCGCTGATTGCGTGCACTGCTTTTGTATACGGTTCAATTATTGTAACGAAAACAGTCATGTATGGTGAAGCCGTAAGTGGTTACCCATCCATGATGGTTGTGATGCTTGGCCTTGGTGGGATTCAACTATTGAGTATTGGGTTACTTGGTGAGTACATAGGTCGAATATTTATTGAAACGAAAGCAAGGCCGTTGTATCTCGTTCAATCAATTTCAGAACAGCCAGCGAAACAACATACAACTTTTTTAAAGGCGATGGCATGAAACTGAACGTTGACATCAAGCGTAATCACCTCTGGATTTTACTTGGCTTTGCACTTTTACTCAGATTACTTTCATTAGCCGCTTACCCATTAATGGATACGACCGAAGCTCGTTACGGTGAAATGGCAAGGTTGATGGTCGAAACTGGCAATTGGTTGACGCCACAATTTGATTACGGGATTCCTTTTTGGGGTAAACCACCGCTGTTTACGTGGATGAGCGCTTACGGCATTCAAATTTTTGGACTGAATGAATTTGCAGTAAGAGCACCGCATTGGTTGGCTGGAGTGGCCACCATTCTTCTGATTGCTTACATGGCGAGAAGAGTGGGTGTGAGTGGGTTAGTTTCCGGTATTGTGCTTGCTACTTGCGGTATCTTCTCGATTGCGGCTGGTGCCGTTATGACGGATATGGCACTAACCTTAGCGATGACGATTGCCATGGTCGGTTTTTACTTTTGCTGGCTCGACAACAAAGCAACAAAAGCGGGATTTGCATGGGGAATAATCGGGTTTTTAGGGCTGGCCATGGGACTACTGGCGAAAGGACCCGTAGCGATCGTTATTATGGGTATTGCAGTTTTACCTTGGCTTATACTTCAACATGGTTTTCTGAATGGATTTCGTGAGCTTTGGCGTCGTTTCCCAATTGTCTTTGGTTCAGTTGCTATGCTGTGTGTGGCTTTACCTTGGTACATTTTAGCGGAACTGAAAACACCCGGTTTTATTGATTACTTCATTGTCGGGGAGCATTTTAAACGTTTCGTCGTCAGTGGATGGGAGGGCGATCTATACGGCTCTGCTCATGATGAAGTGAAGGGGATGATTTGGGTCTTCTGGCTACAAGCAGCGGCTCCTTGGTCTATTGTTCTACCGTTTTTAGCTTGGCGAAGACGAGCTATGATTAAAGACGTCGGTACTACTCACCATGGGCTGTTTAGTTTTTTATTATGTTGGTTGATCTCTCCATTAGTACTCTTTACTGCGGCTGGAAATATTCTTCCTGCATACGTGTTACCAGGAATACCCGCTCTTGGTCTCATGATTGCTATGCTGATAAAAGAGAAAGATTTGAAGTGGTTTTCAGGAGTCGCATGTATTTTACCTGTAGTACTGATGATTGCACTATTGATGCTTAATCTCGGTAAAGCTGAGCGCAGAAGTGATCGCGTTATCTTTGAACAAATCCAAGACAGTGCGCCTGCTTTTTATGTAGGTAAACGACCATTCTCTGGCCAGTTTTATAGTCGAGGGCAGGCTAAACGATTTACCTCGAATCAGCAGATCTTTAACTTAGATCGTTTTTACCTCATTGGAAAGATGGAACCTGTTGAAACGCTTATTAAGGATTTATCGCTGAATTGTAGAATGGAATTTACCGCGGTATCTAAGCGTTCACTTTTTACCTGCATGAAGATTGAAAATGATACAACGACTGATTAAGTTTTCTGTAGTGGGAGGCATCGGCTTCATAGTCGATGCCACCATCTTTGCGACGTTGAATATATTCTTTCATTGGGACCTGATGCTGATTCGAACTATAGCTTTCATTGGTGCCGCTACAACGACTTGGCTAGGAAATCGAATCTATACATTTAGTGACGTTGAAGACGCTCCTCGTTTGCAGCAATGGAAAAAATTTATCCTAGCGGCATCTATTTCTGCGGTGCCTAACTTTGTGGTGTTTAAATTGAGCCTGGAGTGGATTGGACCCGATGGATGGTATGTCTATATCGCCTTAGTGTTAGGTGTACTGGCGGGAATGATAAGTAACTTTTTATTGAGTTCTCGATGGGTGTTCAAGGCTTCAAGTTCATGTTAGCAATTTAACGTTAAGTTATTTAATGTTACGGATACAAAAAAGCGCAGATCTCTCTGCGCTTTTTATTATTTATAGACCTGAAGTAAGCCCGCTTGCACCATTAACGATGTTTAGGCTTACGATTTCCTTTCGGTTTTGCATTTCCACCTTGGGGGTTTCCATTCGCTTTCGCTTGGTTAGAACCTTGAGGGCGTTGTTTGCTTCGGCTTGGATTTTCACCTTGTTGATTATTTGCCGAGTTACGCTGACCTGTCGGTTTACCGTTACCATTCTTACTTGGTGAATGGTTGTTTTTCGAATGACCATTTGGCGATTTACGCTCTTTTTCACCACCCAATCCTGGTTGACCTTTTGAGTGTTTAGTCGCAAAGCGGTTTGCACCATGTCGCCCTGTTTTACGGCGTTGTGCTGGAGTCTGTGTTTCTAAGTCTTCAGCAGGCACTAAACAGTGAGGCTTGTCACCAATTAAGTGTTTTTGCCCCATCTCAATCAGAGCTTCACGAATGATCGGCCAGTTTGCTGGATCATGGTAGCGCAATAGAGCCTTGTGTAATCGACGATGACGTTCCCCTTTAGGTACAGGGACGTCTTCGCGTTTTTTATATTTCACTCGTTTCAGTGGGTTGGTTTCTGAGTAGTACATTGACGTTGCGTTACACATCGGTGATGGGTAAAAGTTTTGTACTTGGTCACACTCAAAATTATTTTTCTTCAACCACTGAGCTAGATGAAGCATGTCTTCATCTTCTGTTCCTGGGTGAGCCGAAATAAAGTATGGAATCAGGTACTGCTTCTTACCTGCTTCTTTACTGTACTTCTCAAACATCTCTTTGAAACGGTCATAGCTTCCCATGCCCGGTTTCATCATCAGATCCAATGGCCCTTTCTCTGTATGCTCAGGGGCAATTTTCAGATAGCCACCAACGTGATGAGTCACCAGTTCACGCACGTATTCCGGCGATTGAATCGCAAGGTCATAGCGAACGCCAGATGCAATCATGATACGTTTTATGCCTTTCACTTTACGAGCTTCACGATAAAGATCGATAGTGTGCTTATGATCGGTATTGAGCTTATTACAAATCACAGGGAAGACACATGAAGGACGGCGACAAGTCGCTTCTGCTTTAGGTATTGAACAGCCTAAACGGTACATGTTTGCGGTAGGGCCACCTAAATCCGAGATTGTGCCTGTGAAACCTGGAACTTTATCTCTGATCTCTTCCATCTCATTGATGATCGACTCTTGCGAGCGGTTTTGAATAATGCGTCCTTCATGCTCAGTAATTGAACAGAATGAACAGCCACCAAAACATCCACGCATGATATTGATCGATGTCTTGATCATCTCATAAGCTGGAATTTTAGCTCCGCGATACATAGGGTGCGGAACTCGAGCGAAGAATAGCCCAAACACATAATCCATCTCTTCAGTGGTAAGAGGAATAGGTGCTTGGTTAACCCACAATTCGCGATTGGCGTGGCGTTGGATCAGTGCTCGGCCAGAATGTGGGTTCGTTTCTAAGTGCATAATACGGCTAGCGTGAGCATATAGAATTCGGTCATTGTTCAGCTTTTCGAAAGGAGGTAAACGTATTGCTGTATTTTTAGAATCGTGGCGCGAAGGGCTTATATAAATCGGTTTTGCTTCAACTTCAACAGGCTTATCTTGTGCCGATTGAGCGTCTTTATTTGTTTCACACTGGGTTTCAACTTCGTATGGGTTAACCGGAACATAAGCGATTTTCCCCGGCTTTTCTATACGAGAAGAGTCAATGATTTTAAAACCTTCCGGCTCCGCTGGTAAATTAACAGCCGTACCACGAATATTGGTCATATCCGCGATGGATTCGCCATTTGCTAAGCGGTGAGCAATATCGACAAGGGCACGTTCTGCGTTACCAAAAAGAAGTATGTCTGCTTTTGCATCAAACAGCACTGAGCGACGGACTTTATCAGACCAGTAATCGTAGTGTGCGATACGACGCAAACTCGCTTCAATACCACCGAGTACGATAGGCGCTTCTTTATAAGCTTCGCGACAACGCTGTGAATAGACCAAAGTGGCACGATCTGGACGCTTACCGCCTTCATTATTTGGCGTGTAGGCATCATCATGGCGAAGTTTACGATCAGATGTATAGCGGTTGATCATCGAGTCCATGTTACCCGCAGTAATACCAAAAAATAGGTTTGGCTTACCTAGCTTCATGAACGCGTCTTTATTGTCCCATTTAGGTTGAGCAATAATACCAACACGGAACCCTTGCGCTTCTAAAAGGCGTCCGATGATAGCCATTCCGAAGCTTGGGTGGTCGACATAAGCATCACCTGTGACAATGATAATGTCGCAGCTATCCCAACCTAGAGCATCCATCTCCTTTCTACTGGTAGGCAAAAAGGGTGCGGTTCCGTAGCACTCGGCCCAGTATTTTTTGTATTGATGAATAGGAGTGATATCGCTGTACATATTTTGACCTCTGATCTTTGAGGCGGGAATTATAGCGATATGTGATGTGAGTAGCTAGTGGAACATCCCCCTTGATTTTCTAGGTGTTTTCTATCTTTGACTAATGCTAGTAAGGTAGTGAATCTCATTCTTATTTGGATGGTGGAATTCGCACACTTTAAAACAGCTTGTGACTATTAAATAACGGTAAATGTGTTGATATGGGTGAGATATTAGTCAATTGCCGGGCTTTTCGCTGTTATTGAACATGGATGAAATAGAACCATTAGGAACTCACCCTTTTACTCTGATATGATCCGCCCCCTATAAAATCAAATTACGAAGCAATTGAGATGGTTGAGTCTATTCTAATGTCATTCGCGCCTATGTTGTTAGGTGCACAGCTAGTGTTAACCCTAGTTTTGGTCAAAGGCGATATATGCCCAGGTCAGCGAGGAAGAGTGCATAAAATGCTGCCTGCGATCGGTGTACTTTGGCTCGCAGTAGCTTCGATTAAGATTGAAGCTTTCTTAGTCGTGTTTGCGATATTCTATTTTTTCTCTAAGGTTCAGACCAATAAAACTCGCGATAAAGGGCCGTTATGGTTGCTCTATCTAGCGAACGGACTTGCACTCGCTTACGTTGGCATTGTTATCAGTGAGCAGCCATCAATCGCAGCATCGATTGTGAATTTTGCCTATATTGGAACATTAGGGGCGATCTTCGGTCAGTTGTTACTGTTGATTGCTCGCTCTCGATTGGACGCATTTCATCGTATTTTACCTGTCGCTGGCGTATTGAGCGGTATGCTAGTGGTGCTGGCGACCTTGTTGCACGCATACAGTCTCAATGAAGAGTCACTGGCTTTGGCGACACAAGGCTTATTAATAAGCTTTGCTCTACTTATCATCGGTATTGTTATTTGGTGCTGGCATCTATTTTTGTCTCAGTCTCCGAATAAGTTACAACTGACTCTTGCAAACCTTACGTTGTTGGCTGCAACCATTGGTTTACAGGGCTTTTTTATCGTTTGAGATAATTGCGAAATTTTTCATCATATTTCGCAAAAAGTCACATTATGACCTTAAAATTCGGTCTACGCTTAAAGTAACTAAATCCACTAGGAGCGTGATCATGGAATTGAGCAGTGTGGGAAGCCTAGACAGCAGTATTCTATTAGGCATTGTGAATGAAAAACTGCGTTTAGAGTGTGATAGCTTTGAAGAGCTAGTGAGTATGTATGAAATGGATGAACAGAATGTCGTCGGCAAACTTGATGGTTTGGGCTATCAATATGATCCATTGACCAATCAGTTTAAGTCCTACTAGTGAATAGAACGTGATTCATTCGCTTCATTAACTGCTTGCTTTCAAAGTGCTTGCTTTTCAAATTGAAGCCAGTGATGCCGATAGAGTCCTTTCTCTATTGGCAGACTATTTATTGGCAAGCTATCTATTTGTAAACGTTCTATTAGCAAACTTTCTAATGGCAAACGTTATGTAGGTAGCCTTGTTATTGACTAGGTTTGTGTTATGCCATCTTGATCCCATCAAGATGGCTTTTGCATTGCTGGCGAGCGGTATTAAAAAAAGCTTGAAGGTAATGTTTATCTTTTTCTGCATTTCTTGTTGCCGCGAACAAACGTCTCCATAACCCTTCCCCTAAAGGTTTGCTGGTAATTAAACCTTGTCGAGAGAATTCACTGATAGCCCAGTTGGGTAATGCTGCGACGCCAAGCCCTGCGGATACCATCTGTACTAGCATCAACGTATTATCTGCTTGCTTCCATTTTGCGGGCTCAACGCCTGCGGGGCTCAGAAAATGTTTAACGACATCTAAGCGCTGTTTTTGAACGGGATAAGACAGCATCGTTTCATTGATGAGATCTTTGGGCTCGATGATCTCTTTATGGGCGAGCGGGGAGTGGGTAGAAGTAATCAAACGCATTTCGAAATCAAACAGTGGCTCATAGTGCACTTCAGATCGTGGTTGGATATCTGATGTGATCACCAAATCAAGCTCTCCCGCGAGCAGTGCTGGTAAAGGTTCAAAACCAAAGCCAGAAGAGAAGTCTAACGTGACACTTGGCCACGTAACTTGATACTCCTTAAGTGCAGGCATGAGCCATTGGAAGCAAGAGTGGCACTCAATCGCCATATGCAATCTACCATTTACATCTTCTTTCAAGCTTGCTAGCTCATTTTCTGCTTTTGCCATCCTAGGCATTATGTCGTCAGCCAGTTTAAGCAAAATATCACCTTCAGACGTGAATTTTACCGGACGAGTCTTACGTAAAAAAAGCTGTCCACCAAGCCTCGCTTCCAAATCTTTGAGTTGATGAGACAGCGCAGACTGTGTCAGATGCAATGACGTCGCGGTTGCCGTTAACGAGCCCGTATCCCTTAGCGTTACTAATGTCCGTAAATGTTTTAGCTCTATCATGAGTGTCCCTCATATTCCTTAAGCTTTCTGAACGTTATCAATACTTTTACGTGATTGAATTACTTACATCAGAGTTCTTTCTCGCTGTTTATAAGACTTAAACTACGACTCTTTTTGTGAGTTGTAAACATCTAGATGGCTAAATGGATTAATTAAATTTAATGGGGAGCTGAGAAACATGAATTTAATTCATAAACAAAATGAATATTTGGAGGTTGTTCAATGAGTCGTTTGACGTGATAGTTTAGCCATCCAGACATCTTGAGTGCGTTAGGGTAGTCAAGTGAACTGAGCGAAATGACCTATTTAAGCGAATAATAAGGAATATTAAGATGGCTAGATTTGAAGCAGTAGAAAATAAAACAACCACTCACATTCTTGGCTACCCACGTATTGGCGAGAAGCGAGAACTGAAGTTTGCTTTAGAAAAATATTGGCGTGGCGAAATTGATCAAAACGGTTTGAAAGAACTAGGAAGCGAACTTAGGCTTCGTAACTGGAATACTCAGGCTGAGGCAAAACTCTCTTTTGCCACCGCGGGTGATTTTGCATGGTACGATCACGTTCTCACAACCACATTACTGCTTGGTCATGCGCCAAAACGACATGCTGGTGGAGAAGAGGGCGAAAAGGCATTTCCAGATCTGGATACTCTTTTCCGCGTAGGTCGTGGTCAGTCTCAAGTTGAGTGTGGTTGTTCTAACCATTCTGGTGAAGGCAATGCAGCATCGGATATGACAAAGTGGTTTAATACTAATTACCACTATATCGTGCCAGAATTCAGTAAAGATGACAGTTTTGAAGTGAGTTGGCCCCAGTTATTTGAAGAGGTAAGCCAAGCCATTAATGCTGGCCATAAAGTGAAGCCAGTGCTGTTAGGTCCGCTGACTTATTTGTACCTTGGTAAAGAGGTTGACGATGGATTTGATCGACTTACTTTATTGCCGAGATTGCTGACGGCTTATCAAACTATTTTAGCCAAGCTCGCAAAACTAGGGGTGGAATGGGTACAAATTGACGAGCCGATTTTGTCGCTAGAGTTAGAAAAAGAGTGGCTGAACTCATTCAAACTTGCCTATCAAGTCCTGCAAAGTGATGTGAAGCTACTCTTAACCACCTACTTTGATTCGGTGTCAGATACACTCGATAAAATCGTTGAACTGCCTGTCAATGGCCTGCATATTGATTTGTCTGCCGCACCTGAGCAACTTGATTCTGTGGTTGAAAAATTACCGCAAGAGTGGGTACTTTCTGCGGGTGTGATTAACGGGCGGAATGTGTGGCGATCAGATTTAGGTGCTGAATTGGCTCGTCTACAGCCAGTGAAAAATAAGCTGGGTGATAAGCTGTGGGTCGCGAGTTCTTGTTCATTGCTTCATAGCCCGGTAGATTTTGAGCTAGAACAGAAACTGTCAGATGAAGTGAAGAGTTGGTTTGCATTTGCGAAGCAAAAAGTGACCGAAGTGAGCCTGTTAGGGGCGGCGCTTGATGGCGACCAAAACGCAATTCTAGCTTGTGAAACTTACAGTCAACCTATTGTTGCTCGTCGTACTGCTGAGCATGTCAATAAACCCAAGGTGCAAGCTCGGTTGAATTCAATTACTAAGACTTTGGCTGAACGAAGCGCGGCTTACCCTGAACGTGCAGCGCATCAAGCAGAGGTTCTTGGCCTTCCATTATTGCCGACCACAACCATAGGGTCATTTCCTCAAACCGGAGAAATTCGAATTCAGCGCAATGCGTATCGCACGGGGCAATTGACAGAAGCGGAGTACAACAGTGCGCTAAAAGGTCATATTGCTGATGCGGTTAAGCGCCAAGAAGCTTTGGATCTGGATGTTCTTGTCCATGGTGAAGCGGAACGTAACGATATGGTTGAGTACTTTGCTGAGAACCTTGAAGGCTTTCAAACGACTCAGTTTGGCTGGGTGCAAAGTTATGGTTCACGTTGCGTTAAACCGGCGATTGTCGTAGCAGACATCGAACGAGAAAAACCAATGACTGTCGAGTGGTCAACCTATGCGCAATCCTTAACATCAAAACAGATGAAAGGAATGCTAACAGGCCCTGTGACTATTTTGTGTTGGACTTTCCCTCGTGAAGATATTAGCCGCAAAGAGATTGCCCAACAATTGGCATTTGCGCTTCGTGATGAGGTTTCAGATCTTCAAGATGCAGGTATTAACATTATTCAAATTGACGAACCTGCAATCCGTGAAGGCTTGCCGTTGAAGAAGAGTGATCACGCAGAATACCTTGAGTGGGCTGTGGATGCGTTTAAGATTTCGGCGGCAAGTGCAAAACCAGAAACGCAAATACATACTCATATGTGTTACAGCGAATTTAATGAGATCATTCAGTCAGTGGCCGATTTAGATGCCGATGTGATCACCATTGAAACATCACGATCGAATATGGAGTTGCTCAAAGCGTTTGAGGAATTTAACTATCCGAATGAAATTGGCCCTGGCGTCTATGACATTCATTCGCCAAACATTCCAACGCAAGAGTGGATTGAAGATCTGCTTCGTAAAGCGGCGGATAAAATCCCAGCAGAACGCTTATGGGCAAACCCAGACTGTGGTCTAAAAACCCGTAATTGGAAAGAGACAGAAGCGGCTCTCGCGAACCTTGTGTCTGCGGCGAAGAAATTGCGCGTAGAACTGGCTTAAAAGGTTCTGGGTTTGGTCAAAGGGGCGGTGGTAATTCTGTTTGTTCGTTAATTCGTTAGTGTGAATGCTTAATGTGATACAAAAATGGAATGACCTAAAATAAAAAAGGTTGATACACATTCGCTATTTAAATAGAGAACCAGTATCAACCTTTTCGTTTCATTGCATCAAACAGCCTACGTGAAATAGGTTCTATAAACTTTCACAGCGCTGCTGAGATATAAGCTCATCGACCATCAACTGACCGCGAGAGTTTCTCAGCATAATTCGGTAACTCACACCTATCTCTAGGTTTTGAAGTACTTCAACATTATTGCAGTAATAATCCATGCTGCTTTTTATGACGCTGTCGATTGGTTTCGCACCTTTCGCGTCGGTGTTATAGAGCATCATTAATTCAACCACACCATTTTTAGCCGACGCTCGCATGATTGAAAGCGGGCCTTGCTCAATCGGTAAACCAGCAGAAAGAACACTGGCTCGGCTTTGAGCGGTAAGCTCTATCATTCGTTGCTTTTCCTGCTCTTCAGTTGATGCGCAACCTGATAAAACAAGTAAAGAACTCATGAGAGCAATGGCTATACGAATTGTGGTCATCTAAAACACTTTTTTGAATGGTTTCACAATAACATTTTCATACACACCAGCACCGATGTAAGGATCGGCATCAGCCCATGTCTGAGCTTCGGCAAGGGAGTTGAATTGTGCGATAACAGTAGAACCAGTAAAACCCGCTTCACCCGGATTATCTGAATCGATGGCTGGCATAGGACCCGCAGTCAGTAGGCGGCCTTCATCTTGCAGTAGCTGTAAGCGTTCTAAATGCTGCGCGCGCACGCTCATACGTTTTTCTAAAGAGTTTTCTACGTCTTGTGAAAAGATGACATACCACATATTCAATATCCTTACTTTATGTCTGACTTCTATAAATGCTTATACAGCTAAGTTAGTCCGTTCAATGTACTGGAAGTTCACACCTTTAACCTCGAATTGAGCGCTATTTTGTGAATCTATCCTTGATTTACTGGGCGTGGGCGACCTTCGCTGTCGATTGCAACATAATTAAATGTCGCTTCACAAACTTGGTATCGATCACCGATGCCATCAATCTTCACAGGTTTAATCCAAACTTCAAGATTGACAGACATAGAAGTGCGGCCAATTCGAGTACATTCACCGTAACAACACACCACATCACCAACGCTCACTGGTTGTTTAAAAGTGATACTTGATACTGATACGGTAACAACACGGCCGCAAGAAATTTCTTTTGCCAGAATAGCACCTGCGAGATCGAGCTGTGACATGATCCAGCCACCGAAAATATCACCGTTAGCATTAGTGTCTGCAGGCATAGCAAGTGTACGAAGAAGAAGTTGGCCTTTTGGCGAGTTGATTTCTTGAGTCATGTTTAGAGGGTTCCGAAACGACAAACGAATCAGCGACCAATACGGTCGCTGAAAATTTAATGGCGGGATTATATCAAAAATAATCTATTGATCATCTAATGATAAAGCTTAACCATCATTTTTATCATTAGATGCCTGGTCTTCCGGTAGCTGTTGATCTTTTGGCAGATGCTTATAGATATAAACACCAGTTAATAAGGTAAACGCGAAGGTTGCAGCAAGTAGGCCGAATACTTTGAAATTGACCCATACATCGAGTGGTAAGCTAAATGCAACATAAACGTTCAATGCTGCACAGAAGCTAAAGAAAACAACCCATGCCCAGTTAATTTTGTTCCAGACTGAATCAGGAAGCGTAATCTCTTTGCCTAGCATCCCTTTGATTGCCGATTTGCCTATCATATGGCTGATCAAAAGCCCAAGCGCAAAAAGAGTGTAAACAATCGTCACTTTCCACTTGATGAAGTTTTCATCATGCAGGAAGATCGTCATGCCACCAAATATGGCCACCATTAAAAAGGTGATGACTTGCATCTTTTCAACTTTTTTGTAGATGAAGTAAGTAATAGCAATCTGAATTGCTGATGCCACAATTAATGCGCCAGTTGCGGTATAGATGTCATACATCTTGTAAAGGGCGAAAAATATTATTAGTGGAATAAAATCAATTATTTGCTTCATGTTGCAAGATATATCCTATTTAAGTAATTGGGCACAGTCTAACGAAAAGTGCCCCAATGCAAAACAGATAGTGACAATTGGATACAAAAAATAAGCAAAGATCGTTATTTCATCATACTTGTAGATTGGAATTGTGGGATTAACCCTTTTATATCTTCCAAGTAACCTTCGCTTCGTAAGTTCTCAACAGTCGAGTGAAGCTCTTCACAACTCATCGCAAAGCATGAAGATTTTCCTGTCATCAAGTCTAAGTATTGATGGTATTCACTTTCAGTAAAGTGACCAATTCTGTCTAGTAGCAGGGCTTTGATTCCGTGATGGATGAGCCCGTAGTATGTGTGTCTTTGAACAGTCATAACTTGTACTCCATGTCTGAGTAGTTTGTCAGCAATTTCGATACTGGTCACTACTGTGTATGAAGAATAACTAGCAAAACAAATGCCAAAGTTTTAACGCTATTTTATTGCTTTTATGCCACAAATACTCAATTTGAAAATCAATTTGAATATTTGGCATCCCTCACCATTTACTGTTCCTCTCATTGTCTAAGACGTCTGTTTTTCATCTGC
This sequence comes from Vibrio clamense, assembly GCF_050337905.1. Lineage (NCBI taxonomy): Bacteria > Pseudomonadati > Pseudomonadota > Gammaproteobacteria > Vibrionales > Vibrionaceae > Vibrio > Vibrio clamense. The sequence continues at coordinate 274,643 of NZ_JAKJTJ010000019.1, read as the reverse complement.
TTTAATGGTATGAAATCCAGACCAAATTCGAGTAAAGGTTGTGATCCAGCAAAGCGCTGAAAACACATAAGCGATATTTGCAAATTGAGAAGGAAATAAACAGAACAACACAAAACAGCCAATAGTTTCTGTTCCTTCAGTTAATCCGCTCATGTAATAGAGGGACTTATTACTATAGACCGGATTATTAATGTTTCTCTTTCCTGCCATAACAGCAAAAGCGAGAAAACTACTGCCGGTGCCAATGAACGAAAAGATAAGCAGAGCGCCAGCAATAGCGTTTTGATCGGGGTTTGCCAGTACAAAGCCGAACGGAACAAGCGAATAAAATAAAAAATCTAAACTGATATCTAAGAAGCCACCAGAGTCTGTGATCCCTTGAATTCTCGCAAGAGCCCCGTCTAAACCATCGAATATTCGATTGATCACAATGAACAACAAGGCCCACTGATACTGCTGAAAAAGTAGAGCAGGAAAGGCTAAACAACCGAGAGCGAAGCCAGCAACCGTGATTTGATTGGCGGTAAGCCCTGCGGTATTCGCGTTTTTAGCCGCGAAGGTGAGGGGTTGGCGAATGATTTGGATACTAAAGCGATCAAGCATGATTATCTCCCCATGGCCACGTTAAGCATTGGCTATTTGGTGGTACATCGTCACTGTCATGCGTCACCATTATTGTTGGTATATTGGCGTGTTTAAGCTGCGTAAATACCCAATCACGAAACTGAACTCTTAGCTCTTTATCTAATTTACTGAATGGTTCATCTAATAATGCCAGTTTGGGTTGAGCCAATAACATGCGTACTAAACTGACCCTTGCTCGCTGCCCACCAGAAATTTGGTCGGGGAGTGCATGGGCAAGTTCTAATAGACCCACTTTGTCTAAAGCCGCCATGGCAGCATCTTTACGCTCGTTTCCTTTGATTCTATTTGGCAGTGCAAACGCAAGATTTTCCCAAATGTTAAGGTGCGGGAAAAGGAGGTCTTCTTGAAATAGAATCCCCACTTGGCGCTTGTGTGGTGGTAGATCGCCAATAGTGTTACCACAAAGCGCTATCGTTCCTTGTGCCGTGAAATCGGGAGATAGATGACCTGCAATAGCGCTTAATAACGTTGATTTCCCACAACCACTTGGGCCCATCAAGGTTAATACTTCTCCAGCTTTAACTTGGGTCGAGATGACAGGAAATAGCAGATCGCCTTTATGTTTAGATATGGCGAGGTTTTTTATGCATAGACTCATGTTTTAATGGCTTCCGAACAATTTGAGGTTGCTGATGGTGAGAACGAGTTTTTGCGAGATGAAGGCGACTCACAAGCACCGCAAAAGAGAAGAAAATAAACGGCAGAAGAGCTTGCCACATGGCATAAATAGCAGTGACACGTCGATCATAGCCGCTAGCTAAGGCAACCGCTTCCGTTGTTAAGGTTGAAATTCTGCCCGCTCCCAGCATGAGAGTCGGCAAATATTGCGCTAGGCTGACACTCATACCGACTGCCCAAGCAAACATGATGGCAGGGAAAAGAATAGGCGCTTTGATTTTTAGCCACACATGCAGTGGCGTTTTTCCTAAACTTAGAGCCGCTTGTGAGATACGAGGATCGTAACTGCGCCAGGGGCCGTCTAGGGCTAAAAAAACGAAAGGAAACGCAAAGAAGATATGTGACCATGTCACCCAGAAGAAATAGGCATCGCCAGAAAAATAGAGTGTGGTGATCTGAATGCCGAATAAAATGGAGAGTTGAGGCACCAGCATAGGGATAGCAATCACAATGCCCGGCACATGCCAGCGGTTTTTTTCTCGGAATTCATGGCAAATAATGGCGAAAAATAGGGCGATGGTTGCGGCGAGTATGGCAATGAGAGTGCTATCAACGATGGTAGGCACCACGTTTTGCCACTCTGTCATCCAAAATCGAGTGCTCAGTTGCGTTGGGAATAGGTCAGGGAATCGCCAGCGTTGAGCAAAACTCCATAGCAGCATGAGAGGCAGCGTCATGATACTGATGCTAGCTAAACCTATGAATAGGCTAAGGCCCGGAAAGCTTACGCCAGAACGGCCTGATACTTGCCAATGTCTGCTGTAGTTGGTCACGAGATGCTCGACTAACCGAGCAAAGCCAATCAGCACTAGCGTAAGAGCAAATAACAACATCGCCCCTGCACCTGCTCGGGGTAGCAAGCTCAAGTCTGGATCACTAAACCACTGCCACACTAATACCGCAAATGTTGGCGGGTTGGTTGGGCCCACAATCAAACCCACATCAACGACGGACGCACTGTAAGCAATAATCGCCATCATCGGGAAGCGAATTTTGGTGAGCCATTGTGGTAATACACACTTCCACCACATTTGGGCTGGTGTGTAACCTAAACTACTGGCCACTTTGTGTGTTTGGTCGATATTAAGTTGCTGAATGATGGGAATGCTCATAAGCAGCAGAAAAGGAACCTCTTTGATGACCAGAACTAAGGTTAGTCCCAGAGCGTAAGCGTTTTTAATGAGCCAACTCTGAGAGGAAGGGTCACTGATGAAAGGTAGCCACTGAGCTAAAGGTTCAATCAAGCGAGCAAGCATTCCGGTAGGTGAGAAAAGGAACGCAAAACCGATGGCAAACGCAACATGTGGCATTGCCAGTAGTGGCGACAGGAGGTTCTCTATCTTTTTCCAGACAGTACTTTGCCAGCTATTTTGTAGAATGGCGAAAGTGATCAAGCAAGTGAGAAGACTGCTCGTAAGAGTGCTGAAAACGGTCAAACCTAAAGATTGCGCGCTGCCACTCCATTGAAAAACCGCTAGATAGCCGTTAAGCGAAACTTGGCTTAGACCTATCGCAGGAATATAGCCAAGTGACGATAAAATAACCCCGACAATACCTGGCGCGATAGGCACAATGCATACCGTCATAATCAGTAGGTAAAGCCCCCTTAACATTGAGGGCCTAACTGAATTTTTAGTGGTGCGTTAATCGTTTTAATTAAGATGATAGTGATGACCTATTTTATTTTCCGTAGCGTTTAAGCCACTCTTTTTCCAGTGCAACTTGCCAACTTGGATGCGGCTCAGCAACTGACTTGAATAGTTTGGTATTTTTCGCACTGCCTGTTAAATATTGCGACTGTAGGATAGATGGATCGCCCCAAATATTCAGGTCGCCTTTGCGTGATTGTGCTTCTGGGCTTAAAAGGAAGTTAATAGCAACTTGAGCCCCTTCTTTTGCTGAGGCATTCCATGGAATAGCCAAAAAGTGAATATTGCTCAGTGCGCCTGTCTCAAAAGCGTATGCTTGAGTTGTCTCTGCTAACTTACCGCTCGCTTGAGCAGAGAAAACGCCATTTGGATTGAATGTGATCGCAAGATCGATTTGATCATCATCAAGGAGCTGAAGCATTTCTGATGAGCCAGCAGGAAATTGCTTACCTTGACGCCAAGCGGTTTTGTGCAACTCGTCTAGGTATTTCCATAGTGAAGCGGTAACGAGTGGGAAGTCGGCGTCATTAACTGGTTTCTGCAGTGTTGCATCGTTACGAGTCAATTCAATAAGCAGTGCTTTCAGGAAGCTTGTCCCATGAAACTCAGGTGGTTTTGGGTAAGCGATACGATTAGGAAAGGCCTTGCTGTAGCTGAGTAACTCACTAAAAGAAGAAGGAGGATTATTTAATGTTGCTTGGTCGTGAATAAATACCAGTTGACCAATTCCCCACGGCGCTTCTAGTCCATCGGTTGGTTCAGAAAAGTCAAAATCAACAGGGAAATCTTGGTTTACATACTCCCAACTCGGTAAAGTGTTAACGAAAGGACCAAAGAGTAGATTGCTGTTTTTCATCGACTTAAAGTTTTCGCCGTTAATCCATACCATGTCGACACTGCCGCCATCACTCTTTCCTGCTGTTTTTTCTGCCAATAAACGAGCTGTCGTTTCTGATATGTCTGCCACTTTCACATGTTTAAAAGTGATGCCATAGCGACTGTTTAGCTCTTGTCCAGCCCAACGTAAATACTGGTTGATTTCTTGGCTTCCACCCCAAGCATGAAAATAGACAACTTGGCCTTCCGCTTTTGCTTCAATTTCTTGCCATGATGCGGCATGGGACGACAGAGAGAGTAGGGATGTACAAAGGAGCAAAAAAAATCGTTTCATAATGTCAAAAATCCATTTTAGTTAAACGGCAACAGTGCGTTTAAGTATTGTTGTAATTTATTGTATGGCAAGTTAATGATTTTGTAATGTTATCTCTGTTTAAGACCTGTTACCAAGGAAAAAACTTTCATAGTTTGACTGTTTTTAATTAGTTAGCCTGTTTTGGTCGGATAAAAGGGGACAATTAGAGTGGGAGTGTTTGAATTCGTGACATTATTTTCGGTTAATTGCGAATAAAAAAAGCTGCTCAAAATAGAGCAGCTTTTTATGACAATTAAGCTTTTGAGCTTAGGTTTAAGCTTGTTGTTTCTCTAGTTCTGCTTTCACAACGTCATCTTCAATTAATGAATCAACGATAACAGCACAAGCAGCATCACCAGTGATGTTTAGTGCAGTACGGATCATATCGAAAATACGGTCAAGAGCGAACAATAGCGGTAGACCTTCGATTGGAATGCCAGCAGCAAGTAGTACAGCTACAACTAGGAACGAAGGTCCAGGAACGCCCGCTTGACCAACAGCACCCAGTGTTGAAGTGATGATGATTGCGATGTATGCGCCCATCGAAAGGTCGATGTTGAATAGCTGTGCAAAGAAAATCGCAACAAGGCCGTAGTAGATTGCGTTGCCCGACATATTAATGGTGGCACCAAGAGGAAGAACAAAAGATGCTGTTGAGTTACGCACGCCTAGCTCTTTTTCGCAGGTTTCCATTGTTACTGGAAGTGTCGCCATTGAAGATGCAGTTGACAGAGCAACGGCTTGAGGTTTCTTCATTGCGGTTAAGAATTTCTTAGCAGACGTCTTAGTGAATATTTGGATCATTAGCGGGTAAGCAACAAAACCAAAGATTAAGATAGCAGCAACATAAACGACGAACAGTTTGAATACGACCATCAGTGCGCCGAAACCAAATGTGCCGACAGCTTCAGCCATAAGACCAAACACACCCAGTGGAGCGATGATCATCACTTTGTTGATCATCCATACCATTGCATCAACGATTGCGTTCACGCCATTGATAATTGGCTCACGTTTCTCTTTTGCTTGTTTCGAGATAGCGATACCAAAAAATAGGCAGAAAACAAGAATTTGAAGAATGTTAGCTTCGTTCAGTGATTGGAAAACGTTGGTTGGGATCATACCAGTGATGGTAGCCCAAAAAGTAGGTAGTTCACCTTTAGAAGCGTATTCAGCAGAGAACATGCCTTCGACGCCAGATACGTCGATACCACGTCCTGGTTCGAAAACCTCACCCATAATTAGAGCAAGTGTCACCGCAAGAGCTGATGTCAAAGCGAAGTAACCAAGAGTAGTCACACCAACTTTACCAGCAGAAGAGCTATTACCTAGACCAGCAGCACCAGAAATAAGTGCAACTGCGACTAAAGGTATAACCAGCATTTTGATTAAATTAATAAAGATTGCGCCTAGTGGAGCAAAGATTGTCGCGCTTTCACCCATCATGGCACCAACGGCAGTACCAATGATCATAGCGATGACAACTTGGACACCGATGTTGCTTAATAAATTGTTTTGTTTTAACACTTCCATAACCTCTGTGCTATTTAATTGTAATTTCCCAGTATTAGTCTCTACTGTACGGCATAGATGTGGACTAATATCTCGCAGTAGTTTTACACTTAATTTTCATATTTAGCAATGAGAGAACAATTGCGCATGGTCTCAAAGTGCTGTTTTATGTACCGTTGGGTTAAATTGCACACGCTGGCAACCGATTGCTGAGGTTTGTGCCACATTGTTTATGTGTTTTATTTATAAAGTAAATGCTAGCCATATGAATTGTGAATTATGAAAACAAGTGGATTGTTAACACTTGTGAGGGGGTGATGTGAGTTGATTTTTAGATCTTAAATTTAACAATATTTTGTGTTGAATGTTATTTTTTTGAGTCGGTGATTGTTATTGTGTTATGGGCGAGGAGAGCAAAAAAAGAGCACAAAATCGTACTCTTTTTGTTCAAGTCGTGTGTAAGTCAGATCCAGAGTTCAGATCATTATTTCACCTACTGTTTATTTTTGAGTTGCCGCTTTCATTGAGGAGACAAAGCTCGAAAGCTGGCTAAGCATCTTCTCTGGCTGTTCAAGATGACTCTCAATAATTTTAACGACGGCTGAACCAGAGATTGCGCCAGCGGCTCCAGCTTGAATGGCCTCTTGAACCTGTTCTGGTTGGGATATGCCAAAGCCAAGTAGGGCTGGTGGTGCGTCAAATGTATTGAGGCGCTCTAATAAAGCCGTAACAGGCATATTCGCTTTGGTTTCTGCTCCTGTTACCCCTGAACGTGAAAGTAGGTAAGTGTAGCCACCCCCAAGGTCAGATACCGATTTCAGAGTTTCATTACTTGCTGTCGGTGGGGCGATAAAAATTGGATGCACACCATGTTTTTCAGCAGCGGTGACGAACTCGGCACTCTCATTGGTTGGAACATCTGCGATTAATACAGAATCAACTCCCGCCTCAGCGCATCGTTGATAGAAATTCTCGATTCCACCCGCAAATACAAGGTTAGCGTACATCAATAAGCCGATTGGAAGATCTGGATGTTGAGCTCTGATTTTTGCGATCAGGTCAAAACAGATACTTGGAGTGGTTTTTGACTCTAAAGCTCGGATGTTCGCCCCTTGAATGGTTGGCCCGTCTGCAAGAGGATCTGAGAATGGAATGCCAAGCTCCAGCGCATCTGCACCCGATTCAACCAGTGTTTGCATGATCTGCAAAGAGAGCTCAGGGTTTGGATCGCCAATAGTGACGAAAGGAACAAAAGCGCCTTGTTGTTTGTCAGCTAAGCGCTGAAATAGTGTTTGATAGCGATCCATTATAGCGCTCCTTCTTTGTTGTCTGCTTTATTTGCAGCTTGTTGTTCAAGAATGTCATGTACAGTGAAAATGTCTTTATCTCCACGTCCTGAAAGGTTGACGACAAGCAATTGCTCTTTTTCTGGTTCGTCTTGAGCCATCTTGATTGCGTAAGCCAAAGCATGTGCTGATTCTAGTGCTGGAATAATCCCCTCTTTACGTGCTAATAGCTGAAACGTCTCTAGTGCTTCATCATCGGTAATGGATTCATACTGCGCTCGACCAATCGAGTTTAAGTAGGCGTGCTGTGGGCCAACAGATGGAAAATCAAGCCCGGCAGATACTGAGTATGACTCTTCTACTTGACCGTTAGGATCTTGCATCAAAGGTGATTTCATACCGAAGAAAATACCTGTTTTACCGTGTTTTAGAGGCGCGCCATGTTGGTCGGTATCGATACCTTTACCCGCGGGTTCAACCCCAATTAAGCGTACATTTTCTTCTTCAATGAAGTCCGCAAACATGCCAATCGCGTTCGAACCACCGCCGACACAAGCAATAACCGCATCAGGCAGACGACCTTCGCGAGCTAGGATTTGGTTCTTCGTCTCTTCGCCAATCATGTGTTGGAATTCACGGACAATGGTTGGGAAAGGGTGAGGGCCCGCAGCAGTACCTAATAAGTAGTGAGCTTCTTCATAGCTTGCAGACCAATCACGCAGTGCTTCGTTACACGCGTCTTTTAAGGTTGCAGAGCCTGAATGAACAGGAATGACTTCCGCTCCCATTAATTTCATACGGAACACGTTAGGACTCTGACGTTCCACATCTTTTGCACCCATGTAAACTCGGCATTTTAGATCAAGCAGCGCACACGCTAGAGCAGTGGCAACACCGTGTTGACCAGCACCAGTCTCTGCGATGATCTCTTTTTTACCCATACGTTTCGCAAGTAACGCTTGGCCTAATACTTGGTTGGTTTTATGAGCGCCACCATGGAGCAAATCTTCACGTTTAAGGTAAAGTTTTGTTTTTGTGCCCTTAGTCAAATTACGAGTTAGGGTGAGTGCGGTTGGGCGACCTGCATACTCTTGCAATAGCGTCATGAATTCAGATTGAAATTCAGGATCTTTTTGAGCATCAATAAAAGCTTGCTCTAGTTGGTCTAGTGCAGGTACTAAGATTTGTGGTACGTATTGTCCACCGTATTCGCCAAAATAAGCATCAAGTTTCGCCATGATTACATCCCTTTTTTTATCTTTTTGTTGCTGACATATCGGTTGGTATTGTTAATACATCAGCATTTAATTTGGTTGATTTGCTATTTATTCGTTCTTTAGCACTCGTTTTTATTGCTCAGTGTTGCTACGGATTCAGCTGTGGTTAATACGCTCGAACTTCAGCAAACGCATGTTGTAGCTTTTGACTGTCTTTTGTTCCCGGCTGTGATTCCACGCCAGAGTTGAAATCCAAACCTAAACAGCCCAATGCTGCTGCTTGTCTTGCGTTTTGTGGCGATAATCCGCCCGCCAACATAATGTTGTTTGTGTCATCGATGAGTTCCCAATCGAAACTCACTCCTGTTCCACCAGATTGATTGCCGACTTTGGCATCCAATAAATGACGGTCAATGTGAGAGGCGAGTAAGCTAGGCATCGTTTCAGCAACGCCATAGGCTTTCCAAATCTCAGTTGAGGACGGTAGTAAGGCTTTCAATGCGTCGACATAGTGTTGATCTTCCTCACCATGCAGTTGCACCGCGCTTAACCCAAGCTCAATGGCATAAGATGAGACTTGCTCAATAGATTGGTTTTGGAAAACACCCACATATTTAATTGGTGCACCGCTCATTACGATTCGGGCTGATTCCGGATTCACAAAGCGTTTGGATGCCTCGACAAAAATAAGACCACCAAAGACGGAACCTGCTTGATAAGCTTTGGCTGCGTCGTCGGGATGAGTTAATCCACACACTTTATTTTCGCCTAGAGTGACACTTCTGACGGCTAATTCAATGTCATCTTCAGCCATAATAGAGCTGCCGATAAGGAAGCCAGACGCAAACTCGGAGAGTTCTCGAACTTGCTGGTGGGTATAAATACCCGATTCCGAAATGATGGTGGTGCCTTTAGGAAGTAATGGCGCTAACTCTTTGGTGCGATTCAAGTCTGTTGATAGGTCGCGTAAGTTACGGTTGTTAATTCCAATCACTTTCGCTTTCAGTGCAACCGCGCGTTCAAGTTCTTCTTCATTGCTGACTTCTGTTAAAATGCCTAGCCCTAGTGAATGAGCCACTTCTGCAAGTTCACGGTATTGCTGATCATTAAGTACGGACAGCATCAGTAAAATGGCATCGGCACTATAATGGCGAGCTAGATAGACTTGGTAGATATCAACCATGAAGTCTTTACACAAAATAGGCTGTGTGACCTGATTACGAACTTGGGGTAAAAAATCGAAATTACCTTGGAAGTATTTCTCATCGGTCAAAATTGATATTGCACTGGCGTGGTTGTTATAAACTGAGGCAATGTAATCAAGGTCAAAGTTATCGCGAATTAACCCTTTAGAAGGCGATGCTTTTTTACATTCCAGTATAAAGGCCGCTTTATCACCAGAGAGCGCCGCGTAGAAATCTCGGTCGGATGGAACCAACGATGCTTTAAAGCTTTCTAGAGGTTGAGACTGTTTTCTCGCCTCAATCCATTTGTGTTTGTCGTTGACAATTTTTACCAGCACTTCAGCCATCTCGGTATTTTCAATAGAGATGTGCTCTGAAAGTTGTTCTGCTTTGGCTTCTGATCTCGATGTCATCTATTTATCCTCGTTGCGCGAGTTGTTGTACTAGCTCAAAGGCTTTGCCTGAATTCATTACCTCAATCGCATGTTGGGTATTTGCTTTGAGATCTTCTCGTCCAAATAGGCGCAGTAATAGAGCGACATTGGCAGCAACGGCACCTAATTGAGCATCGGTTCCTTTGCCTGTCAGCATGTCGGTAATGATTGCGCGATTCTCTTCTGGCTCTCCACCTTTAATGGCGTCAAGCGGGTAAGTTTCTAATCCAAAGTCTTCAGGCTGAAGTGTGTACTCTGTGATTTTTCCATCCTTAATTTCAGCCACTAAGGTTTCGCCGTGAATTGCGACTTCATCTAGGCCACTACCATGTACTACTGCCGCTCGTTTCATTCCCATTTGTAGCATGGTTTCCGCGATAGGACGAACCAGTGACGCATCATAGACGCCCATTAACTCGATGTTAGGACGAGCAGGGTTGATCAATGGCCCTAAAATATTAAAGAGAGTGCGCGTTTTCATGGTTTGACGAACAGGCATCGCGTGACGGATGCCACCGTGGTATTGCGGTGCGAACAAGAAAGCGACACCAAGATCATCGACGGCTTTACGAGTATCTTCTGCGCTCATCGCAAGGTTAATGCCGAAGGAATCAAGTAGATCCGATGATCCAGATTTACTTGATACGCCACGGTTGCCGTGTTTTGCGATTTTTACGCCACATGCCGCCGCGACAAACGCTGCGGTGGTTGAAATATTAATGGTGTTTGAACCGTCGCCACCTGTGCCAACGATGTCGGCGAAGTCATAATCAGGGCGAGGGAAAGGACTCGCATTGGCAAGTAGCGCTTTTGCGGCGCCTGCGATTTCATCTGGTGTCTCGCCTTTTATTTTTAGAGCCGTAAGGGCTGCCGCCATCAGAATTGGGTCCAATTCACCTTGAATAATGACATCAAAAAGCTGGTGGCTCTCTTGCTGAGTCAACGATTGTTGGTCGTACAATTTGTTGATGATGCTTTCCATTGTTGATTCCATAATTTTTTCCTCTAAATCCGTTTAGGCGTGTGCTTCGTCTAAAGCCCATTCAATTGCGTTGGAAAGCAGTGTTGCTCCGTAAGTCGTCATAATTGATTCTGGGTGAAACTGAAAGCCGCAAATTTTGTCTTGTTCATGAACCACTGACATTACTAAACCATCCACTTCGGCGGTAATGGTTAATGTTGGTGGCACATGAGTTGCCACGAGTGAGTGATAACGCGCAATCGCAAGTGGAGAGGGTAAACCTTGATAGGTCGAGTGATTGCTGTGTTCCATCATCGAAACCTTACCATGAATGATTTCACCTGCGCCCGCAACTGTGCCGCCATAAGCTTCAACAATGGCTTGGTGTCCAAGGCAGATACCAATCATCGGTACTTTGCCTTTTAGTGCTGTGATCAGTTCAGGCATACAACCCGCTTCTGATGGTGCGCCAGGGCCCGGTGACAATAAAACCAGTGGGTTATCGAGTTGATTGATGGCTTCTGCTATCACTGTAGCGGCAATGTTGTTTCGATAAATAGTCACTTGATGACCCAGTGAGCGGAATTGATCAACTAGGTTATAAGTAAAGGAGTCGAAGTTATCGACAAAGACGATATTAGCCATGCTTATGACTCCTGCTGTTGGGGGTTTTTAGATGCGGCTTCTGGTTTGCGGTGTGCATCTTGAATGGCAGAAATGACAGCTTGAGCTTTGCCGCGTGTTTCGTCTGCTTCTGCTTGTGGGTCGGAATCAAACACCACGCCAGCTCCCGCTTGAACTTGTGCCATTCCGTTTTCAACATAAGCCGAACGAATCACAATGCAGGTATCTAAATCGCCTTCACCGGTTAAGTAGCCTACAGCACCACCGTAACTGCCTCGACGAGCTTGTTCGACGTCACGAATCAATTGCATTGCTCTGATCTTAGGTGCGCCAGTCAGGGTTCCCATGTTCATGCACGCTTGATACGCATGAAGAGCGTCAAGATCTTCTCTTAGTTGCCCAACCACGCGAGAAACGAGATGCATGACGTGGCTATAGCGGTCTACTTTGAGTAAGTCAGCAACATGACGAGTGCCTGCGGCGCTGATTCTCGCCACATCGTTACGAGCTAAATCGACCAACATCATGTGTTCAGCGTTCTCTTTTTTGTCTGTGCGAAGTTCAAGTTCAATTCGGCTGTCTAAGTCAAAATTGATACTGCCGTTTGCATGTTTTCCGCGTCGACGAGTTCCGGCTATTGGGTAGATCTCAACTTGGTTTGTGTCTGTTTCGTATTTCAATGCGCTTTCTGGTGATGCCCCGAAAAGGGTAAATAGCTCATCTTGCATATAGAACATGTAAGGGCTTGGATTACTCTCTTTTAATGCTTTGTATGCGGCAAGGGGAGAAGGGCAAGGGAGAGTAAAACGGCGTGAAGGCACAACTTGGAACACATCACCTTTCACGACAAACTGTTTTAAATCACGAACGGTTTGACAGAAATCTTCATCACTGACACTTGGAACTGCATCGTTGCACTCAACGGTTTGAGCAGCAGGTAGATTTGCCAGAGACTGGCATTGGTGATTAATCTGTTCTAGGCGTTGTTCGAGTTGACATTTTTCTATCTGAGTGGATTCAAATAGACTAGCTTGAAGTGAGCAGGACTCCGTTTGATGATCGACGATCATCAAGGTTTCAGCTACATAGAATACATAGTCTGGACACTGGTTCGTTGCTTTCGCATCGCCAAGAGGTTCAAAGCTTGCGACTAAATCATAAGCGAATAGACCACCAATGAAGATCGCATGTTTGTCTTGGTTCTCTAAATTGAAACTGTGTTGTACTAAACGTAGAGCATCAAATGAAGACGCCTCTCTTAGGCGACTGTCCTCATCTAGGCAGAGGTTATTCGTTGAATCATCAGAAGCGTTATCATCTTGGTAGATAATAGTAAGCGTATTCTCTTCAAGTTGGGATGAGATGTGTTGATGGATGTTACCCGCTAAGTGTTTAATTAGGTTACGCCCATTGTCTGTTAGGGCATTAAATACAACCTTGTGCCCATGACAGACAATTCGAACCGCTGCGTCAATCAGTAATAGGCTTTTAAGATTCTGTTTTGAATCAATCTCAGCAGACTCAAGTAAAAGACTGTCGGTTTTGTTTTCACATAATGTATGGAATAGACGAGTTGGATCTTGAGCATACGGAATAGAGGTATGCAAGACGTCGATTTTTCCTAGCTTCTTAATTTCAATGGCCTTGTTCACAAGACCTCCTTGAGTAATATTTATTAATTCTTCCTGCCTACATAGTCGCATAAAGCGAGAACGCACCCAATCTGCAATCTTCCGATATCGATGTTTTATTGTTCAGTTGAGTGTGAGATGTACAGCAAAATAAAAAGCCCGCTCATTGAGCGGGCTAAATGTATAGATTTTATTAATTAAAAGTATACGTTAGCCCACCAAGAACTTGTCCAAGTGCGCCACCAACTAAGATCAGTTGCATTAACTGAAAGTTTGTCTTTATGGTTTTGGTTAAATTCTTGTAACATAGTGAACCCAAAAAATGATTTAGTGTATTTGCGTACTAGTTAACTAGTGCGAAGGTAAAAAGTCAAGCCGAAAAGTAATGAATAATGAGAATAGATCTACACAGTCACACAACCGCTTCTGATGGTCGGTTTTCACCTAGCGAATTAATCGATCGCGCTTTGGGCTTTAATATCGAAGTGTTGGCGATCACAGATCACGATACTTTGGATGGTTTGCCGGTTGCGCATCGTTACATCGAAGACAACCAACTACCGATTCAATTGATTAATGGCATTGAAATTTCGACGGTTTGGCAAAATAAAGATATTCATATTGTTGGATTGAATGTTGACCCTAATTCCGCGGAACTTGCGGCGCTTATTGAGCGCCAAAAAGCGCATCGAGTTTCACGTGCTGCGTTAATTGCAGAGCGATTGAGTAAGGCAACACGTGAAGGTGTGCTTGAAGAGGTGCAAGCTATTGCGGGAGACGCTCCTGTTACGCGTGCTCATTTTGCTAAATGGTTAGTCGATAACGGCTACGCCAAAACAATGCAGCAAGTGTTCAAGAAATTTTTAACGCGGAATAATCCAGGTTATGTGCCACCGACATGGTGTTCAATGACGGATGCGGTAGAAGCGATTCATGCTGCTGGTGGGCAAGCTGTATTGGCTCACCCTGGGCGATATGGGTTGACTGCTAAGTGGGTTAAGCGTTTACTAAGCGCCTATGTTGAAGCGGGTGGGGATGCAATGGAAGTTGCTCAACCACAACAAGCTCAGCAAGAAAGGCGCAACTTGGCGGATTATGCTATACAATACAAACTATTAGCTTCCCAAGGCAGCGACTTTCACTATCCATCACCTTGGATGGAGTTAGGAAGAAACCTCTGGCTCCCTTCTGGGGTTGAGCCAGTATGGCAAGATTGGGCTCTTATTGAGAAAGAAAAACCTTTAGAACAATAAGTACGCCACACAGATAGAGTCGAGAGACTCGATAATGAGGAATTACAATGAGCCAGTTTTTTTACGTACACCCTGAAAACCCTCAGGCTCGCTTGATCAGTCAAGCCGTAGCAATCATTCGTAATGGCGGGATTGTGGTTTATCCAACCGATTCCGGTTACGCATTGGGTTGTCAGTTAGAAAACAAGCAAGCGTTAGAGCGTATTTGCCAAATTCGTCGTTTAGATAGCAAGCATAACTTCACGCTGTTATGTCGTGATCTTTCTGAAATTTCACTGTATGCACGAGTCGATAATACTGCATTCCGCTTATTGAAAAGCAATACCCCGGGGCCATACACCTTTATTTTTAAAGGGACTAAAGAAGTGCCGCGTCGTTTGATGAATGCAAAAAGAAAGACGATCGGTATTCGTATCCCTGATAATCAAATTGCCTTAGATCTTCTTGAAGCTCTTGGTGAACCTTTGATGTCTACGTCATTGATTCTTCCTGGTAATAGCCATACTGAATCCGATCCAGAAGAGATTCGTGACAGTCTGGAGCATGCCGTTGATGTGATCTTAAATGGTGGCTATTTAGGTGAGCAACCAACTACGGTTGTTGATTTTAGTGAAGACGATGTCACGATTTCACGTATTGGTGCTGGTGATACGGTACCGTTTGAATAAAACTGATTTGATAACGAGCATCTGCATTTGTCGAAATAACAGATGCTTTTTTTCATTGAATTTGCGATAATACGCGACCGCGATTCGATCGCAAAAATATTCATTCGACGTCTGTGAAGACGACAATTAGGTAGATAGTAGATAAATGAGCGAAAAAATACAGAAGGTTCTAGCACGCGCAGGTCACGGTTCTCGTCGTGAACTTGAAGCTTTGATTAAAGCGGGTCGTGTTAGTATTAATGGTCAAGTTGCTAAACTAGGTGAGCGCCTAGAAGACGAAAGTGCGGTTATCCGTATTGATGGTCATACTGTTTCTGGTAAAGCTTCGGAAGAAGTTGTATGTCGTGTACTTGCGTATTACAAACCGGAAGGGGAGTTGTGTACACGTAACGATCCTGAAGGTCGTCGTACCGTATTTGATCGCTTGCCAAAAATCCGTGGTTCTCGTTGGATTTCAGTGGGTCGTCTTGATGCGAACACTTCTGGTTTACTACTTTTTACAACGGATGGTGAACTTGCTAACCGTTTGATGCACCCTAGCCGTCAAGTTGAGCGTGAATACTTGGTTCGTGTTTTTGGTGAAATCAACGAAGACAAAGTTAAGAATGTAGTTCGCGGCGTTAAGCTTGAAGATGGTATGGCTCGTTTCGAAGATGTTGTTTATGCTGGCGGTGAAGGTATGAACCACACTTTCTATGTAGCAATCAACGAAGGTCGTAACCGTGAAGTTCGTCGTTTGTGGGAATCGCAAGATACCACGGTAAGCCGTCTTAAGCGTGTTCGTTATGGTGATATCTACTTAGATAAGAAATTACCTCGTGGCGGTTGGAAAGAGCTTGATCTAACAGAAGTTAACTACTTAAGAACATTAGTAGAACTTCCTGCTGAGAAAGAGACAATGCTTGATCTTGATGCGAACAATACTTCGCGTCAGCGTGAGCGTTCTCGTAGCCAAAAAATTCGTCGCGCAGTTAAGCGTCACGAAGAGCGTGCAAATGCACCGAAAGGCCGCAGTAATCAGCAGAAACGTCAAAAACCGAATACTCGTGGTACGACAACAAATGAAGCTGGAGCACCGCCGAAAGGTTCTGCAAACAAGGCGAAGCCGAAACCGGGTTCAAGAAAACCGAATAACGGCCGTCCAAGTAAGCCGAGTAAGCCAAGAACTCGTATCTAGAGTTTCATGAGTTAAATAAAAAAACCTGCTTAATATGGCAGGTTTTTTTGTACCTCAATAATGAGATTGATGCCCTTCAATTCATCGCTAACTTAGATCACTTATGGTTTGAAAAGTTATCGCCTTTCGCCATTCGATCGTAGAGGATTACGTTTACCGCAGCCGCAAGGTTCATGCAACCATTGGTCGGTACGTAGATCGTTTCGCGACAAAAATCAGTGATCTCTTTTTTCAGTGTTCCATCTTCAGGGCCAAAAATATAAAAGGCACGAGGTGGATGCTTGTAGTCAGGAAGAGGTTTCGCCCCTTCGATTAAATCGACCGCAACAGGAACACAGCCCAAAGGAATAATATCTTTTAAGCTTTCAACTCCGATAAGAGGAATATCTAAATGCTGTTCTTTTGTATCAGTACAAAATTGTCTCGCGAGATCGTAACGTGTTCCCGTGTAGAATACTGAATTTACGTCATAACAGCCTGCAGCGCGCATGACTGAACCGACGTTTTCCGGTGTTTTAGGATTAAACAGGCCAATGCAAGAGTAGCCTTTAGCTAAGGTGCCATTTGTTGCTTTTGTCATAATTGAAATCGAATGCTAAAGATAAGTAAAAGAGAATAAAAAAGCCTGAGTGCCGTAGTTAAAAGTAGGCTCAGGCTTAATCTTTACGCTAATGAAAACGAAGCTAAAATGGTAAGAACTAGTCGCGTTTCCATAGGGCGTGGCAAGAACGGTTGTCTGGGTCTCGGCTGATAAGTAAACGAGCAAACACATCGTCTAGGACATCGTCAGCTTCATTGACTAGGCCAATTCTAATTTCAGCGTAAACTTCTTTATCAACTTCAAATCCAACTTCTTGTACCCAGTCGTCTCCAGTCTCTACCAGTTCAGCGGCGCCTCGGTCTTCAAATTGTGCAGTGAATAGAATGACATCCGCAGGTTCTAGGTTGTCTGGTGCCATTTCTAGGAAGATGTCGTATGCCACATCGATAGCGTCATCATAAGAAATTAGTTCTGTCATTGTGTAACCTTCATTGGGTAGGCTTAAAGTGCTTGGGACATAGTATATCAAGCCACGCACTATAAAAGGAATAACTTGATCGATTGATTCAGCTAGTAGATCATAACCTTGTGTATTCTTTTTCATTTTTAAAGACAAATAATCAAGATGGTATTACCTGTTATCAATCCAAGCTCGCCGTTTCAGGCCGAATTCCAACCGGCAATCACTGATCTTTTGAAATTCCTCAAGGGTGGGCTTGGAACCAACCTACACAGTGTTTATCTCTACGGTAGTGTTGCAAGAAAGTCGGCAAAGGTTGGTCGCTCCAACTTGGATGTCGTTGTGATCACTCATCGCGAATTTAACGATAACCGAACGACACTACTTAATACTATTAAATGGCGTTTTCAGAAAAGCTTTCCGCAACTTACTGAGGTTTCCATTAAGACAGCGTTGGTGAGTGATATTGTCGATCTAGATAATATTTTTACTTGGGGTTTTATGCTTAAGCACTGCTGCGTATGCATCTATGGAGAAGATCTGTCAGATTGTTATGGTGAATTCGAACCTAGCTGGGAAATTGCAAAACACTGGAATATGGATGTAGATGATTGGTTGGAGATCTATCGCCATAGGATCGCAAAAGCGGCAACGGCACACGAGCAGATACACGCGCAAGTTACGATTGCTAAGAAGTTGCTGAGGGCAAGTTACTCGCTGATCATGTATCGCGATAAACGCTGGTTTGATGACCCAACGGAATGTGGGAAAGAGTTCTTACGTTACCATCCAGATAAAGAAGTCGAAATTCAACGATTGAATATACTGCTCACTGGAAAGTTGATTCCGAAACGCTCCGTGATTGGGATCTTAGATGGGTTTGGTGCTTGGCTGACAAAACAGTATAAAAAAACAGAGTTTAGAATAGGGTAGTGCTTCTTTATTAAAATAGTCCCAGCTGAGCGGCATTGAGTCGCTCAAAGTCGATATCAATAAATGGAAGAATAGCTTCGGCAACGGGTTTAATCTGCTTGTCTACATAGTGTTGATAATCGATTAAGCTCTGCTGGTACTCTTTTGGTTCAGGGCCGTTGATGGTGATGACATACTCGATTCGTCCCTTATTTTGATATTGAAGAGGACGACCGCGCTTCGCATTTATCTCATCTGCCATACGCGCTGCTCTGACTTGAGGTGGCACGTTTTTCTGATATTCGTGCAGTTTTCTGCGTAATCGTTTTTGATAGCTTAGCTCATCATCGAATTGACCTGCCTTGGTCTGTTCAACAAATTGACGGACATATTCACTTGGATCTTCACCATGAAAAACCATTTGGTAGAGTTGCTGTTGAAATCTTTGTGCAAGCGGTGTCCAATCCGTTCTGGCACTTTCTAATCCTTTAAAAATGATTTTCTCATTGTCACCTTCTCCAATCAGCCCTGCATAACGTTTCTTTGATCCCGTCTCTGAACCCCGAATGGTGGGCATGAGGAACTTACGGTAATGGGTTTCGTATTCAATCTCTAAAATCGACGTGAGGTTGTACTCCTCCCTTAGATGAGCAGTCCACCACTCGTTAATTTCTTCAACTAATTGATGACCAATCTTGTCAGCTTCTTTCTGTGATAATTGACCGTTTAGCGAGACAAAGGTGGAGTCGGTATCACCATAGATCACTTGATAACCCCGTTGCTCAATCAGCACTTTGGTCTGTTTCATTATTTCATGACCGCGCATCGTGATTGAAGAGGCGAGTCGAGTATCAAAAAAGCGACAACCAGAAGATCCTAAAACGCCATAGAAAGAGTTCATGATGATTTTTATCGCTTGTGAAAATGCTTTTTCATTATTCTTCTTTGCGATGTCGCGAGCAGCCCATAGATCTTCGATCATCTTAGGTAAGAAATGTTGTTTCCGATGAAATTGACCACCTCTAAAGCCAGGTACCGATCCCTTTTCGTCATTCCCAATCTCTTGTTTCAGCCCTTCAATTAAACCGATAGGGTCAATCAGAAATGAACGAATAATTGAGGGATAAAGACTTTTGAAATCGAGTACCAGAACAGAGTCGTAGAGCTGAGGAATCGAGTCCATAACATAGCCGCCAGGGCTAGCAATCCAGTTTTCAGGCGCTAAATTGGGGGCGACATAACCTGAGCGATGGATCTGTGGGAGATACAAATTGGTGAAAGCCGCGACAGAACCGCCAATCCGGTCAAGTTCTACGCCAGTCAATCGTGTTCTTTCTATAGCAAAATCGAGCAAATGCGTATATTGAAATATTCGATTTACGAGTACGCAATCTTGCAAGTTATAACGAGCGAGTGAAGGTTTATCTTCACGGAACATTCGATTGATTTCATCCATTCTGTCATGAACATTATGGATGTCTTTGCCTTCACCAAGTAATTCTCTTGAGACAGATTCTAACGACCAGGAGCGAAAATGGTAAGTCGCGGTTTTTAAGGTATCAATGCCATCAAGAACGACTCGACCTGGAATGGTGATAAAACCTTGTTGACTTTGGTTAGAGGTTCGAAAGAAACTGGATTGCTTTGCTCGACCAATTTTTAAAGCTAAGTGATGCCATTCAGCGCGCTTATGCAAAAGCCGGAAATCAAAATCAATAACATTCCACCCAATAATAATGTCGGGATCAAATTGTTGAAACCAATCAACCATTGCGATTAGCAGGGATCTCTCATCGGAGACCCATTGGATCTGTGTCTCACTGGGTTGCGAAGGCCCGATCATAATGACTCGGCTGTCCATCGGGCTATCTAACCCTATAGAGTAAAGAATCCCTTTTTCGGAACATTCGATATCAATTGATACGACAGAAAGTGACGGTATGTAATCGGTCGCTCTGCATTTTGCTTGTTCGATATGTCGATACGATTGCTTCTGTTTTTGTCGCCCTGTGAATTCAACACCGCCTTTAATGAATCGCTCCATTAAATACCTGTCGGCGAGTTTAATATCGGCCTCATATGTGGTGATGTCATTTAATGCCAACGTCGCTGAAAATTTATTGGCGTCTTTACTCGTATTGAAATAACAGCCAGTAAGTGAATGCTGCTTAAAAGAAGTTAAAGGTAAAGGTTTAAACTGGACATTAACCGACTCTTGCTGCGCGATGGTTTGACACTGAGAAAGAGTGGATTGTGGAATAAAGAAAATGGGTTTTTCTTGAGGTATCGTTAATAGCGTAGGCCCGTTAGGCGTGCTGAGCCATAAGTCAATTTGAGTTGCACCAGATGTATCTCTGGCTTGGCGGGTAAGAATAAACCCCTGTTCAGTATTCAAAATAGACACTCAAAAAAAAAGTGATGAGATAATAACAAACCTCAGTAAGAATAAAAGAAGATTGGGAGTTGTAATGAGAGTATTAAATAAATGCGGTGGATAAATATACACAAAAGTTAATATTCAGCAGAGTGATTTAAGTTGTTAGTTGCACATGTAACAAGTTGATTACAATCGTTTTGGTTGCTTAGGTAATACTTTAACTTAGTGATCTATAAGAACTTTAATGATGATTTATTGCTCTTATAAAATAAGTTCTTGCTAAAGTTTGAGTTTGGGCACATATTCTTGATAAGCATTTTTATACGAAATGCGTTACTATAAGCAACCATGCTGCTTCCCATATTTTGGGGATGCAGAACCAATAGACAAGTGTGGAGATACAAGTTTGATAAATGTTTTCCTTGTAGATGATCACGAGCTGGTTCGCACAGGGATACGACGTATTATAGAAGACGTCCGTGGAATGAACGTAGCAGGGGAAGCTGAAAGCGGTGAAGATGCAGTAAAATGGTGTCGGAGTAATAATACCGACGTTATTTTGATGGATATGAATATGCCGGGTATTGGTGGGCTTGAAGCGACCAAAAAAATCTTGCGATACAATCCAGATGTTAGAATCATTGTTTTGACGGTTCATACGGAGAATCCGTTTCCAACTAAAGTGATGCAAGCAGGAGCTGCCGGTTATCTAACCAAAGGTGCAGGTCCTGACGAAATGGTGAATGCTATTCGTGTAGTCCATACTGGACAGCGATATATTTCCCCAGAAATTGCGCAGCAAATGGCATTAAGTCAATTTTCGCCTGCGTCTGAGAATCCATTTAAAGATCTTTCTGAACGTGAACTTCAAATCATGATGATGATCACCAAAGGACAGAAAGTCACGGATATTTCAGAACAATTAAATTTAAGTCCAAAAACAGTCAATAGCTACCGTTACCGCTTGTTTAGCAAGTTAGATATAGGTGGTGATGTCGAGTTGACGCATTTGGCTATTCGACATGGAATTTTAGACACCGAGACCTTGTAGTGACATCATCGTTTGACTCGGTAGCTTTTCTAAAAACAGTCACACATCAGCCCGGCGTTTATCGTATGTATAACGCCGATGCTGTTGTGATATATGTTGGAAAAGCCAAAGACCTCCAAAAACGCCTTTCTAGTTATTTCCGCAAAAGAGTAGATAGTGAAAAAACGCGCGCTCTTGTAAGTAATATCGATAAAATTGATGTCACAGTGACACATACTGAGACAGAAGCTCTGATCTTAGAACATAACTACATTAAGCAGTATTTGCCTAAGTACAATGTTTTATTGAGAGATGATAAGTCTTACCCATACATCTTTATCAGCGGACATAAACATCCTCGGTTATCAATGCACCGAGGAACGAAAAAGCGCAAAGGCGAATATTTTGGTCCTTATCCTGACTCTGGTGCGGTTCGAGAAACACTTCATTTAATTCAAAAAATATTCCCAGTTAGACAATGTGAAGATACGGTTTATGGTAATCGTACTCGTCCGTGCTTGATGTACCAAATTGGACGTTGTGCCGCACCATGTGTGAAAAGCATCATATCCGATGAAGATTATGCCGAGCTGGTGGGGTATGTTCGTCTGTTCTTGAAAGGCAAAGATAAGCAAGTACTTGAAACCTTGATCGACAAGATGGATAAGGCGAGCCAGCAACTCAAATTCGAAGAGGCCGCAGGGTTCAGAGATCAGATTCAGGCAATTCGACGAGTTCAAGAGCAGCAATTTGTCTCTGAGGACAGTATGGATGACATGGATGTACTCGGTTTTGCTCAAGAGAATGGCATTGCATGCATCCATATTTTGATGATCCGACAGGGTAAGATCCTGGGTAGTCGTAGCCATTTTCCAAAAATACCCAGCAAAACAACCTCGGAAGAGGTCTTTTATAGTTTCCTCAGTCAATATTATTTGGCACATAACGAATCGCGAACTATACCGACCCGAATAATATTAAGTGCGGGCTTAGTTGAAGAGACGAACGCTCTCCAAGATGCCTTAAGCGATGTTGCTGGGCGGAAAATTACTTTTCAGACGAACCCAACGAAAAGCCGAAGTCAGTACCTTAAACTTGCTAACACCAATGCATTAACCGCGATCACGACCAAAATAAATCATAAGATGACGGTCAACCAGCGCTTCAAAGAGCTTCAAGATGTGTTGGCGGTTGAATCAATTCGCAGAATGGAATGTTTCGACATTAGTCATACTATGGGTGAAAGTACGATTGCGTCATGTGTTGTCTTCAATCATGAAGGCCCCGTGAAGCAGGAGTATCGCCGCTATAATATTACCGGAATTACAGGTGGTGATGATTACGCGGCAATGGGTCAAGTTCTAGAGCGCCGTTACTCCAAACAACTGGATGTAGATAAAATACCTGATGTGATTTTCATCGATGGTGGCAAAGGGCAACTGAATCGGTCACTAGAGATAATTTCCAAACATTGGGAAGATTGGCCAAAACGCCCAATCATGATTGGTATTGCTAAAGGCGTTACTCGTAAACCCGGGCTTGAAACCTTGATTACTACCGATGGTGAAGAGTTTAATTTACCAAGTGATGCGCCTGCACTTCACCTCATCCAGCATATTCGAGATGAAAGCCATAATCATGCGATTGCTGGGCATAGAGCTAAACGTGGCAAAACGCGTCGCACGAGCCCTTTAGAGGGGATCGAAGGTGTCGGTCCGAAACGCAGACAAGCCTTACTAAAGAACATGGGCGGATTGCAAGAATTAAAACGTGCTACTGTTGAAGAAATAGCCAAAGTGCCCGGTATTAGTATTTCTTTGGCAGAAATTATTTATCAAGCATTGAAACAATAGCAAAAATCCCGCAACATGAAGGCGCAATTGATAAGAGCCTAATAATATGCGTTTTAATATACCTAACATTTTGTCGTTATTGAGATTATTTCTCATCCCTGTCTTTGTCGTAGTTTTCTATCTACCGTATTCATGGGCTCCATTTGCTGCGGCAATGGTGTTTTGGGTTGCGGGTTTTACCGATTGGTTAGATGGTATGCTAGCGCGAAAATTAGGCCAAACTTCTCGTTTCGGGGCATTCATTGACCCTGTGGCAGATAAGGTCTTAGTCGCAACGGCATTGATATTAGTGACTGAGCACTACCATTCAATATGGGTGACAATTCCAGCGGTAACTATGATTGGCCGTGAAATTATCATCTCTGCTTTAAGAGAATGGATGGCGGAAATCGGTAAACGAGCAAGTGTTGCCGTTTCGTGGGTAGGTAAAGTTAAAACCGTTTCTCAAATGTTTGCGCTTTGGGTGCTTATCTGGCGCTATGATGATTGGATGATTTGGGTAGGATATGGTGCACTTTACATTGCGACCATCTTAACCTACTGGTCAATGGTTCAATATTTGGCCGCTGCAAAAGATGATTTGCTTGATGAGCAGCATCATTAAGAATTAAAACAAAAAAAGCGAACCAATGGGGTTCGCTTTTTTTGTTTTAGTCTATTGGTTTTAAGGTGATGACTTCTGTGATTGAGTAGGAGAATGCACTTTCTTACTCTCATTCTCTAAGTTGCTAGCAGTTATCTTCTCCAATATGGAGGTTTAATTGCTACTAAACTGACCAATTTGGCACGTTTTGAATGTTTAGTAGCCAAACAGTCTGAAAATAGAAAAAATAGTGTTGACTCAACTGCTCTAATCCGTAAAATGCATCCCGTACCCAAGAGGAGCTCAACGAAATAAGTGAGCAACTTAACGGTGATAAAGGCGCCTTGGCAGAGTGGCTATGCAGCGGATTGCAAATCCGTGGACCTCGGTTCGACTCCGGGAGGCGCCTCCATTCTCTCTTTTAAAGAAGAATGAAATGCGATACTAGCTCAGTTGGTAGAGCGCAACCTTGCCAAGGTTGAGGTCATCGGTTCGAACCCGATGTATCGCTCCAAATTTGAATGTAGCGTTATGGCGACGATACATAAGATGGTGTCTAACCACTCTTCATTGAGTTACTGGTTAGGAGCATCGCAATAAAGAATTGCGTGCCCTGGTGGTGGAATTGGTAGACACAAGGGATTTAAAATCCCTCGGCGTTCGCGCTGTGCCGGTTCAAGTCCGGCCCGGGGCACCATCTATAAAAGTCTGTATTCTATGAATGCAGCGATGCGATACTAGCTCAGTTGGTAGAGCGCAACCTTGCCAAGGTTGAGGTCATCGGTTCGAACCCGATGTATCGCTCCAAATTGAAGAAGCCCGATCAGAAATGATTGGGCTTTTTTTCGTCTGAAATAAATAGATTGGGTGCGCAACCTTACCCAGGGTGAGGTTGCGCCTAATGTTTTGAAGAGAGGGGTCTTGTGTGTCGCTCTCATTAATACCAATCGTAGTAAATAACTGGTCATCCTAGCTTGTTAAAATACTCGATAACGGCGTTAGAAATTTTGATTGTAGAATAACTACTTATCGAAAATTTCTGCCTTGTTCTCAAGCATTTTTCCTACGCTTTTTATGACCATCTACTTACTGTGATTGGTATAATTAGACAGAAAGTAAATTGCCCTGATAGAAATCCCCGTTTTTTTTCCGCTGTCGTTAACAGGTTAAGAATTTATTCTAAAGATGATCTGCTCTTTATTTGTCCAAAGAATGTTGGTTTTAACAACCTTGTCATTAAAAAATTGCAATCGCATTATTGTTTATGTTACTTTTCCGCCCAATCTCGGAATGAATCTGGGGGAGACGCGTAGTGAGCATTCTGCTGATTGTGAAACTGCGTAGGGTAGGTATTAGTTAAGCCTTTTAACTAATAGACGGGATACTAATGGTGCGATGCATCATGTTAATGGGAAACCCAACATTGAACTCAATTAAACTGCTTTTAAAAATCAGCTTTATACTTCCAACCAGTAGCATCATTACAGAACCTTGATCGCCTGAAGTTTAAATTCGTCATCGTTGAATGACCGTTTTCCCGAATCCGCAATATGCAGATCCGGCGCTTTAGCTACCCTAAAATTATTATTACACACTAATATAAACGTAATTTAGGGCTTATATATTTAGGTATTTGTATGAGTACAGTTTTTGATATCAACGCATCGAGTGTTGATGCCTTAGTTTCTATTCAAGTCCCGGTGACTGACGGACTATATGATCTTACGCTTGACCAAGCGTTGCTGGACCAGGCTGAGCATGAATCAGAAGTCCGTTCTTATCCTCGTCGTCTGCCTATTGCAATCAAGCGTGCATTTGGTGCATTGGTTGAAGATACGCGCGGTCAAATTTATTTAGATTGTCTTGCCGGAGCTGGAACCTTGGCTCTTGGTTATAATCACCCGGAGATCAATCAAGCACTGAAATCTCAGCTTGATTCCGGATTACCGTATCAAACTTTAGATATTACTACTGAGGTTAAAAATCATTTCATCAAACAGGTGAAAGCATTTCTACCTCAAGATTTTTCACATAATTCATCGATTCAATTTTGTGGTCCCTCAGGGGCCGATGCTGTGGAAGCTGCCATCAAACTTGCTAAGCAAACAACAGGTCGTAATACCATGTTTGCATTCCGTGGTGCTTATCATGGGATGACTAACGGAACCATGGGACTGATGGGGAACTTAGGCACCAAAGCGCGTAGAACGGGTTTAATGTCTGACGTTCACTTTATGCCATTCCCATATAATTTGCGCTGTCCTTTTGGTATTGGCGGCGATGAAGGTGCCAAGCAGAGCATTCGATACATTGAACGATTATTGAATGATGATGAAGCGGGTATCATGAAACCGGCAGCGATCATTGTTGAGCCAGTTCAAGGTGAAGGCGGTGTTATTCCTGCCCCTGCATTCTGGCTTAAAGAGTTACGTCGAATTACTCTTGAGCATGGAATTTTACTTATCTTAGATGAGATCCAATGTGGTGTAGGTAAAACTGGTCATCGCTTTGCATTTGAAGAGGCGGGAATTACGCCAGATATACTCTGCTTATCGAAAGCCATTGGTGGCGGTTTACCAATGTCTCTCTTAGTGTTTAGCAAAGAGATCGACACCTGGAAAGCGGGTGAACATACTGGAACATTCAGAGGCAACCAGTTAGCCATGGTGTCTGGTGCCAAAGCTCTGGAGATCATCGAGCGAGATAACCTTGTCGAACACGCTAACATTGCAGGGCAGTACTTACGCTCAGGGCTTGAAAAAATTCAGAGCAAGGTTAATTGCATCGGTGAAGTTCGCGGCAAAGGTTTAATGCTCGGGCTCGAAATTGTTCAGCCATCAGGCGAGCGTAATAAATTTGGTGAGCCTGCTTCAGATGGCGACTTAACGCTTGCGATTCAACGTGCGGCATTAGAGCGTGGGTTGATGATCGAAAAAGGCGGACGTGATGGATCGGTAATTCGTTTCTTGCCGCCGTTGATTATTTCGTTTGAGCAGATCGACTTTGCATTAAAAGTAATAGAAGAGGCGATCATTGCATCAGGCGGTGGGGTGACAAATACGCCTGAAAACCTAGCATGGAAAAAGCACTTCATTCACACCGGTGAATTTGGTAGCCAAGAATTTGCAACGGTAATGAATCATACCACTCAAGCGATGAAATCCTTGTTTGAGCAAGTAGAAACACCCTATTCGGCAATGGACCCTCTTGCTCTTGAAACTGCAATCAATAACGTCAATTTGGACAGCAAGAATGCAGTACTCGCAGACGTGATTGATGACACAGCCGAGCTTGTGGCAAAAAACTCAATATTCGTTCAGCACCCAGATTGCATCGCTCATCTACATACGCCGCCTTTACTTTCATCTGTTGCCGCTGAGTCGATCATCGCCGCATTGAATCAATCAATGGACTCTTGGGATCAAGCTTCTTCAGCAACATATGTTGAGCAACGCGTTGTAGATTGGATGTGTGATAAATTCGATTTAGGTGAGAAAGCCGATGGGGTCTTCACCAGTGGTGGCACTCAGAGCAACCTTATGGGGCTTCTATTAGCCCGAGATTGGATTGCCGACAAGTTCGATCAGCACTCGATTCAAAAGTTGGGACTACCTGAATATGCGTCTAAGTTACGTATTTTGAGTTCCAACAAGTCGCATTTTACTGTTCAGAAATCCGCATCGTTATTAGGTCTCGGAGAAAAGTCAGTGGCGTGTGTGGATACGCATCCTAACGGCACGATTAAAACAGATGCACTCATCGACACGATAGAACAGCTTAAATCTGAAGGGCTGATCCCGTTTGCTTTAGTGGGAACAGCGGGAACCACCGATCACGGTGCGATTGATGATCTCAGCACTCTTGCAGATATCGCGCAGCAGCACTCAATTTGGTTTCATGTTGATAGTGCTTATGGCGGCGCGTTGATCCTTAGCGGTTCAAAAGCTCGTTTATCTGGCATTGAACGTGCTGATTCAGTCAGTGTTGATTTCCATAAACTGTTCTTCCAAACCATCAGTTGTGGAGCAGTGTTAATTAAAGATAAAGCGAATTTTAAATATCTGCTTCATCACGCTGATTACCTAAATCGTGAGCATGATGAATTACCTAATTTAGTCGATAAATCCATTGCGACAACGAAAAGATTCGATGCGCTAAAAGTCTTCATGACGATGCAAAACGTTGGGCCACAAGTTTTAGGTCAAATGTACGATCATCTATTAGCGCAAACGCTAGACGTTGCAGATTTAGTGCGAGGCAGCAGTGATTTTGAATTGCTCGCGGAGCCTTCACTCTCCACGGTACTTTTCCGTAGTACACCGAAGAACTGCATAGATCTGAATCAGCTAAATAAAAATCTAAGACTTGAGGCTCTAACTAAAGGGGTTGCAGTGTTGGGCGAAACGGTGGTTGATGGGCATTCAGCGCTCAAATTTACCATTTTGAATCCGTGCCTTGCGCTATCAGATTTTGATTCACTTCTTACAAAAATTAAAACACTAGCCATTGAGTTAGTAGAAAAAGGAAATAAATAATGTCTATTTTACAAATTGGCGCAGGTGGCGTTGGTTGGGTTGTTGCACACAAAGCGGCACAAAATAATGAAGTACTTGGTGATATCACGATTGCATCACGCACCATTTCGAAGTGTGAGAAAATCATTGAATCAATCAAAGGTAAAAACAATCTTAAAGATCCATCGAAAAAATTAGAAGCTCGAGCAGTCGATGCGGATGATGTTGAAGCGTTAGTGGCATTAATTAAAGAAGTACAACCAGATTTGGTTATCAACGCGGGTCCTCCGTGGGTCAATATCACCATTATGGAAGCGTGCTTGCAGGCTAAGGTGTCATATTTAGATACTTCAGTGGCGGTGGATCTTTGTTCTGAAGGGCAACAAGTTCCTCAAGCTTATGATTGGCAGTGGGGCTTCCGTGAGAAGTTCGAAAAAGCGGGTATTACTGGCATTTTAGGTGCAGGCTTTGATCCTGGTGTTGTGAGTGTTTTTGCTGCTTATGCGGTTAAGCATTTGTTCGATGAAATTGACACCATCGATGTCATGGATGTTAACAATGGCGATCACGGCAAGAAGTTTGCGACAAACTTTGATCCTGAAACCAACATGTTAGAGATCCAGGGCGACTCTTTCTACTGGGAAAACGAAGAGTGGAAACAAGTCCCTTGCCACACTCGTATGTTGGAATTTGATTTCCCTAATTGTGGTAGTCATAAAGTGTACTCAATGGCACATGATGAAGTCCGCTCGATGCAAGAGTTTATCCCAGCTAAACGTATTGAGTTTTGGATGGGATTCGGCGACAAATACCTGAACTACTTCAATTGCATGCGTGACATTGGCTTATTGAGCCCAGATCCACTGACTTTGCATGATGGTACGGTTGTTCAACCTCTGCATGTACTTAAAGCGCTACTGCCAGACCCAACCTCACTTGCTCCGGGATACACTGGCTTAACGTGTATCGGTACGTGGGTTCAAGGTAAGAAAGATGGCAAAGAGCGTAGTGTGTTCATCTACAATAATGCAGACCACGAAGTGGCTTATGAAGATGTAGAGCACCAAGCGATTTCATACACGACTGGTGTACCAGCGATCACGGCAGCACTGCAATTCTTCCGTGGCGAATGGGCTGACAAAGGCGTGTTCAACATGGAACAGCTAAACCCAGACCCGTTCCTAGCAACAATGCCTGAAATCGGTCTAGATTGGCATGTTCAAGAGCTAGAGCCCGGTCAGCCGCATATCAATATTATTAAATAATCACTGAGAGATTATTTGCTTCCAAGCCGATGTTGAACATCGGCTTTGTTCGATTTAAATAGTGATATAAAGATGCAGAAGAGTGAATTGAAAACCCCTTACTTTATGATTGATGAGAGTAAGCTAGTTGCAAATTTGGAAAAAGCGAAGTACTTGAAAGATATTTCAGGCGTTAAGTTAGTATTGGCTTTGAAATGCTTTTCTACGTGGGGCGTGTTTGATCTTATCAAACCCTATCTTGATGGGACAACCAGTAGCGGTCCATATGAAGTGAAGCTTGGACATGAGACCTTTGGTGGAGAAACTCATGCTTATAGTGTGGGCTACAGTGAAGATGACGTGCGTGAAGTCGCTGATATTTGCGATAAAATGATCTTTAATTCCCAGAGCCAATTGGCTGCGTACCGTCATATTGTAGAAGACAAAGCATCAATTGGGCTGCGTTTAAATCCGGGAGTGAGCTATGCAGGACAAGATCTAGCCAATCCTGCGCGTCAGTTTTCACGTTTAGGCGTCCAGGCAGATCAAATCAATCCTGCCGTTTTTGACTCACTGAATGGTGTCATGTTCCATATGAACTGTGAGAATAAAAGTGTTACTGCATTCAAAGGGTTACTTGACTCTATCTCGCTTCAATTCGGAAAATACCTTGATGAGCTAGAGTGGGTGAGTTTAGGTGGTGGTGTTTTCTTCACGTGGCCAGACTACGATATAGATACGTTAGGCTTAGCATTAAAAGAGTTTGCAGAGCGTCATGGTGTACAACTGTATCTTGAGCCAGGTGAAGCGATTATCACCAAAACAACGGATCTCGTGGTTACCGTTGTGGATATTGTTGAGAATGGTAAAAAAACGGCGATTGTGGATTCAGCTACTGAGGCACACCGTCTTGATACGCTTATCTATAACGAACCAGCATCAGTATTAGAAGCGTCTGAAAGTGGTAGCCATGATTATGTGATTGGTTCATGTTCGTGCCTTGCAGGCGACCAGTTCTGTGAAGCAAGCTTTGACGAGCCACTGAACATTGGTCAAAAGCTGCATCTGTTGGACAGTGCGGGTTACACCATGGTGAAACTGAACTGGTTCAATGGCCTTAAAATGCCATCAATCTATTGCGAGCGCAGCAATGGTGAGGTTCAGATG
The DNA here is from genome assembly GCF_050337905.1 of Vibrio clamense. Classification (NCBI taxonomy): domain Bacteria; kingdom Pseudomonadati; phylum Pseudomonadota; class Gammaproteobacteria; order Vibrionales; family Vibrionaceae; genus Vibrio; species Vibrio clamense. The sequence goes on along the minus strand of NZ_JAKJTJ010000019.1, from coordinate 243,851 downwards.
CTGAATGAATTTGGTTATGAAGACTTTAAACGTTCATTGTCACAATGGTCGGTTAAGTAACAGAATTTATTATTCATAGAAATAAAAAGAGCAGCTAATGAGCTGCTCTAATTTAATTTGTATTTTCCAATTCGCTGCTCTGTTAGCTATTTTTATTTTTGTACATCTCATGATCAGCCGCGCTCAGTAACATATCCGCCGACGTTTCTGCTTTGGTGTGTACCACATGGCCAATTGAGGCTGAATATGAGATATCTAGCCCATTAAAATCTACTGTGGTGGTCATCGCTTTTGTTATTCTTGAAGCTAACTGCTCTGTTTCGCCATCGTGTCTTACATTCGAAATCATGATGACAAACTCATCACCACCTATTCTAGCAAGTGTATACTCAGAGCTAATCTCATTTTTTAATGCTTGAGCGCAACTGATTAATACTCGGTCTCCAGCAGCGTGCCCCCATGTATCATTGATGTATTTAAATTTATTGAGATCGATAAATAACAGCCCGATATTGTTACTTGTTGAGTCCTTTAGAGCCAAGTCCATCATCTTAGTGAGTTGATTTAGATTCGCGATTTTTGTTAATGGGTCATGACAAGCTTGGAATTCTAATTCGGACATGAGGCTTTGAGACTGTTTCAAAGATATTTTAAGTTGTTTCACTAAAGGTAAAACTAAAAATACACCACTGATAGATACAAGTAGGGCAACGATTACGCTTAAGCAGGTGTAGTCACTCTCGAATATATTTTCGGTTGAAACTGGGAAACTGATTTCTCGAACACCACGAAAGTCGCCATCTTTCCAAGTTATACCAGTGTAATCTGACATGGCGTTATGGCAGTTAAGGCATGGTTTTGACATATAAATTGGCGTGATCAAGGTGATCATGTTTTTTTCGCCGCTATCCATTTTTTCATACTTGAAAATATCTTCGGTATTTCCTTGTTCAAAATAAGTAAGAGCAGATTTCTGAGAATCATTTAGTTGTCTGTCTTTTCTATTTTCGAATGGATATTGGCTATAAATTTCAACGGATACATCAGAAAGTTGCTTGTTTAATCGTTGACCAAAAGCATTGCTGAATGTGATAGGGAAAGGCAAATCATGATCATTATCTAAGTAATTTAAGCTTGTTTTTGCTCCTGATGCTTTAGCTCTCGGAAGAATTTCATCAGAGTAATATTGATGTAAAAGTGAAAGTGTATTGCTGTATATGATAGCCGTATCTTGTGCGACACGCTTATAAGTGGAATCTTTATAATATTGGCTACCAATGAGGAATAGGCAAGATACAGAGAGAATATAAATAAATATTACAGACGTAATATTCTTAACCAATAAACACTTTAACGATTTCATTATAATTGGATACCTTTTTTACCGTTCGACATTCTATCGAATGGCGAACGGTATATCAAATAGTATCCATAATGGGGCGTAATTATTCAGACCCTGTATGGTTATGCTTCTAAAATTACTCGTGTATCTTCGCTTAATGCTTCTAGTTCACTTGCCACATCTTCTATTTGTACATCCACAGGTAAGCGAATCGATAGAGTCGATGTGAATAAGCTCGAACTCACACCACCACCACCAGCGATGAATACCCGTTGGCAATCCATATCTAAAATACTGATTCCCTGTCCATCCAAAACGTGTGTAATTTCATTCACGATGCCCGCTCGATCATTTGAATCAAGTCGTAGTTGATAGATGGTATCAACTTCATGTGCTGTGCTTGCTGAATCAACGATATCGACCATTAAGTTTTTTTGTGCTTTAAATGCGGCTTTGACGGTTTCAGCATTGGCTTCTGGAAGTTCAATTTTAATCACCGCGGCCACTTGGCTTTCTATGAAATTAACCTTGCTTATCAACCATTTACCACCATTTTCGTGAGTTGTGGCTGCAAGTTCTTTTATGGTTGCTGGTGAGGCTTTACCGACGAAATTTACAATAAATGTACTATTCATATTTTATTCCCTCTTCTAAATACCAGTCATACATCTAACCTACTGGTTGATAACTATTTTATTTATATCCTTGGTTTTAGTGTAGAAGGTCTGTGGTAGGAATAGTTGATGAATATCAATTTTTTGGCCTAAGCGAAGGTCGGAATCTCAAATATCAAAACTCAGACACAAAAAAGCGGCAACAGAGTGCCGCTTAAATTGAAGATGTTTATATTAAAAAGTGATTTTTAAATCAACGCCGTAATACTGATTGTCATACGCGGCACCAGCATCAAGGGCAAACTTGGCGGCATCTTGATTATTACCCCAAGGCTTATTGTTAAAGCTGAATTCGGCTTCACCGCCCCATGCATCACTTACCCAGTAATGGATATGACCGACTGGGTTTAGGAAAAAGAGTGATACGTCACCAACGGTTTCAGACCCCATTACTTCACCACCATTCGCCACAATCTCTTGTTCTGTTTCGAACATGATTTCACCAGCAACAGCACCAAAGAAAGGAGTAATGAAAATATCTTGCCATGAAGGTACTTCTGCAAAGGCTTCTACACCATATTCCCAGAAAAATGTGGACATAGTGAACGAGTACATGAATGACTCAAACTCATTAAACCCAGCATGGCGAGCAGCGGTGTAATAAACACCACCAAAATATGGGTGAGCAATATAGTTAAGGAAATGTTCATCGCGGTCCCATGTAGGGCCTGAAGTGACGTTATCTTTCCATTTGCTGCCAATATTGCTTAAGTCACGATCTTCAGCATCCCATTTGGTGATACTTTCAGGAAGTAAAGTCATCAAACCTACAGTCGCAACGCTAAGACCTAAAATTGTGTAAGTTTGACCTTTCAAGTAGTCCCAATCTTTCTCACTGCGAGGATTCATATACAAAGGCAGTTCAGGTTCTGAAAAATCTAAGCTTTGATCTGACGTTAGGGCATAAGAATTGCTTGTGTTGTAACGATAAGAGTTATTATCTAGGCAAAACTCTTGTTTGCAATCAACGGTATAGGAAAACTCAATATCTTGGCTAATATTGCTGTTTGCGTGGACTGTTACAGAAGATGACAGTGCTAGTCCTGCAATAGTTTTCATTAATACGGTTTGCTTTGACACGGATTGCTCCAAAGAGTGGGTTATTACGATCAAGATCGCAATTATCCATGAATAGAGCATGCTTGAAAACACTAAATAGGTAATTTTTCTGAAACTTATTGTGTAAAAGCGTTGTCTGATACTAGATCAGCGACATTTAAATACCCCCAGAGTATCAATGCCCGATTAAGTCATCGTGCACCAAAGGAATATATTATGTTGAAAATTGCAATGTTGAGTACTGGTGAGGAAGTTCTTCATGGTGACATTGTTGATACAAATGCTGCATGGTTATCGAGTAAATTCTATCAACACGGTTTTGGGCTATCTAAGCGATCAACCGTTGGTGATCAGCTTAGTGCTCTCACAGAAGAGTTTTTAATGCTGAGCTTTAATTACGATGTGATTATCGTAAATGGCGGTTTGGGGCCAACAACTGACGATATGAGTGCTGCCGCTGCTGCTAATGCTTCTGGCGAAAAATTGGTATTGTTTAGTGATTGGCTGAAAAAACTTGAAGCGATGTTTAGTGCTAGAGGTGTGGTAATGCCAGACAGCAACTTAAAACAAGCGATGTTGCCAAGTAATTCCGAGATTATTGATAATCCGATAGGCACTGCTTGTGGCTTCAAAATGAAAATTAACGATGCTATTTTCTATTTTACTCCTGGTGTACCTAGTGAATTCAAGCGAATGGTACAAGATCAAATATTGCCCGATTTGAAGATGTCTCAACCAGACGTTGAGCAGTCTGAATGCAGCCGTTTATTTACTTTTGGTTTGTCAGAGTCAGGAATTTCTGATTCATTAGATCAACTTAAGTTACCTGCTGGCTACGAACTTGGCTATCGTTCCTATTTACCTTTTATTGAGGTCAAGTTATTTGGCCCTAAAGATGGATTAGAAGTTCGGATAAAACTACTGCAGATGATCTATAAGCTGCTAGAAGCTCATGTTGTCAGTGTAGATGAACCTATGTTGACGCACTTAGGGCATTTATTGGTTGATCAAAAGAAGACATTGTCGATTTCAGAGCAATCCACAAGAGGCTCCTTATCTTCTTGGTTACAGAGTGATGAGCTTATTGAAAGCTGTTGTGGGCATTCATGGATAATGAGCTCGTTAAATGAATCCCCAGGTGATGGGGGAGACCCTTTAGCCGCGGCGTTTGCTTTAGCAGCGGCTACACGAGAAAAGTGTGCGACTGATATTGCGTTAGTTACTGGAAAAATAGAGGAAAATCAATTTTCAGTTGCACTAGCAACACAAACTGGTGAATGGGGGCAGGTTCTTGAGTTTAAAAGAGACTACAACCGCAATGATGCTCGAAAAGTCATCAGTACAGTGGCGTCAGATATGTTGAGGCGTCACCTTGAAGGTAAGCCGATGTTTGTTCAGTATGGTTCACTGAATAGGATAAAAGAGCTGTTTATACCCGTGAGTGTTATTCAAGCTTAACCGCATAGTCAGCTCGCTGTAATTTTGTGCGCCGAAAAAGGTAAGCCGATGATAAATCAGCTTATCTTTTTTTTATCTTTATCTTAATTATCTATAAGTAATCGATCTATCGCTTAACTCAATGATTTTATTAGGATGATTTTTATGTCTCACTTTTGATACGCGCGAATAAAAAATAAACGGTTAAACTGACTCTAGTACTCATCAATGGATAGTGAGACTGGAGGCAAGGATGCAGCAACAATCAAAAATAAAAGTTTTGTATCAAATCGCAAGTCAGGAAGTGGTATTAGGGGAGATTTTCAATAGCGCCAAGGGAGACATTGTCTCATTATGGCGTGGTTTTCCGAGTTCATTTCATCAACTTCCTAAGCAAGGTTATCGGTTGTCACTGTTTGATGATGATGGAAAACACATTGGGGATAAATCAGTTTCAGTCGATACGGCGGATATGATCTTGCTCGAAACTAAAGTGGGATAACGTTAAACGAGTAATATTTGGAATAAAAAAGAAGAGCCAGCGCGGTGAGGCGTTGGCTCTTTCGTTTTTGGAAGTCTTGAAGGGTCGAATACTTAGCCGAGGTGTAAAATTTAGCAAATCAGATGGAATCTAAGCTCGCTGTTTTTTGACCGAATAGTTCACACCACTTAACGCAACATCCGTTTTTGCTCGACAGACACAAGGTAAGATCTCGTCATCGTTCGTATATGCCATTGCAAAACCAACATACTCGACCTCACCAGACTCTAGCTTGCAGCGACATGCGCCACAATGACCATCTCGGCAATTATACTCAGGGGTGAGCCCTGATTGCTCCATGGCCTCAAGTAGAGTGCTAGATGAGTTAGACTGGATAGAGGTCAAGCCGTTAATTTTGAGTGCTGGCATTACAGTTCAAAACCTTCGAAGTCATCCGCACTTACTTCGTTATCAATTTGACCTACGAGGTAAGAGCTAATTTCTGCTTCTTGAGGCGCAACTTGTACGTTGTCTGATGATAACCAAGCGTTGATCCATGGAATTGGATTCGAAGTTGCATGTGGGTAAGCGATGCCTAAACCGACAGCCTGCATACGAATATTGGTAATGTATTCAACATACTGACATAGAATGTCTTTGTTCAAACCAATCATTGAACCGTCTTTAAATAGATACTCTGCCCACTCTTTCTCTTGTTCGGCAGCGGCTTTAAACAAGTCAAAACAGTCCTGCTTACACTCTTCTGCAATCTGCATGAAAGAGAAATCATCTTGACCATTACGCAGAATATTAATCATATGCTGAGTACCTGTTAGATGAAGCGCTTCATCACGAGCAATCAGCTTGATGATTTTTGCGTTACCCTCCATCAACTCACGTTCTGCAAAGGCAAATGAGCAGGCAAAACTTACGTAGAAGCGGATTGCTTCAAGTGCATTCACGGACATTAGGCACAAGTAAAGTTTCTTCTTCAAGTTATGAAGGTTTACATCGACTGTTTCGCCATTAATATCGTGCTTGCCTACGCCATAACGGTGGTAGTCATTTGATGTCGCAATCAAATCGTCATAATAGTGAGCGATGTCTTTCGCGCGCTTTAAGATCTCTTCATTTTCTACGATATCGTCAAATACAACACTTGGATCATTGACGATGTTACGAATGATATGAGTGTAAGAGCGAGAGTGAATCGTTTCAGAGAAAGACCAAGTCTCGATCCAAGTTTCGACTTCAGGTAGTGACACTAAAGGAAGCAAAGCCACGTTTGGACTACGTCCTTGAATTGAATCCAATAAAGTTTGGTATTTCAAGTTAGAGATGAAAATATGCTTTTCATGATCTGGTAGTTTGTTGTAGTCAATACGGTCGCTTGATACATCAACTTCTTCTGGACGCCAGAAGAAACTGAGTTGCTTCTCAATCAATTTTTCGAAAATTTCAAACTTCTGTTGGTCGTAGCGTGCAACGTTTACTGATTGACCAAGGAACATTGGTTCTTTTAGTTGATCGTTTTTATTTTGAGAAAATGTACTGTAGGCCATGTGAACCTCTAAATCTTGTGAACTTATCAACCTAGTCGTTAGATTGAAGCAATAAAGCCTACCGTGGCTAGGTAGGCTACATTGGTGTTAAATTTTACAACCGCCGCCTTCGCAATCATCATCTTCCGGCTGAGCAGTGTCACCTTGGTCATCTTTAGCACCATCACGAGTGTTATGATAATAAAGCGTCTTCACACCGAACTTATAGGCTGTTAGTAAGTCTTGTAACAGCTTCTTCATTGGTACTTTACCGCTGTCATAAGCACTTGGATCATAGTTGGTGTTAGCAGAGATAGCTTGGTCAACAAACTTCTGCATGATGCCAACTAAGTGAAGGTAACCATTGTTTGAACCAATATTCCAAAGCAACTCATAGTTGTCTTTCAAATTCGCGAAATCAGGAACAACTTGCTTCAAAATACCATCTTTCGATGCTTTCACTGATACAAAACCGCGAGGTGGTTCGATACCATTGGTTGCATTCGATATTTGAGATGATGTTTCTGACGGCATTAAAGCTGTTAATGTTGAATTTCGTAGGCCGTGCGTCATGATCTCTTGGCGTAAAGTATCCCAATCATAATGAAGCTCTTCATCACAAATTAGATCGATATCTTTTTTGTACGTATCGATTGGCAGTAAACCTTTCGCATAATTTGTTTCGTCAAAAAGAGGGCATTTACCTTGCTCTTTCGCGAGTTCAACAGACGCTTTAAGCAAGTGATATTGAATAGCTTCGAATGTACGGTGAGTCAGAGCGTTTGCGCTGCCATCAGAGTACTTAACACCATTTTTCGCAAGGTAGTAAGCGTAGTTGATAACACCCACACCTAATGTTCTGCGATTCATTGTTGACTTGTAAGCCGCTGGCAAAGGGTAGTCTTGGTAGTCAAGTAGAGCATCAAGAGCACGAACCACAAGTTCAGACAGTTCAGCAAGATCATCTAAAGAATCGATGGCCCCAAGGTTAAATGCTGAAAGCGTACAAAGTGCAATTTCACCGCTGTCATCATCAACATTCGTTAATGGTTTAGTTGGCAGAGCGATCTCCAAACATAAGTTTGATTGACGAACGGGCGCAACTTTTGAGTCAAATGGACTATGAGTATTACAGTGATCGACGTTCTGAATATAAATACGACCCGTTGATGCTCGCTCTTGCATAAGGAGAGAGAATAGTTCTACTGCACGAACGGTTTCACGTTTTACAGAAGCATCGTTTTCGTATTTAACATACAGACGTTCAAATTCATCTTGATCTTCGAAAAAAGCATCGTAAAGGCCGGGTACATCAGATGGTGAGAATAGGCTGATATTTCCGCCTTCAACCAAACGTGAGTACATCAGTTTGTTCAACTGAACACCGTAATCCATATGACGAACACGGTTCTCTTCAACACCACGGTTGTTTTTAAGCACTAATAGAGATTGAACTTCACCATGCCACAGTGGATAAAATACGGTTGCCGCACCACCACGAACGCCACCTTGAGAGCAACATTTTACCGCAGTTTGGAAATATTTATAGAAAGGTATACAACCAGTATGGAAAGCTTCACCATTACGGATTTCAGAGCCTAAAGCGCGGATACGACCTGCATTAATACCGATACCAGCACGCTGAGATACGTAACGTACAATTGAGCTCGCCGTTGCATTGATTGAATCTAGGCTATCACCACATTCGATAAGTACACATGAGCTAAACTGGCGCGTAGGAGTACGAACACCAGACATAATTGGTGTTGGTAACGAGATCTTGAATGTTGAAGCCGCATCATAGAAGCGCTTAATGTAATCAAGGCGTGTCTCTTTTGGGTATTTCGCAAATAAACACGCAGCAACCAAGATATACAAGAATTGAGCACTTTCGTAAATTTCTTTAGTTACACGGTTTTGAACGAAGTATTTACCTTCAAGCTGCTTAACGGCGGCATAAGAGAAATCCAAATCACGGCGGTGATCAATGATGCCATCAAGTTGGTTAAGCTCTTCGCGAGTATAGTCTTGCATGATGTGTTGATCATACTTACCCATATCAATTAAACGCGAGACATGATCGTATAAAGTTGGTGGCTCGTATTGGCCATATGCTTTTTTACGAAGGTGAAATACTGCTAGACGCGCGGCTAAGTATTGATAATCAGGTGTCTCTTCAGAGATTAAATCTGCGGCTGACTTAATGATGGTCTCATGGATATCCGAAGTAGTAATACCGTCATAAAACTGAATGTGAGCTTTCAGTTCTACTTGAGATACGGATACGTTGTGAAGGCCTTCTGCTGCCCATGTGATAACACGGTGTAGCTTTTCAAGATCAATGCTTTCTTTACGTCCATCACGCTTGGTGACAGTGAGTTGTTGGTTCATTCTGCTTTAGTTCCCTAACAAAACTGATAAAAGCCGTATTTTGAGTGTTTTTGTTTGCAATTATTGTAAATTGCGCTGCGGCTTTGTGATCTGAATCTACCCATATATTGTAGACTAAACACAAGATATAGGGGTAAGTTGTTTCGTGGCTACAAGATAGTGCTATCTATGATTATTTTCAAGGAGCAGTTTTGGACAGGGCTGTGGATAAGTAGGGGAAAGAAAAAAAACAGTTAGTAACCACTAACTGATGGTAACAGGGTGCACTTGATTGAATGAAATTGATGGTTTGCCGATGCTTTTAATTTGACCATTAACAAAAATAAATTCCTTGATCTTTGAACCAAACTGAGCAACAGATTTGTGGTGGTTAAAATAAAAACGGGTTGGTCAAAATGGAATCTAGAGCACGAAAAATAGGCTGAACTGAGCATCAAAAATATGATAAATGCAACTCAGTTCAGAGATATTTTTGAGAAAAATAAATCACACTAATCGAGTATGGACAATGTAGTTCACATCGACATTTGGGCCTAAGCGATATGTGTCCATTAACGGATTGTAATGTAGACCTGTGATCCCTAATTCTTGCAATGGCGTTTGGTCTACCATTTTGATGAGCTCGGCTGGACGGATAAATTTGTCATGGTTGTGAGTTCCGTCCGGAACGATTTTTAATAGTTTCTCAGCACCGACAATGGCAAACAGATAAGATTTGATATTACGGTTGAGAGTAGAGAAGAAGACATGGCCACCAGGTTTCACTAATTTTGCGCATGACTGGATAATAGAGAGTGGGTCGGGTACATGTTCGAGCATCTCCATGCAAGTGACGACATCGTAATGATGGGGATGGCTTTGAGCGTGATCCTCAATGGTGCTTTGAATATACGAGAGCTTTGTTCCCGTTTCTAATGCATGTAATCGTGCGACTTCTAATGGTTCTTTGCCCATATCTAACCCAGTAACAATCGCGCCCTCTTTAGCCATACTTTCAGCAAGGATGCCACCTCCACAGCCAACATCAAGAATCGTCTTGCCAAAAACACCGTCGGCTTTTTCTAAAACATAATTTAGACGCAGCGGGTTGATTTGATGTAGAGGTTTGAACTCACCTTCGAGATCCCACCAACGAGAAGCCATATCTTCAAATTTCTTAATTTCTAACGGATCGACATTTTGAGATTTGCCAGAACTGATGTTTGATGCTTGATCTTTGATCATATTTTTCGTCATAGGTTGTTTCACAATAAGTGCTGAATGGGTGTAATAGTCTAACGTCAGATTAAAGAATGCAACCATGATGCTAGATTGCGTTATTGTCGTTTTTGCATGTGGTGACTTAATGTCCAAAAATATGTATTTATATTGACTGCAAAACAACCTACTTTCAGTAAGATATGAATCGTCAGTGCAATTTTTCACCAATTGATTCGCCACCAAGCTCACAACATGATAAAAGGACGATGAAAGTGATGCCGAATCAGGTAAATTTGTGTTATATTTTTTGGTCTTGTACGTATTAAAAATACGATCAGACTATAGAGGGAAAATGGCTCTATGAGCGATCTAGCTAAAGAGATCACGCCCGTAAACATTGAAGATGAGCTTCGAGGTTCATACCTAGACTATGCGATGTCAGTTATCGTTGGTCGTGCTCTTCCAGATGTGCGTGATGGCCTAAAACCAGTACACCGCCGCGTATTGTTCGCGATGAATGTACTTGGTAATGATTGGAACAAAGCATATAAAAAATCTGCCCGTGTAGTGGGTGACGTAATCGGTAAGTATCACCCACATGGTGATAGTGCGGTATACGATACTATTGTACGTATGGCACAACCATTCTCACTTCGTTACATGTTGGTCGACGGTCAAGGTAACTTTGGCTCGATCGATGGTGATTCAGCGGCGGCGATGCGTTATACCGAAGTTCGAATGTCGAAAATTGCTCATGAGCTTTTGGCTGACTTAGAAAAAGAAACGGTAGATTACGTACCTAACTACGATGGTACTGAGCAAATCCCTGCGGTTTTACCAACAAAAATTCCGAACCTATTGGTTAACGGTGCTTCTGGTATCGCAGTAGGTATGGCAACGAATATTCCACCGCATAACTTAGGTGAAGTGGTAGATGGTTGCCTAGCGTTTATTGATGATGAAGACATTACTATCGATGAGCTAATGGGATTCATCCCAGGCCCAGATTTCCCGACGGCTGCTATGATCAGCGGACGTAAAGGCATCATTGATGCTTATAAAACGGGTCGTGGTAAAGTTTACATGCGTTCAAAAGCGGATATTGAAGTTGAGAAGAATGGTAAAGAGACCATTATTGTCACTGAAATCCCGTATCAAGTGAACAAGGCTCGCTTGATTGAAAAGATCGCAGAATTGGTAAAAGACAAAAAAGTTGAAGGCATTAGTGCACTACGTGACGAGTCTGATAAAGACGGTATGCGTATTGTTATCGAATGTAAGCGTGACGCTGTGGGCGAAGTTGTTCTAAACAATCTTTACTCTCAAACTCAGCTTCAAACGACTTTTGGTATCAATATGGTTGCGCTTGATAATGGCCAGCCGAAATTGTTTAACCTAAAAGAGATGATCAAGTGTTTCGTTGATCACCGTCGTGAAGTTGTAACTCGTCGTACTATCTTCGAACTTAAAAAAGCTCGTGATCGTGCTCATATCCTTGAAGCACTAGCACTAGCATTAGCCAATATCGATGAAATCATCGAACTTATTCGTAACGCAGCAACACCAGCTGAAGCAAAAGTTGGTCTGGTTTCTCGCGGATGGGATTTGGGTAATGTTGCTTCTATGCTTGAACGTGCAGGTACTGACGCGGCTCGTCCAGATTGGTTAGAAGATCAATTTGGTATTCGTGACGGTCAATACTTCTTAACTGAGCAACAAGCTCAGGCGATTCTAGAACTGCGTTTACACAGACTAACAGGCCTAGAACACGAGAAAATCTTAGATGAATATAAAGATTTGCTCGAAGTTATTGCTGAACTTATGCATATTCTTGCTAGCACTGAACGCTTGATGGAAGTTATTCGTGAAGAGCTAGAAGCAGTTCGTGACGGTTTTGGCGACCCTCGTCGTACAGAAATCACAGCGGCAATGCACGATATTGATATGGAAGATCTTATCACTCAAGAAGATGTGGTAGTGACGCTTTCTCACGAAGGTTACGTGAAATATCAAATCCTTAGCGACTACGAAGCTCAGCGCCGTGGTGGTAAAGGTAAGAGTGCAACTAAGATGAAAGATGAGGATTACATTGAGCGTTTGCTTGTTGCTAATACTCACGACAATATCTTATGTTTCTCTACTCGTGGTAAAACGTACCGCTTGAAAGTATATCAATTGCCTCAAGCGAGCCGAACCGCTCGTGGTAAGCCAATCGTCAACATTCTTCCACTTGAAGAAAATGAACGTATCACGGCTATCCTACCAGTTACTGAGTTTACTGAAGATAAGTTTATCTTTATGGCAACTGGTGACGGTACCGTTAAGAAGACATCATTAGCAAGCTTCTCTAACGTTCGTTCAAACGGCTTAATTGCGGTTAACTTACGCGACGAAGATTCACTGATTGGTGTTGACATTACTGACGGCGAAAGTGACATCATGCTGTTCTCTAAAGCGGGTAAAGTGGTACGCTTCAGTGAAGATAAGGTTCGTAGCATGGGACGTACTGCGTCTGGTGTGCGTGGCATGAAGCTAGCGGAAGATGACCAAGTTGTGTCTCTGATTGTTCCTTCAAATGAAGGCGACATTCTAACTGTAACGCAAAATGGTTACGGTAAGCGAACGACGCTTGCTGAGTACCCAACGAAGGGTCGTGCAACACAAGGTGTAGTTTCTATCAAAGTATCAGATAGAAATGGACCAGTTGTTGGCGCGGTACAAGTTGAGGAAGGTGATGAGATGATGATGATCACCGACGCTGGTACTCTAGTTCGTACACGTGTTTCTGAAGTTAGCCAAGTTGGTCGTAACACTCAAGGTGTGACGCTAATCCGCACGACTGAAGACGAAAATGTAGTTGGTTTACAACGCATTGATGAAGTCGAAGAGTCTGAAGTTTTGGACGGCGAAGATGTAGAAGGTCATATTGCTGAAGGTGGACAACCTGCTAGTGATATCGCTGAATCTTCTGACCAACCGGAAGCTCCGACTGAAGGTGGCGATAGCGAAGAGTAGTCTCAAGACTCACTGAGCATTCTCCCCAAAAACCGAGCCTTTGTGCTCGGTTTTTTTATCCATAAAATACATGACTTTTATTGATCAATCTTACAATTTACAAGCAAAAACAGATTGTAAGTGCCTAATTGATATACCATAAACTGATAATTAGAGTGAGAGGAAAGATGATGCAACAGTGGACATTCGTTTTTATCACTGTGACATGTGTATTTATCGTTGGTTTTATCTATGCAATGACGCCAAAAGGGGAGCAGAAGAAGTACTCCCTAGCGTTAGGCGTCGGGGTCGTAGGGTTAAGTGTACTCGCGTGGTTTGTCTTACGTCAGCCAGTACAAACTGTCGCAGTGGATACCCCAGTTAAGCACTCTAGTCAGAAAATAATGACATTGAAGGAGGAGTTGCAAGCTCAACTCACACAAGATCCTAATCAAGGCGAGCTGTGGTTTCAACTTGGCCATGGTTACGTTCTTGAAAATGATTTTCAATCGGCGCTGACGTGTTTTGATTACGCAATTCGACTCAGTGAGAGCCCAACTGCAAGTCAATATGCGGCAAAAGCAACAGCACTTTATTACGTTAGCTCGCAACAAATGAGTTCGGATGTTGTTGCACTGTTAGATGCTGCTTTTGAATTAGATCCACAAAACCAAACGGGTTTAATGTTAGTCGCAAATGATCATTTTATCAGTTTCCGCTATCAACTCGCGATAGAGACTTGGACAAAAATTCTGGATTCGGAAAGACAAGAAGTGGATAGGGTAAGCTTGATTCAGTCGATTAATCGAGCCAAGGAGTTGGTAAATAATTGAAACCTTGATACAACTTCCAATCTAGAATCTGCTCCTAGATTGGAAGTTGAGTGCTATTTATCCACCTAAGCTATTCATTCACCTAAGTTATTCATCACCTAAGATGTTCATTCTTCTATTCTGGTAACACCAACTTATCCACGATAAATGAGTTGATGTTTGTCGTGGAGTTCAGTCTAATTTGCTTCACTTTTGCGTATTCAGGGTCGTCGTGCCAAGCGAGTGCGGCTTCTTTATTTGGAAATTGAACCACAACCTTCATCTGAGCCATTTCCCCATCAACTACATGCCCTTCATTCGTGGCGACAAGAATTTCTCCGCCGTGTTTAGCAATCGTCGCTGCTGTTATGCCAATCGAACTTGGGTTGTAAAGCGAATACTGTTCTGGAACTGAAACATCATAATTTAAAATGAAAAATACCGTCATATAGATTCTCTTAATTTGGATTTTGGTTTAATTATAGAGTAGATAATTATCTATATTGCAGGAAATACTCGCTGTCCAAAAGGTGAATAAAGTCCAAGGATTATGGGTTGAAATTGCCATAATCGAATGCCTCATGATTCTGATGTGGATATTAATAGTGATGCGAATGGTTCTCAAACTAATTGCTGTTAGCTTTATGTTTGGTTAGATTTAATAGTATTAAGGATGGAAATGATTTTAAGCTTTATCAGCGAATTGAGTTCACTCTCTTCTAAATAGTAATAAAAAACCAGCCACGAGAGCTGGTTTTTGGAACAATATTGCTTATTGCTTATTGCTTATTGCTTATTGCTTATTGCTTAAAGGTTGTGAGTGGTTTATTTGTAGTCGTAACCCGCTTCACGTTTTTCTGCTTGCTCTTCCCACTGTGGAACGATGGTTTCTAAGAATGTCTTCTTATCAGCATTCATCTTATCCATATTCATACCAAGCGCTTTTTGAGCTTTTGCTTTGGTAGAGATATCAGGGATTTGAACAGGTTCAGTAATACCTTTCTTCGCAAGTAAGCGAATTAGCTTAGTACGCGCATCAGCGGCACGGTCAACTGCTGTACCTAGTACTTCAAGTGCAACTTCAGGAGCGTGCATATGAACACCGTGAGAAGCGATAGCGTAGTCCCAGCGCCATTGTGCATGACGAATATCTTGTAGGATAGGCTTCATTTCTGCTTCTGTTGCACCAGCATCCCATGCTGCGCCCGCTTCAAAGTGTGCTGCCACAATTTGTTTTTCAGCGGTTAGCTTCATGTTTGTCACTTGAGTTTTACGAGTCGCAACAATACTTTGCATTTGTTCTTTGCTTTGAGTATGACATTGTGCACACGTGTCATCAAAACGATCGAATGGGTTACCCACTTTATGATCAGTAAAGACAGTGCCATCTTCTTTGGTTACTTTCGGCATATGACAGTCAACACAAGCAACTTTATTTTTGCCGTGTATGCCTTCGCGCCATGTTTCAAAGCCTGGGTGTTGTGCTTTTAGCATTGGAGCTTTAGATACTTTGTGCGTCCAGTCTTTGAAGCCAATACCGTCGTAGTACTCTTCCATTTGCTCAACTTTAGTACCTTTGTCCCAAGGGAATTTCACACCTTTCGTTGGTCCAGTAAAGTAGTATTCAACGTGACATTGAGAACAAACTGAAGATTGTTGATCTAAGCGAGACTGGTGATCAAAGTTTTTGCCGATAGTGTCAAAAGCACGTTCAACATAGGGACGAGTGATTTTTAATGCTGGCTCGCCATTCTTGAACTCTTCACTTTTCGTATCGTGGCAATCTGAACAACCGATAGGATTAACGATTTCGTTACCTAGACGAGCCCATTTACCTTCAAAATAGCCATCTTCACCACGATCTTCAATTGAACGAGCTACATCAGGGCTTTTACAGCTCCAGCAGGCCATCGGCATAGGACCAGTCTTTTCATCTGTTGGTCCACCCGTTCTTAGGGTTTGACGTACATCATCAATCGCGTAAAAGTGACCACGAGCTTTGTTGTAATCTTTTGCAAAACCATATCCAGCCCACATGATAACCATATTTGGATCGCTTTTTAGTGCATCTTCCAGTTCTTCGCTTTCAGATGTCTGTTTCCAAGTTTGGTATTGGTCTGGGTGGTTTTGTTCAAATTGGGTATTTCGTGGGTCACCAATTTCTTTTTCTTCTGACGCTGCAAAACTGGCGAAACCAACTAAAGAGGTGGTTACCATCAGTAAGGTTGCAGCCGAATTACGTATCCAGTGCTTTTTCAAAATAATATCTCCGTATTCTAGATTTTTATAACAAGCGTTGTGAACTGGCTATATTCCAAATAAGAACTGGAGAGTTGTTGAAATAATAGTACATATCTTGAAACATTTATTAGCAATTATATCTAGAATTGTCTTAGATCAAATATCAATAGTGATCCATGTCACATCTGGTTCCGTATAACCCTAAAGGGGTAGTTATTAAGCTTGTTTCTTCAAATAGTTCATATAGTTAGAGATATGACCATTATATTAATAAGGTGAAATAGGTCACTAATTTGAGAGGTGTATATATATATTCTACTACTATAGAGTTATTATATTTACTTATAGCGTTGTGGCTTATCCAAAATAAGAATTGATATCATTTAGATTTGGCAATATACCATTCTAAAGGTACATTTTATTTGACCGGAATAATTAAGTAGAGAGCTTAATTTCGCTGGTATAAGGAAAGGATATAATGGGCAATATAAAATTGACCATAGCCATAATGTTGAAGTCTCTTCTAGCATTCTGTCTCTATGGTTATTCCATCCATGCCGTTGCCGACTCTTCATCTGTTCAGGTTGAAGATGCCTCGACACGACATGAAGTCAGCCTCATTCGTGATAAAGATTATAAATGTGTGCAATGTCATAAAGATTCAAAAGAAACTCTTTTTGGTTCTCATGGCGAAGATGCGCATAAAATTCTTGGACGCGAAGTAAATTGTACGGAATGTCATAGCAATATTAGTCCTGATCACCGTGAAGGTGCTCCGAAGGTTATTAAGTACTCCAACGCTCAATCGCAACCTGGCTCTGAAAAGGTATTCCTTGAACCTGACGCTATTTTAAAAGCGAACAGTCAATGTACCGATTGTCATAAGCCAGAATATTTACGTGAGTCCAGTTGGACACACGATGTTCACGCGAAAAACTTAACTTGTTCTAATTGCCACGATGTTCACGCTAAGAAAGCGAAAGTATTGGCATTCGACAAGAAAGAAAAAATTAAGCTATGCGTGGATTGCCACTCAGACTTCAACCAGTTAAAAGAAGAGGAGTGATGTTATGAGTTGTTCTAGACGTAATTTCTTAGCAGGCGCTGGTGCCGTTATTGTTACTACTGGTGTTGCGGGTACCGCTGTTGTTACTAGCCGTAAAACATTGGCAAGCGTTCAAGAAGATGGCAATAAACGCTATGGTATGATCCACGATGAAACTGCTTGTATCGGTTGTACGGCATGTTCAGATGCTTGTCGTGAAGTAAATAATGTTCCTGAAGGTGTATCACGATTAGAGATCATTCGCAGTGAACCTCAAGGCGAATTCCCTGATGTTGAATACCGTTTTACTCGCCAATCTTGTCAACATTGTGAAAATGCTCCTTGTGTTATGGTTTGCCCTACAGGCGCAGCCTATAAAGATGAGAAAACAGGCATCGTCGATGTGCACCACGATAAGTGTGTCGGCTGTGGCTACTGTTTAGCGGCTTGTCCTTACCAAGTTCGTTTCTTCCATCCTGAAAACAAATCAGCAGATAAATGTAACTTCTGTCGTGACACAAATCTTGCTCAAGGTAAATTACCTGCATGTGTCGAGTCTTGCCCGACGAAGGCGCTGACATTTGGTGACTTGAACGATCCTGAAAGTGAGATCAATCAAGTATTGAAGAATGAAGTGGTTTATCGAGATAAGGTTCATTTGGGTACTAAGCCTAAGTTGTTCAAAGTACCGCATCAGAAAGGGGAGATTTCATCATGAGTGCATGGGACACCGCATTTCAATCTAGCACAGTCGTGTGGGATTGGATTATTGCTATCTACTTGTTCTTAGCTGGTATGTCAGCAGGTGCTGTAATGATCTCAATTTACCTTAAACGCAAGGTAATTGAAGGAAACCCAGCTGAAAATGGTATTTTGAAAGCGACGGCTTTCCTTGCACCATTCGGTATCATATCTGGCCTAACGATTCTTATTTTCCATCTAACAAAACCACTTTCGTTTTGGAAAATAATGATCTTCTTTAATCCAACATCTGTGATGTCTATGGGGGTTATTCTCTTCCAAGTCTACATGGCGGTATTGTTTGTTTGGATTGGTATCATCTTTAAAAAACAAATTGTCGATTTCCTACAAGGTCGCTTTGCATTTGTTGATGGTTTACTGGAGAAATTCACTAAGTTTGAGAATTCAATTGAGCTATTCCTTGGGTTCCTTGCGCTACTACTAGCGGCTTATACTGGTTTCCTATTGTCAGCACTTCAAACGTACCCAATGCTGAATAATCCAGTACTTCCAATACTGTTCTTGTTTTCAAGCCTATCCTCTGGTGCTGCGGCATGTATCTTATTCGGCGTTCTTGTATTTAAAGAGTCTCCGCATGGGCCAAGTGTTTCATGGATCCACGGGTTTGAACGTCCAGTCGTTATGTTTGAGTTGTTCGTTTTGGTCACCTTCTTCACTGGACTAATTTTCTCTGGTGGACAGGCTGAGATTTCGGCAATGAATGCGATTGGCGAAGGCTTTTGGGCATCTTGGTTCTGGTGGGGCGTAATTGGCGCAGGTATGTTGCTACCGCTTCTACTTAATGCAGTCACGCCTAAGTCAATTCGTCATAGTGGCGGTTTTATTTTAGTCGTAACAACGCTGAGTTTAGTGGGCGTATTGATGTTACGTACTTTCATTCTATACGCAGGTCAAATGACAGTTGTTTAAATCAGTTTTGATTGATAACACTAGTGTTTGAAAGTGTCATTGCTTGTAAACTATAAGCTCCACTGATTTTGGTGGGGCTTTTTTTTGAGGTTTTATGATTGGTGAGTTAGGTCTATTTTCTCTTGTTCTAGTCGCTTGTTTGAGTTCAATAATCTGCGTGGCTATTGGCTGGAAAAGACAGCAAAACTCGCCGATTGAACTCTCTACTGTGCGCTCTTGTACTCAGCTATCTGCGCTGTTTTCTATCGTGAGTATAGTCCTGCTTGGCTTCGCCTTCTATATTGATGATTTTTCAATATCATATGTTGCAGCGCACTCTAATACTGAATTACCGATATTTTTCAAATTGGCGGCCGTATGGGGTGGTCATGAAGGCTCCCTGCTTTTCTGGGTTTTAACTCTTGGGTGCTGGAGTGGTTTAATTACGTTGAACCGACGTTATCCGCGAGCATATTTGATCAATGTTCTCTGGGTGATGAATGGCTTAATTGCGGTGTTTGCGTGGTTTACGCTTATCGCATCCAATCCATTTGTGATGAGTTCTATGATTCCTGTAGAGGGGCGAGATTTAAATCCTATGCTCCAAGATGTGGGGTTAATATTCCATCCGCCACTGCTCTACTTGGGCTATGTTGGCCTTTCGACGGTACTGGCATTTGCCGTTGCCGCCTTATTAACGCCGGAAATTGAGTACAACTGGGTTAAGTATTGTCAGCCTTGGTGCCAGAGCGCTTGGGTGTTTCTAACTGGTGGCATTATTCTGGGCTCTTGGTGGGCTTATTACGAACTAGGCTGGGGTGGTTGGTGGTTTTGGGATCCGGTAGAAAATGCATCTTTATTGCCGTGGTTAACTTCAACAGCACTATTGCACTGTTTGTCTGTTGCTCGTTATAAGCGTCAGCTAATGAAATGGGCGTTTTCGCTGTCTTTTATCACTTTCAGTTTGAGCATTCTAGGCACGTTCATCGTTCGATCTGGAGTACTGACATCCGTTCATGCTTTTGCCGTTGATCCGGGGAAAGGATTGACACTCTTATTGATACTTTCACTTGTTTTATTCGGATCATTTTGTCTATTGCTGACTAGAGGCGACGAGATTAAATCCGAGCCTATCACTCACTTTCTGAGTAAGAGTTTTGTGTTACTGCTGGCCAATAGCCTGCTTATTGTTGCGATGATAGTTGTCCTCGTTGGGACCTTCTATCCAATGCTATTTAGCTTATTAGGATTAGGAAATATTTCGGTAGGAGCTCCTTACTTCAATACCGTTTTTTCTCCGCTAGCGCTCATTGCTCTATTTATGATGGGAGCCAGCCCTTTTATTTCTTACTACAAACAGCGTAAGAGCGTAAAACAAGTCGTTATCATTACCGCTATTACTTCTATCGTTGTTGGT
This sequence comes from Vibrio clamense, assembly GCF_050337905.1. Taxonomy (NCBI): domain Bacteria; kingdom Pseudomonadati; phylum Pseudomonadota; class Gammaproteobacteria; order Vibrionales; family Vibrionaceae; genus Vibrio; species Vibrio clamense. Next base: position 223,567 of record NZ_JAKJTJ010000019.1, on the reverse strand, counting down.
GTATTGCTCTACCAGGTTCAAGTTGAATACAGTGATTGGCTAGTACAACTAACCTGGATAATTGCAGTTTGGGTGGTGTTATCTCATCTGTATTTGCTGAAATTTTCGCTGGTAACATCGGGTCGAGTACGAAGTGTTGCGGTTAATATGGCGCATATTGGTGTTGCTGTTGTTTGTATAGGTTCTGCGATGAATAGCGAACACTCTTATGAACTTAACTGCAGAATGGCACCAGGAACAGAAGTGGTATTCGCTGACTGGACGATCAAACATTTAGACACTGAGTTATATATTGGGCCAAACTATACATCAGAGAAGATATGGTTAGAGATTAGCGGCAATAACCGGACTGATATCATTATACCTGAGAGACGCCATTATCAAGTCCGCGTAATGAACATGAGTGAACCGGCTATGAAATGGTTCTGGCATGGTGATATTTATGTCACGGTTGGAGAGAAGGTCGATCTCAAATCCTATGCTGTAAGGATTCAATACAAGGCGTATGTTCGCTGGATATGGCTAGGAGCGCTGCTTTCGATTTTAGGCGTAGTGTTGCTTTTAGTTCAACCAAAACGCAGTCGCGAAAATCAACAAAAAACCAATACAGGGGCTGGCTTTGCAAAATAAAACCAAACTAAAAATTGGCGTACTGTTCCTCGTGATGTGTGCTTTTATTGGCACTCTGACCATTGGGTTATCTGAGAGTCAGAGTAGTAAATCAGTTTCGGTTAATAAACCTTTACCTGAGTTCATGCAAGCGGACTTAAGAGATTCACAGCAAGTTCTCACCAAGGTTGATGTTCTTACAGAGAATGTTCAATTGCTCAATGTATGGGCCTCTTGGTGTGGCGTTTGTAAATCAGAGCATGAATTTCTCAAAGAATTGAAAGATGAGAATATTAATATCATTGGTTTGAATTATAGGGATGATCTTAAACTGGCAAATAATATGCTTTTGGAGGAGGGTGATCCTTACAGAAGGATCATATTTGATCCTCGTGGAGAGTTTGCGTTGGATCTTGGCGTTATTGGTACTCCTGAATCTTATTTAATTAACAGGGATGGAATTATAATTAAGAAATACAGTGGAGCATTAACCCGTGATATTTGGAACCAAGAATTTAAACGCTACTTTAATAATTGATGAATCGTTGAAGAAAAACTATGCAAATACTATATTTTTTTATGATGGTTGTATTAGCCTCTTGTCATGCTCAAGCCTCAACTGACGAGGTGTTTGTCGGAGCAAGTAAAGAAGTCAGCCAACAGGTTGAATTGTTTGAGTTTGATACGCCTTTACAGCAGAAACATGCCATTTTACTCGCAAAGTCATTGCGTTGCCCACAGTGTCAGAACCAAAATCTTGTCGAATCTAACTCTCCAATAGCTAAAGATTTGCGCTTAAAAGTCTTTACCATGGTAAAAGAGGGTAAGTCAGAAGAAGAAATAATAGAATTTATGACGGATCGTTTTGGTGATTTTGTTATGTATAAGCCCGCATTTAATGCGAAAAATCTATTACTTTGGATCTTTCCACTGCTGTTGTTGATCTTATTTCTACTCTTTGCGATAAAAAGTGTTAAAAAAAATAGTTTGTGACTATTATTCCATTTTCAATTAATGATTGTGTAATATATAAACGAAGTGATATTATTTAATCAAATAATATCACTTCGCACTATACCAAACGTTAATTGAATATAAGGCTTTGCACATGGACTCGATAACCTCGCAATTAAAAAATGACTTTTATGCGCATCTTCGTTCTATGCAAGCCAATAATTCCGGAATCTCGACCTCAAGTGTTTCTCTACTCACTCAAGAGGAGCTTTCTGAACTGGAAAGTGTTTGGATTCAATTAGCGGTGTGGAAAAAATCGCAGAAACAGCAACTGAATTGCTAATGTGTTCGTTATGTGTGGATAATATAACACATTGAAAATAAGCAACTTTAGTATAATGCCTCAATTTTATCATTATAAAATTGGGGCTTTTTATTGCCTGTGGATTGAAATGTTATAATATAACAATTATGATTTGGTCATTGAAAAATGAGGCGTGAGTCCCCATAGTTGAAGAATCGTAGTGCGAATACACTGCATTCCTTTTCTAAAATGCAGACAACAAATAGTCAAGTGAGTGAGAATATGGCGGAAGTACGTGCCAGAATAGAGTTGAAAGTCGGAGCAAAGAGTAACATCGATGCAGAGATGCTCTCTTTTAAAGGATTAGAAACGGATAAAGAACATGTAGCGGTTGTCTTCAAGTCTGTTGATCAGCTACCCACAATTCCGTTAGTTAGAATGCATTCAGAGTGCTTGACTGGCGATGTTTTTCATTCATCCCGTTGTGACTGTGGTGAGCAGTTAGAAGAAACGATCCAAAAGATGGGTGAGCAAGGCGGCATCATTCTTTATTTACGGCAAGAAGGTCGTGGTATTGGTCTATATAACAAGATTGATGCATACAAACTTCAAACTGAAGGGATGAATACCTATGAGGCGAACAATCATCTTGGATTTGGTGATGACCTTAGAGACTTCACTGAAGCCGCACAAATGTTAACAGCATTGGGTATTAATAAAATTCATTTAGTTACCAATAATCCTAAAAAAATCAATGATCTTAAGAACTTTGGTATTGAAATAGAATCAGTCGTTAATACGCTCGCTCATATTAAATCGGGCAACGAAAGCTACTTACAAGCGAAAGTCTCTCATGGGAAACACAACCTGAAGTTGTAGCCCCTCCTTAAAGTCTCTTCCCTAGATTTTCTGTTGAATTTGAATAAAGCCTCACTATTGTGAGGTTTTTTTGTTTTTGTCTTGCAAAAAAATTGTAAATTTGTATTATCCCAAACCTAAGTGCAAATGATAATAAGTTGCACTATCAATATAATTAAAATTTAGAATACGATTAAGCTCAACAAGGACGCTTTCATGACTATTAAACATTTAGTGGCAACAACCATTGCATCGTCACTACTTCTAGCTTCAGGCTCTACATTTGCCGCAGTAACTAAAGATCAAGTAGTAGAGCATTACGCAGATATTGCTCACGCGGTATTTGAAGACTCTGTTATTACAGCGAAAACTCTGGACACAGCAATTGATGGGTTTTTAGCCCAACCTTCAGCATCAAGTTTTGAGAAAGTAAAACAAACTTGGTTAGATTCACGCGTACCGTACCAACAATCTGAAGTATTCCGTTTTGGTAACGTCGTGGTCGATGACTGGGAAGGGCAACTGAATGCTTGGCCTCTTGATGAAGGTTTAATTGATTATGTTGGTAGTGATTATCAGTATGAGCTTGGTAATGAAGGTGCGAGTGCAAATATCGTAGCTAACAAAACTCTTAAAGTTGGTTCAAGTGTTATTGATGCAACAACCATCACTCCTGAGTTGATCGCAGATTTAAATGAAATTGGTGGCTCTGAAGCGAATGTAGCCTCTGGATACCATGCGATTGAATTCTTACTTTGGGGTCAAGATCTTAACGGTACAAATGCTGGTGCAGGCGCTCGTGCATACACCGATTTCGTTGTAGGCAGCGAATGTACAAATGGCAACTGTGATCGACGTGGTCAATATCTTAAAGCGGCTGCTGAACTTTTGATCCAAGATCTTGAGTGGATGGAAAAACAGTGGGAAGCCGGTGAAAAAGGTAACTATCGCCAAGAGCTATTAGCAGATTCTGCTGATAACGGTTTGCGTAAAATGCTGTTCGGCATGGGGTCACTTTCATTAGGTGAGTTAGCCGGCGAGCGTATGAAAGTGGCATTAGAGGCAAACTCAACGGAAGATGAGCATGACTGTTTCTCTGATAACACTCATAACTCTCACTACTACAATGAGCAAGGGATCTATAACGTTTATACAGGTTTGTACAAACGTGAAAGTGGCAAGTTACTTTCAGGACCTAGCCTTTACGATTTAGTGGCTCAGAAAGACAAAAAAGCGGCTAAAGAGATCCAGAAACAGTTCGATCTAGCTCGCGCACAAGTTGGTCAATTGGTGACTTCAGCAGAGAAAAACAATCAGCATTTCGATCAACTGATTGCCGCTAACAACCCGGCAGGTAATGCTTTGGTTAATAAGACAATCATGGCATTGGTTGCACAAACTGGTTCTATTGAAAGAGCGGCATCTGTCATTGGTATCAGCAGCTTAAACCCAGATACTGCCGATCACGAATTCTAAGCATAAAATAATAATATAGAAGGGCTCTCTTGAGCCCTTTCTGCTATCTCTAAAATAATAATCATATTTAAGTCAATGACAGCGGAAACCGCCTGCAATATGACCACTCTTTGATGGCATTTTTGAAAGCTAAATTACACAATAAGAATACAGTTATGAAATCATATATTTTCTCAGCAGCTATTGCCTTGATCACATCGTTTTCAATACAGGCAAGTGATGTTAAATCTGGTGGGCAAACCAGTGTGAAAAAAGAAGGGAGCAATGCCTTTTCTTTACCTGCTGCAAATTTACCAATGAGCAAACGCCTTGATTTTAGTGTTGGTAACAGTTTTTTCCGTAATCCGTGGGTGCAAGCACCAGCTTCAACCGATGCTCGTGATGGGTTAGGACCTCTATTCAATACGAATGGTTGTCAGAACTGCCACATTAAAGATGGGCGAGGGCACGCTCCTGAAAAAGGGGATACTCATGCCGTCTCTATGCTAGTTAGGCTAAGCATTCCAGCCATGACGGCAGAGCAAAAAAAAGCGTATATCAAAGATGGTGTCATTCCAGAACCCACGTACGGTGGTCAACTACAAGACTTTTCCTTACCAAATATAAAACCTGAAGGTTCAATTCAAATTGATTACACCGATGTCCCTGTCACGTTTAAAGATGGTGTCATTGTCACCTTACGTAAACCCACATTAGCCATTAATGATCTCGGCTTTGGTGAGATGCACCCAGACACTCAATTTTCTGCTCGCGTCGCCCCACCTATGATTGGTCTTGGTCTGCTTGAAAGTATTCCTGAAAGTACTATTTTGGCGTTTGCTGAACAACAGAAGCTAGCGGGACAAGGCGTTTCAGGTAAAGCTAACCGTGTATGGGACGTTCAAGCGGATGAATTTGCGCTTGGTCGTTTTGGTTGGAAAGCTGGACAGCCGAATTTGATGCAGCAAAACGCGGCCGCCTTTAATGGTGATGTTGGATTAACGAGTTCACTTTTCCCAAATGAAAACTGTACATCGAAACAGAGCTTATGCGATGAATTGCCAAATGGTGGCGATATTGAAGTAAGTGATAATATTCTAGACTTTGTAGAGTTCTACTCTCAGCACCTTGCTGTCCCTATTCGCCGTAACGTGAAAGACGAAACCGTAATGAAAGGGCAAGCTCTTTTTGCTCAATCTGGTTGCCAAAGCTGTCACCAAACCAATATCAAGACGGCAAATCGTGAGGGTCTACCCGCGATTTCAAACCAAGTAATTAACCCTTATACCGATATGTTACTGCATGATATGGGTGAAGGGCTTGCAGATAATCGTCCTGAGTATTTAGCAAATGGCCAAGAGTGGAGAACAGCGCCGCTATGGGGCATTGGCTATACAAAAGAAGTCAACGGGCACACGATGTTTTTGCATGATGGTCGAGCAAGAAACCTTCTGGAAGCTGTGCTTTGGCATGGTGGAGAAGCGGAATCAGCAAAACAGCAAGTCCTCGGTTTTGACAAAGCAGAGCGTGATGCGCTGATTGCTTTCTTAAACTCATTGTAAGGATAAGTATATGTGGTTAAAAACATCTCGGATAATGAGTTTAATTGTTCCGACTGTATTGGTTTTAGGATGTCAGAGTACTGACTCGAAACACTCATCAAACCAAGCAGTGGTGAGCAAAATGGACACGACTGAACATATCAGTTCCAGCTTGTACCAAGTACAGTTTCAATCAGCTGTGAAACTGAACGAACAAGCAATATCTTTAAATAAGTCGATAAAGTCATTCTGCTCTAATGGAGCCGACCTTTCGGATTTAAAAGGATATTGGCAAGCATCGATGGCGGCTTGGATGCATTTACAAGGACAGGAGAGAGGCCCGGTAAAAGCATTGGAGCAGAGTTGGAATGTTCAATTCTGGCCAGACAAAAAGAATACGACAGGTCGAAAAATGTCTCAGTTGGTGTCATATGATAAATCATGGACAGCTGAAGAGATCTCGAACCAGAGCGTGACGGTGCAAGGTCTTGGTGCTATTGAGTGGATGTTGTTTGACGCCCAGTCACCTCTGCTTACCAATAAAGGTGAGACATGCTCATCAGCGACTGCAATCAGCCAGAATTTACAGAATCGTACTTCACAGATTCGACAGGCATGGCTCATTAACCCTTGGACCTCGATGAATGAAGCACAGTGGAATTCGGAATACGTGAGCCTACTTTCGAATCAGCTTGAATACAGTATGAAGAAGTTGAGTCGACCACTGGCAAAAATGGGCCATCCACGAGCCTACTTTTCTGAGTCGTGGCGTTCTGCGTCATCGTTATCCAATCTGAAGGAGAATCTGAAAGCGATGCAGGCTATTTATTTTGCCAATGGTTCTGGATTGGATGCGATCTTGCGTATGAGAGATAAAGGCGAACTTTCTGATCGAATCGCTTTACAGTTTGATATGGCCATCGACACTTGGCCAGAGCAAGACAGCCTATTCAATATGCTACAAACTAAGAGTGGGTACCAAAACGTACTTGCACAATACAATAAATTAGAACAGCTTAATTATTTGATCCATGAAGAAGTGGCAATTGAACTTGGCGTAGTGATAGGATTTAACGCGACCGATGGTGACTGATTTAAATCGAAGAACGCTATTGAAAGCGGCTATGTATGGGGCGATGGTTCCTGTATTGCCCTATGGATGTGCAGCGCAATCAGTCAACGCCAATGCTTCTCCGGCATTGATAGGTTGCTCCTTGAGTGCAAAAAAGCAGTATCGTGCTGTTGTCGCTGATGAATCTGGCGTTGAAGTTCACTCATTACCAATACCTGAGCGTGGTCATGGCGTTGCTATCAATAGCCAACATGGTGAGCATCAGTATAAATATCACGCTGCTGTTTTTGCTAGGCGTCCGGGCTCATATTTAATGGTGTTCGATTATTTATCTGGTGAGCAGATCTTGCTGCGGCCAGCGGATAAAAATCGCCATTATTATGGTCATGGTGTTTTCAGTAATGATGGTATGTACTTGTATGCAACCGAAGGTGAACGTGGTACTAGCCGTGGGATCATTGGTGTATACCGTGTTCAAGATGGCTATAAGAAAGTGGAAGAGTTTTCCGGTTTTGGATTGGGGCCCCATGAAGTGATCGCAATGCCAGATAATACACTCGCGATTGGGGTAGGTGGCGTTCATACTGATGGACGAAACGCATTGAATCTCGACGCTATGTCGCCTAGTTTGAGTTATGTATCCGCAGAAGGAAAGTTACTCGATCAAGTTTCTCTTGATGACCGCCACTTAAGCATTCGACACTTGGCACATGACGGAAGTGATACCGTGCTTTGCGGTCAGCAGTACCGTGGTGAACCTGATGAGTATCCCTCTTTACTGGCGATGCACCGTCGCGGTAAAGACATGGTTCAGCTTCAAGCAGAGCCTGAACAGTGGGCACGATTCAATCACTATATTGCAAGCATTGCAGCAAGTGATGAATTGATTCTGGCGACATCGCCTCGTGGCAACTGTTATGGGATATGGTCGAAAGAGAGTGGCGCATTGATCGAATTAGCGGCACTTCCTGATGCATCCGGTGTGATTGAAGCTAACGGCATGTTTAAGGTGAGCTCTGGCTCGGGCTCGGTTGTTACTCGCAATAAGCAGCAATCCACTTCCAAATACTCTGGCGTGCAATGGGATAACCATTGGTCTGCCATTTGATCTATTGAATCACATTTTGACTTGAGCTTTTACGATGACGGCCCTTTGATTGTTAAGGGCTGTACACAAAAATGTTCGGGGTTGGATTTATATTCGAACTGAATGCCGGTATAACATCGTAGAGTCAAACACACTGCTTTATCTGAATTCTGACACTTTTTTACTCTGATAATATCGCATTTACTCCCCGCTAAAATTTCGCGAGATTCTTACATCTTAAGTAAAGTGATGAGACGATATAAATACAATTTTCAATAATTTCAATATTTTAGTGTGACCGCAGTGAACTCATCTGCTTTTTAACTATCCACAATTCAAATATCGGAGTGTTTAACTTCTAATTGTTAACTTGTTGGTGTTTAGTGTGGTTTTTGTCTATTTTATGGAATTATTGATGGCGACGCCTTGTGTTTGCCATATTTGTGCGTATTCTTTGTGTAAACTAAATGTTAAATTTATTGATTGTTAATGTTTCTTTATCAAGGAGTCGATGATGTTACATAACCACGAGAGTACCCTACATATCACTAGTTTATCCCGTCACGCTTTAGAACAGTTATCCCCTTCATTTAACCAACTACCATCAACAGAACATGCGGATGGTAAATATCGATTACGTCGTTATTCAGTTATATGCCTGCAAGATGGAACCGTGACAGAGTTGGATAACCCAGGGTTTGTACAAACTGATGATATTAACCATTTTCAAGGTGATATTGTCCGTCAATTTGAATCCATTGAGCAGGGCATTCTCGATAGTGATGGCATGAAGGAGATGTGCCAACTGTTTGTTGATAGCAACAAGTTACCTAACGGGCAAGAAATTGAAATTCATCAAATTCGAATCGCAGCAATATACGATGAGACACAAGTTGCGCCGGAAGGGGTTCACCAAGATGGTTTTGATCACCTTGCATTAATCGGTATTGATCGTAGTAACATCATTGGTGGTGAGATTATGCTGTACAACAATAGCAATGAAGCACCATTTTTCAGAAAAATACTAGAGAATGGTGAAGTAGCGATGTTGGCCGATAGCAAGCTGTGGCATAACGCTCAACCGATATGTCCCGTCGAGAATGAAGAAAAAGGACATATGGATGTTTTTGTTCTGACAGCAAAGGATGCGCGTAATGAGCTTCAATCTTAATTCTGTTCGTGAACAGTTTAGTGCGTTATCTCAGCAATATAATGGAAAGCCCGTGATATTTTTGGATGGCCCTGGAGGTTCTCAAGTGCCGCAATCTGTCTTGGATTCGATGACAAGCTATCTCGGTTTCTATAACTCCAATCTAGGCGGGCATTTTTTTTCGAGTCAACACACGACAAATCTGATGGCACAGGCAAGAGAGTCAGTTCAAGCTCTAGTGAATGCAGAAACTCCCGATAATATGGTGTTTGGGGCGAACATGACGTCGTTGACCTTTCAATTGAGTCGAGCAATAAGCCGAGATTGGAAGGCTGGAGACGAAATCATCGTCACAGCATTAGATCACTATTCAAATGTTTCAAGTTGGCAGCAAGCGGCTGAAGATAAAGGCGTTGTAGTACATCAGGTTAAAGTCGATGAAAGTAATTGCTCGTTGGATATGGATCACTTTGCCTCTCTGCTTAGTGAGAAAACTAAGCTGGTGGCGGTAACATTCGCATCGAATACCACAGGCTCAATTGTCGATGTAAAAACAGTGATCGAACAGGCTCACTCTGTTGGCGCGAAAGTGTATGTTGATGCTGTTCATTACGCGCCGCATCATCTGATTGATGTTCAAGATTTAGGCTGTGACTTTCTAGCCTGTTCGGCTTATAAGTTCTTCGGCCCACATGTTGGTATTGCATATATTGCACCTCAATGGCTGCAAACCATTCAACCTTACAAAGTTGAACCTGCAACGAATTTAGGCGCTGGTCGGTTCGAAACTGGCACTCAAAGCTTTGAAGGCTTAGCTGGCGTGATCCAAGCGGTGGAGTATTTGTCACAATGGGGCGAGAAAGGTAGCTCATTGAGGAAGAAGCTTGAACAGAGTTTCAGTCAATATAATCAGCATGAACAAGCGCTCAGTGAATACTTCTTAAAACGTTTGAGTACACTTGGTGATAAGGTCGCTCTACATGGGCGTGATGAAGCTGATTCGAACCTTCGTACTCCAACCTTTGCTCTTACATTCAAACATCATCATCCCGAATTTGTCGCTAAAAGTTTAGGTGAACACAACATCTGCGTCTGGAATGGCCACTTTTATGCGCTGGGGCTGATTAGGCAACTTGGCTTAGAGGAGAGTGGTGGTGTCGTAAGAATCGGCTTCATGCATTACAACACAATAGAAGAGGTCGATCAGCTGTTTGAGGCGCTTAACGGGCTGTAAATTTACTCGACTTATTGATGTATACTTGAAAGATATCAATACCAATCAGAGATACACTGGTTGGTATTTTTTATGCTCTTATCAAAATATAATGATCCTGTTTATGACGCTATTTCCGTCTTTTTCATATTTTTGGGAACAAAAGTGGCCGGTAGTGCTCCAACCACTTACATTTTAAGGGTCTTTTTGAAGAAATTAGATGCCATTTGAGAGCGAAACTTTTATCCTACCAAGGATTTTTTAAGGAAGTTGAATATGATCATCAAACCTAGAATTCGTGGATTTATCTGTACTACAACGCACCCAGTGGGTTGTGAAGCGAACGTAAAAGAACAAATTGCTTATACTAAAGCGCAAGGCCCAATCAAAAATGCACCTAAACGTGTACTTGTTGTGGGTTCATCAAGTGGCTACGGTCTATCTTCTCGTATTGCAGCGGCATTCGGTGGCGGGGCATCAACGATTGGTGTTTTCTTTGAAAAAGCGGGTACTGAGAAAAAACCTGGTACGGCGGGTTACTACAACTCAGCTGCTTTTGAAAAATGTGCACATGAAGAAGGCTTGTACGCTAAAAGCTTAAATGGCGATGCATTCTCAAATGAAGCTAAACAAAAAACAATCGATTTAATCAAAGAAGACTTAGGTCAAATCGATATGGTGGTTTACTCATTAGCGTCTCCTGTTCGTAAGCTCCCTGATTCTGGTGAGTTGATTCGTTCATCTCTGAAGCCTATCGGTGAGACATATACGGCTACAGCGGTTGATACCAATAAAGATCAAATCATTGAAGCGAGCGTTGAGCCTGCAACTGAAGAAGAGATCAAAGACACTGTGACTGTAATGGGCGGTGAAGATTGGGAACTTTGGATGAATGCGCTTTCTGATGCAGGCGTGCTTGCTGAAGGCTGCAAAACGGTTGCTTACAGCTACATCGGAACAGAGCTAACATGGCCTATCTACTGGGATGGCGCGTTAGGTAAAGCGAAGATGGATTTAGATCGCGCTGCAACGGCATTAAATGAGAAGCTTAGCTCAACAGGTGGTACCGCGAATGTTGCAGTACTCAAATCTGTTGTGACTCAGGCAAGCTCTGCGATTCCTGTTATGCCGTTATACATTGCGATGGTATTCAAGAAAATGCGCGAAGAAGGTGTACATGAAGGCTGTATGGAACAGATTTTCCGTATGTTTAGCCAACGTCTGTATAAAGAAGATGGCAGCGTTGCAGAAGTGGACGATAAAAACCGTTTACGCCTAGATGACTGGGAACTGCGTGAAGACATCCAACAGCATTGTCGTAACCTTTGGCCACAAGTGACGTCTGAAAACCTTAAAGAACTGACGGATTACGTTGAGTATAAAGAAGAGTTCTTGAAACTGTTTGGTTTCGGTGTAGACGGTGTTGATTACGACGCTGACGTAGCTACAGCCATCGATTTTGATGTGATTGATATTTAAGTCGATTAATCAGAAATTACTGATAATAGAAAAGGCGCTCATTGAGCGCCTTTTTGTTATCTGACCGTTTTGACTTTTAGCTAAGAATAATTAAGAACGTTCCTGCTAAAGTCATCAATATATTGGCGATAGCATAAGTGCCTGCGTAGCCCAATGCCGGAATGGTCGATTTTGCGTACTCATTAACGACATCCATTGCTGGCGCACACGTTCTTGCTCCAATAATGGCACCGAACAACATGGCTCTGTTCATTTTTAAAACATACGCCCCGACTAAATACGCGAGCATCACGGGAACCACACTCACGATGAGTGATAAGCCAATAACTTGAGGTCCAACTTGGGTTAAATGCTCGAACATATTCCCACCGGCACTTAAACCGATCCCCACCATAAAGAACATTAAGCCAAGGTCTTTAACCATGTTCAATGCACCTTGCGGGACATAACCAAAAGTAGGGTGATTGGCTCTTAAGAATCCAAGGGTAATACCGGCAAGTAATAACCCTACTGCGTTACCTAAGCTGAACGAGACCTGCCCAAAGGTCATTGTGACTAACCCGAAGAGTAGGCCTAAAATAAAGAAGCTACAGAATGCAAGTAAATCAGCCATTTGGCTATGTATAGAAATGAAACCAATTTTTTCCGCTAGACCGTGAACTCGGCTCTTTTCACCACTAATTTGCAGGACATCACCTTTAGCGAGAACGATATCCAAATCCATCGGCATTTCGATTTGAGCTCGCGTTACAAGGTTTAGAAAACACCCATACTCTGACAGGTTGAGATCCGAAAGGCGCTTACCTGCGATACTGTCACTTTTAACTACGATCTCTTCTTCAACCACGCGCAAATCGAGTAAATTTCGATCGAAAACTTCCTTACCGTTTCTGAAACTAGGATCTAGGCGAGCATGACTATCTGGAAAACCTACTAATGCTATTTCATCACCTTCTTGTAAAATAGCATCCCCATCAGGATGGGCAAGAATGCCATTACGACGAATTCGTTCAATGTAACAACCTGTTTGTCGGTAGATACCAAGCTCACGTAGGTTTTTGCCATCAGTCCAGTCAATCAGCTCTTGCCCAACGCGATAGGCTCGAATAATAGGTAAGTAGACCTTACGCTGACTTCCGCCTCCAAGACCGCGCTCTTTTGCGATCTGTTGAGCTGAATCGTGCAAATTCTCTTTTTGAAGCTTAGGCAACAATTTAGCAAACATTATCATGCTGATTAAGCCAACCAAATACGCCATAGCGTAACCGACTGAAATACTCTCAAGTATCAGTCCGATATCCATATTTCGCGGAATATTCGCCAGTCCGGAATTTAATGCATCCTGAGCACCTACTAAAACGGGTGTTGCGGTCAGTGCACCTGCCATCATCCCGGCAGCTAAACCGAAATCAAGCCCCAAATAATGGCTACAGAAGTAGGTCAAAGAGACAGCGGAGACTAACACCACGAGGCTGAGAATAAGGTAATGCTTGCCATCGCGAAAAAAAATGCCGAAGAAGTTGGGGCCAGCTTCAATACCAACGCAATAGATGAAGAGCATGAAGCCGATAGTGAGAGCTTCCGAGTTAAATGAGAAACCGAGGTGGCCCATAACAAGTGAAGTGATTAGCACGCCAATCGAGTTTCCTAATTGCAAACTTCCAAAGCGGATTTTTCCAAAGGCAAGGCCAATAGCAAGGACAACAAAAATTAAAAGGATGGGGTTTTGCTCTAGTAGTAGTACTACGTCTATATTCACAGCGTTAGCTCAGTTTAACTTGATTTATAAAAGGTATTTAAGAGTGGGGGATTGTAGCGAATAATAAAAAAATGATAAGTGATATTTTTTATCTTTTGCTATTAGCTGACATAACATAACGAAAACAGTAGATATAAAAAACCCGCCTATCAATAGCGGGTTATTTTAGATACTGTGGTTGAGCGATTACTCGTCAAATAGACCAAGGTGCTCTTTAGCGTATGCTTCAAATTCTGTACAACCACCGATATGGTCTTGATCTACAAAGATTTGAGGAACAGTTTCAACTGGCTTACCAACTGTTTTTTCAAGATCAGCTTTGCTGATGCCTTCGGCATGGATATCAACATAGCGATAGTTGAAATCATCACGTTTCGCTTTTAACGTTTCAGCATGCTCTTTTGCACGAACACAGAATGGACAAGCAGGGCGACCAAAGATAACAACAAACATAACTCTCTCCTTTATTTTCTTGAAAGCAACTATGCCTCAATAGTCAAAGGAAATAAAGACAGATTTACCTGTTGTTTCAATAGGTAAAACCTATCAGGTGATTTCGTGAGCAAAACGGTGGTTACAGAAATCGTGAGCTTGACTTGAAACGTCTCATCTCAATTGTGATACGGTGCAAAAAACAGGCAATGCATCGGGATTCTTATCTGCAAATTGCACCAAATCAAATATTTATGCGTATTTAAAGCGCAATCTGTACTGAGTCCATCGAATCGAATTTGAGCCTAAATTGTCTATCAACGACGAAATTAGGTAAGCATAAGGATATCGCATGTTTCAATTTATGACGTCAACTCGGATAATTTTTGGTGAGGGGGCGTTACAGTCCTCGCTATCGATACTGAATCAATTTGGCTACAGTGTTTTACTCGTCACGGGTCAAGATCCTGAGCGGTCCTCCCCCATAATCCAATACCTTAAAAATCAATCAATGCGTTATCAACATGTCGCCATCAATGGTGAACCCAATATTACAATGGTTGAGGAAACGGCGGTATCGGGGCGAAAATTTCAGCCCGATATGGTGGTCGCTATCGGAGGCGGTAGTGTGATTGATATGGGTAAGGCGTTGGCGGCTGTTATTCCAAATCAAGGGGATGTTTATGATTACGTAGAAGTCGTTGGGCGAAATGTACCATTAAAAACGAAGCCAATTCCGCTTATTGCCATCCCCACCACAGCAAGCTCAGGGTCTGAAGTGACAAAAAATGCAGTATTGAAATCAGGTCAAGATCGAGTGAAAGTGAGTCTGCGAAGCCCTGATATGTTGGCTGATGTCGCTATTGTTGATCCTACGCTTACATATGGAACTGATGCGTATACCTCTGGAAGAGGCGCAATGGATGCATTTACTCATCTGATGGAGGCGTATGTATGCGGGGACCCAAACCCACTCACCGACATGGTGTGTGAAGAGGGACTTCGTCGATTAAGCCCGTCGATTATTGCGGCCTGCAAACAAGATGATCATAAAGCTCGAGCTGACCTCTCTTTTGCAGCAATGCTAGGAGGGATGGCAATTACCAATGCAAAACTAGGCGCTGCTCATGGGTTAGCCTCCGCTCTTGGTGGAAAGCTTAATGCACCACATAGCGTGATCAGTGGGCGTTTGGCTCCATTTGTCATGAGTGAAAATATCAATGAGGCAAAAGCGGCAGGGCGTAGTGATATCTTAAACCGATATAAAAGAATCGCACAGATAGTCACTGGGCGAACCAACGCTCATATTGAGGACAGTGTGCTTTGGGTGCAAATGGTACTGGATAAATTAGCACTGCCTCACCTTTCCGAATTCGGTGTTTGCAGTACCTCTTTTGAACAAGTCGCGCAAGACGCATTACAGTCGGTTGCGATTAAAGGAAACCCATTACCTTTAAATGAAGAGAGGCTAATACACATTTTAAATCAAGTTTGTGGATCGGTGTGTGTTTGTGAAACGCAAGACTCAGTCACGCAAGCAAATGTGAAAGTGATTGATTCTATATTGCAGGCTGAGAAATAGTGCTATCAGGGAGGTGGAGGCTAACGGCTTGGAGATAGATAAATTGTAGGCGTACAGTGCAAAGATAAAAAAGTGAGTCTCGACATATTATTGAACATACTAATATGTTGAGACTCGCTTGTGTTAGTCATTGGAATCTTAAAATTGCGACATCTTATCGTAGCGAGAATCTTTAAGAGAATCTTTAACTCGCTTTAAGTTGTCACGAAAACCAGATCCACGACGAAGAGTAAAACCTGTCGCTAGCACATCAATGACCGTCATCTGTACTACACGGCTTGCCATTGGCATATAAACGTCAGTATCTTCAGGTACATCAAGTGAAATAGACAGTGAGCTCGCTTTATCAAGAGGTGAATCTTTTGCTGTGATAGCAATGACAGTTGCACCGTTTTCACGAGCGAGATTCGCAACTTCAACTTGGCTTTTCGTACGACCAGTATGAGAGATAAGGACAATCACATCGTTATCACTGCAATTTATGCAGCTCATACGTTGCATGACAATATCTTCAAAACAAGTGATTGGGATATTGAAGCGAATGAACTTATTCTGTGCATCTTTTGCAACAGCAGAAGAAGCTCCAAGACCAAAGAATGAAATTCGTTTAGCTTGAGTGAGCAAATCCACAGCACGATTTATCTGCATAGAGTCGATGCTATTTTTCGCTACATCTAAACACGCCATTGTCGATTCAAAGATCTTATGCGTGTAAGCATCAGGACCGTCATCTTCTTCAACGTTACGGTTTACATAAGGCGTTCCATTCGCAAGGCTTTGTGCAAGGTGCAATTTAAAGTCTGGGAAACCTTTAGTATCAAGACGACGACAGAAGCGGTTAACTGTAGGTTCACTGACATCAGCCATTTTGGCTAGTGTCGCAATACTAGAGTGGATTGCTGTTTGGGGCGACGCCATGATAACTTCAGCTACTTTTCGCTCAGATTTGCTAAAATTTTCTAGATTTTTTTGTATTTTTTCTAATGTATTCATAGTGTTCACGAGGGCGTAGAGAACAACTTGCTGATTTTTGCCATTACTTCTGAATCAGAAGTTATCACCACTAGCAGAGCTAGGTGAATATTTAATGACAAGAGCAAACCAGCACCATAAAAATAGTATAAACGTAACTGTGCTTAGCCTATAACAAAAGTCGAAACCAATTGGCTAGAATATGACAAGCCTCAAACAATATTTTGGGAAAACTACAGAATTGGAGGCTAAGTGGAAAAAAAACAGGCTTTTCTAGCACGAGGCTGATGTATTTGTTACACCAAAACGAAATAAATTTTCATTTTGGTGTAATTTCAAATTACTATTAAGCGAGGATTTCTTGCGTTAATTGCTGAATTTTAGCCATTAATTTAGGTGCTAAAGAGGCGATTTGTCTCTGTTCAACAAGAACCGATTGAAGAATGTCGTGGGTGGTTAATGGGTTTGCCAATACCACTCTAAATACGATGGTATTAAGCTCATCCCATTGCTCAGGATTGAGTTGAGTTCTGGACACAAATGATTTTCCAGTCTCACGCTGCTTCTTCTGAACGAACTTGGTTAGCTCATTGATCAAGTTGTTGAGCTTTTTCTTACTTCCTTTATCCGCAATGAACAAGGCTTGTTTTACGTCTTGAGGAAGATAGCGGTAGGTCAGTAAGCACAGCTCAGGCTGAGAAACTAACTCAAAATCTTGTTGCTGTTGAATTAGCTCTGCGAAATATTGAGCTTTTTCAATACTTTCATTAATTAAAAGTTCGTAACCCGGTCGCCCGATAATATGCATGCTGGCATAAACAAGCATTGCCATACCTGAACGTGAGCCTTCAAGAGTATGGCTGCCTAAATCTTTCGAGCCTTTTCTAAG
Source organism: Vibrio clamense (assembly GCF_050337905.1). NCBI lineage: Bacteria > Pseudomonadati > Pseudomonadota > Gammaproteobacteria > Vibrionales > Vibrionaceae > Vibrio > Vibrio clamense. Next base: position 206,211 of record NZ_JAKJTJ010000019.1, on the reverse strand, counting down.
AATATACTGAGCGTGATGTTCGATTGCCATCATTGCGTCAGGATCTTTAAACAGCACCATTCCTGCACCCATTGGAATATAAAGCTGTTTGTGAGCGTCAATGGTGACTGAGTCCGCCTCTTCGATGCCATCAAGCAGCGAACGATGAGAATTCGACATTAACGTTGCGCCACCCCAAGCGGCATCAACATGGAAATGGCAGTCATGTTTTCTACATATAGCAGCCATTTCTTTCAACGGATCAATATTGCCGGTTTCTGTTGTGCCTGCAACACCAATGGCAGCAAATGGCAATATCTTATTAGCCTTTAGCTCGCTCATTTTTTCATCCAGTGCTCGTGGACAAATTCGGTTGTGGTGGTCGGTCTTGATCGCAATAAGACTATCTTGGCCAATCCCAAGAACATCGGCCGCTTTTTTAAGCGAGTAGTGACCACGTTCTGAAACTAAGATGGCTAAACCTTCATAGCCATAGTGTTTCATTGCACGGAATAAGCCCTCTTTTTCGACACCTTTGAATGAACCTTCCGCTCGTAAAGCATTGTTACGTGCAACCCAAAGAGCGGTGATGTTCGCAATGGTGCCACCAGAGCAAAACGCACCTAATGAGTGATTCGAACTGTGCATCCATCGAGAATAAAACTTATCATCTTGCTGATAGATAAGACGATGAAGCATACCTAGAACTTGGCGTTCAAGAGGAGTGAAAGCTTTAGATGTCTCGATTTTTACCAAATTTTGGTTTAGCGCAATCATGATCTTAGATAGCGGCATTAAGAAATAGGGCAGAGCAGAGGTCATGTGCCCAATAAAACTTGGTGATGCAGTATGTACAGAATGCGCGACGAGAGAATCTAGCAAGTGTTCAGTATGTTCAGAGACAAACTCAGGTTGCTCTGGGATATGAGCATTAGAAAAATCTTTCTCGATTTCGAGTAATGGCTTCTCTTCCGCGACGATATGTTCACGTAAGAATTGATTAAGATTTTGGGAAAGTTTTTCTTCGATTTGAGTTAACGTTGAATCAGGTCCTTCTGGGACAGTGAAAATTCGAAGTAAGCTTTCGAAATTTACGTCAACAGTTTTTTGTTCCGATACCATAGCAGCTAGTTATTTTTCTATTATTTAAAAGCGCGAGCGAGATAATTTAAACGAAAACGGGAACAATGTCCCGTCTTAATTATGAAAACGAATTTTCCAGCAAATGATGTGGTAAAGAGGATGATAGCCTATTTACATACTGTATTTTCGACGGTTTTGATCGCTTGATTGTACTTGTTTAACGCACTATCAATGTTTTTTGGGTGGCTAAGAAGGTCAGCAAAAGCGGATCTTAACTCATAGTTTTTATCGTGCGGAGTTGATTGACGGTCATTGAAAGTTGAAGTCGCAATCTTGCCTAGCGCATTGTCTTTAGAAGCTAACTCTTTGATATCTTTCTGCTCTAATTGCAACCAAGCTTCAATTGGTTGTTCAGTCGCGACTTTACTCGAATCATTTTTAAGGTAGTAATGAACGGCTGCTCGATTAAGTTCAAAATGATGTTTACGCCCCTCTAAAAACCATTCCCCGACTTCATTTAGGTTCGGATATTGAGCTGATGTTAAATCGACAAGGTCTTGATACCAAGTTAGCGAAGCATCAATATAAGCGTCATATTTTCCAGTTAAGCATTGAGTATCAGACGCTAGACTCATGGTTGAAGAGGTGGCGAGAAGCATTCCGATAATAAAGCGTTTCATAGTGATTCCTTTTGAATTATTTTGATTATTATTTTTTGCGTATTGTAATAGAGCTGAATACAAATTCATGCGATCTAGCTAGCAAGTGAAACAAAGAACAACATCATTATTGGGACTAAAATACTTAAAATAAAACCACTTACAATGGCTATCGGAACACATCTGACGCCGCCAGTTGTTTGGATTACAGGTAAGGTAAAGTCCATCGCTGTCGCCCCAGCATAGCCGATAGAGGTGCATGGTGCGCTACGAATAAATAGAGGTATAAGTACTAAAGAGACAAGTTCTCTAAGTAGTTCAATCATAAAGGAGGCCCCACCATAAACCGGGCCAAAAGCATCACCCATTAAAATACCTGCGAGTGAATACCAACCAAAACCGGATGCCATTGCTAAACCACGAGCCATTGGAATGTCCAGAATGAATGAGGCGATAATACCTCCAATCATCGAAGTTCCGACAACCACAAGAGCAATGACCATTCCGTGTTTGTTGAGCAGAATTTGTCGTAACGTTAAGCCACTGTTTCTTAATTGAATGCCAATAAAAAACAGTAAAATAAACAAGATCCACTCACTCGCGGTGTCTACCCAAGATAGATCGATTGGAAGCAATAACCCTATGATGAGACCGCTGCCGACAACAAGAATAAGTTTAAGTGATTCTAGTGCCATACTTGATAGTGGCAACTTAGTATTGGATTGGTCTGTTTGGATAGGCATTAATTTATCGATCAGAGGAAGCCCTGCCAAGTTACATACGCTTAAGCAGATAAAGAAAGTTCCTGTGAACTGTAAAATGACTTGTAAATTTTCACTGAGATTATCAAGTGCAGCAAGGCTTAATCCCATCAAAGCTAGAATGACATATATTAAATATGAAGTAGCTTTATTGATGACATTTAACACTGACTGTTTTGATATGGAAAATAGATACCCCACCACCAGTGGGGCAAAAATGAAAATCATCCCTGTAAACATTGTTGATTAACCATCCTTGTTGTTTATTTAGAAGCCGCTTGTGTTGATTACATCCTGAATCTTAGATCTGAAAACTTCTTCGCTTAAATTGCTTAATTCATAAAGTATTTCAGCCCCAACGAGATCGAATTCAACTTCATGTTCATCAATATTTTCATCTTCACTTCTAAACATCAATAAATGATTAGATATTCGAGCGATATCGAGGTAAGAGACATTGGAGTGCTCGGCAGAAGAAGGTTCATTTGATGCGACTTCAATAAAATCAACGTCGAAGCCCCAACGTTTTAGCACCTGTTTGCTAGTAATAGCACATCGACTTTGGAAGATCTGCATCGCAAGGTCTTGATCCAAATAATTGCCATTTTCTAAATAGTGATGGTACTCATTAACCAAGCAAAATAGGCCAATATCCGCAAGAAGCCCAACCAGTAGTGCCTTCTCGTGTTCTAAATTCGAATGTTGATCAGGAGCTCGGCGTTTGAATTCGTTGGTTACTAGTACCATCGTTGCCCCGAGTTCGCGAGAAACATGAGCACTTTGAGATAGAATCGCGCTGCATTCGTTGGTGAGATTGACGCTATGCTTGAGCTGTTCAATCGCTTGGGCGGTAACGATATCTCTTACTCGTAAGATGCCTAGTCGAGATACCGCAGTCATCAAGTCATGGCAAGTGATATTACGGCGATTAAAAACAACAGAATTAGCGATACGAATTACAACCGCAGTTAACCCTGGGTCTTCCAGCAAACACTCTGCAATTTCTGAAATACCTGTCGCTTCAAAAGTACATAATTGTTGGATTTTTAAGACCACATCTGGGATTGGAGGAAGAGATATCTTTCCTGAACTAATGGATTGCTCGACAAGCTGAGCAAATTCAGTTTCTAACCCTTTAAGAAGCTGTGATTCATTGTGCGGTAACCAGTAAAAAGAGAGGTGTTCCATAGAGAAAAGTACCGAAGGCTTTATATGAATACAGTGTACCTTTAACGTTTGGTTTAACGCAATAGAATGAGAAGCAAATTAAGTATTGTGTCAATAAATGGGATGTTGTTTTTTTTGTATTATGTTAGAGAAATGCTGCATTGATTTGATTTGTAATGTGCATTTTGTCACATTTTTAGGCCGTTGAGATTTGTTTGATGTGAGCTGTGACCAGACTTAATTTGTTTTGTTAAGTATCATTGGTACCCATAATAGCATCTATGCTAAATAATAATTATTATACAACTAATTGATTTATAAAATTTTTCGCGAAAATTACAAGCTGCTATCTGGTGATCATAACTAATCGGGGTAATTCAGATTAAGGATCAATAGATATGACAGGGCACAATTTTTATAATTATGTAGAGCAGTTTGGTACTTCCCAAAAACGTTCTATGTTTGGTGGTATCGGCCTCTTTATGGATGAGGCGATGTATGCACTCATCAGTAATGACTCTATCTTTATCCGTGGTGGCCATGAACTAGACGAAAAACTGAAAGTGCTAGATTGCGAGAAGTATCGCCATGTTAAAAAACAGACGACCGCAACAGTAAACTATTATGACATTACTCACTTATTTACAGCGGATCATCGTGAGCTACATTCAATCGTTGAAGAGTCTATTAATTACTCCGTTAGGCAAAGAAATTACCAAAAATCATCCGCGAGCCGTCGTCTTCGAGATCTCCCTAACATGCAATTAACCCTTGAAAGAATGGTGAAAAAGGCCGGTGTCGATGATGTTTCTACATTTATGGAATTGGGTGCTTCTGACGTCTTTCGTAAAGTTAAAAAAGCGTATGGGAATGATGTTGATATCAAATTGCTATGGAAATTTGCAGGGGCCATTGACGGAATTCATTGGAAGTTGATTCAAGAGCCAAGAAAACGCCAGTTATTAGAGTTTTGCGAATAAGATCAGTAGACAAAAAATCGACGAAAAAAAACCGAGGACACTGCCTCGGTTTTTTTATAACAATTGTATATAGCAAACACGCTGTTTAAATCAATAACGATGTAAAGCTTGTCGTTATTTAAAACCTTGTCGTTATTTAAAACTTAAAGCGTGTTGTGAACATCGCTTGGTCGCCGTAGAAATCATTAATTCGAGCTTCTGCGCCAACAGAGAACAATTCTGTTGAATGGAACCTAACGTAAGCTGAAGCAATCCAATCATCGTTATCATCAATAGATACGTAACCACCACTGCCACCAACTTCAAGTTGTGGACCAAGCCATTGACGCACTCCTAGGTTTAACTCCATGCCAACATCTGCACTGCTTTTATCACTTGGCTGTGCAACGCGCATTAACATAGAGCCGGTCATATCAGCCCAATTGTTGATTGGAGCATGAAAGCCGAAACCAACAGCGGAATCAAAGTCACCGTCAAATTCAGAATCGATACGGCCAATAACGTGAGCATTTGGGTGCACAGATTTACTCATAGCGGCACCGAATGTAACAGGGCTTGCGCCAATACGAGCTTCTAAGTAATCATAGCTAAAGTTGCTCATTGATTGGTTTGGATCTTCTTGTGCAAGAGCGTGGTTTGATGCCAGCAACAATGCTGCTGCAAGTAATGTTTTGCGCATAATAACGGTAAACCTTTATCGAGTTAAATCTTTGATTTAAAGCTAATCTCTAAATCGTCAAATTATTACCTGACATTTTAATGCATAAAAAGAAAAGGTCATCATAAAAAATGTCATTGTTTTGTCGTTTACTCAAAAAACTAGCAAATAAAGTGCCACTTACCCTGATAATGTCACTATTCTCCAAAGTTAATGCGATTTTCAGCAATAGCATTAAATATCTTTTCAGTGTTTAAAGCCGATGCCCAAGACATTAGATTATCATCATGCTTGATCATGTAATCAGTTAACTGCTCGGTTAATGTTTCTCGAAGTTTATCTCCGTACCATGGTTTGGCGATATAGAAGTCTAAGCATGAGTGGTTAACCGCTTCAATCGTATCTTCGAGACCAGCTTGCCCAGTGAGTAAAATTTTACGTGCATTTTTGGTCTGCTTATTTTGGTTCAGCTCGATCAAGAAGCTGATGCCTGTCTGCTCTGGCATGATGTGGTCACATAAAATAAGGGCAAGCTTAATACCTTCATCGGACATTTCTTGGATAACATTACGAGCTTCAGAAACAGATTCAGCACCTTCCACAACAAAGTTATCTTCGAATGGAGCAAGATCTTGTAACACACTGTCTAGAACTTCTCTTTCATCATCGACACATAAAATAAGATATTTATTCATGGCTTACTCCTTGCTCTGATTTCGATGGATTATTACTGGCGATTAGCCGTTGATCGACTGGTAACCAAACTTTCATATGAGTGTACTGATTAGGAACGGAATCGACTTCGATCCACCCTTTGTGAGCGGTGAGAATTTGTTGGCAAACGGATAGACCAATACCGAGCCCAAAGTTTCCTTCTTTTTTTGTCGTGTAGTTTAATTCAAAAATTTTTCTCTTCTGCTCTTCAGGGATCCCACTGCCGTTATCTTTAAAGTTGACAGTAACGTAGTGGTTCCCATTTCTGAAGCACTGCTCAGTTGATATCTCAAGTATGCCATTCTCGGGGAATGCATCGATCGCATTAGAGATTAAATTCGTCCATACCTGCTGTAAAGCGATGGGTTGGCAAAAAACCGGAGCGATATTTTGATACTCTTTTATAAGGGTATGCATTTTGAGGCGGTTTTCGAATATCACTAAAGTGTCTTCTATACCTTCATGGATATCAACGGTATGGTTGGTTTCATCATCAGGTCGTGCGTAGCCCTTCAAACTCTTGACCATATCCGCAATACGTTGAGCACAGACATGAACAGAGCGTAACGTTGAACCAGTAAGGTGGTACTTTTCTAGTTGGTTGAGGGAACTAATACTCTGGGCATTTTTGTTGCTCAAAGATTGCACGAAGTCTTCGTCTTGATCTAATTTCAGCTGGACTAATTTTTTGGCAATAAGACGATCGCCCACTCGTTCCTGTATCTGCTTAGCTTGTTCTCTGACTTGGGAAGTGGACATGGGGTGTGACAGCATCGCTTGATTGAGCACTTCGGCGCCTTTGATGTGTATATCTTGGCTTGATTCTAATTTAACTAACTCATCAATATTCTTCGCTAACGTCTCCGCTCCTCGCAAAATCGCCGCGACAGGGTTATTTAATTCGTGGGCAACCCCAGCAACAAGCTGACCAAGCATGGCCATTTTTTCACGTTCGATTAATTGTTGATGAGCGGACTCCAACGATTCCAGTGTTTTTTGCAACTCTAATTTAGTGTTGATGCTGCGTTGAAGCCTACGGTTGAAATGCCTAAGTAGTAGATTAGTAAATAATGGTAACAAACTACTGTCGGAGTGCATCACTTGAGCGAATACATCACGTTCGAGTTTAATCACTTGAGTTTTTGTCAGCGTAATGGCTGTAGAAAATGAGTTTTCGCCAGTAACAAAAGACATACCACCGACAAGGTTGCCTTTTGAGTGTCGAACTACCTCGCGCTGCACGCCTAAGTCATCTTTCTTATATAGTGCCACTTCGCCTTCAGTGATAAACCACAGGAATCGGTTCTCTTCACCTTCTTTTGTCAGCAGGTGATCGGGAGAATAAGTTCGGCATGCATGGTGTTCATCTTGTTGTTCGAAAAATAGACCTAAGGCACCAATAACCTGTTCGGCTAACTCACTATCGGATAAATTATGAAAATCATGAATGAAACCCGCTCGATAAGATTGCATTTTGTTTTCAATGTGAGCCCTTAATATTTTCTGTTGGTCTAAGACTTGGCTATAGTGAAGTAAATCCTCTTTTTCGTGTGACAAAATAAACGTTGTTAGCTCTTTTTGGGCGGTTTTGTAAAGCACCTTATCTTGTAGTGGTTTAGTGAGGCAGTGATCCAATCGTCCTTCATTGACCGCAGATAGAATCGCTTGAATGTCACTACTGCAACTGACTAGAACCTTACGAGCTTGCTGTGTATGAGTTGATCTATCCAGTTGAATGAGAAAATCAACGCCATTGAACTGAGTATGATGGCTTGCAATGACCAGTGCGACCGATTGCTGTTGTTCTTTAAGGTAGGTGAGGGTCTGCTCTGCTTCTTCGATGGTATCTGCGGTGTGGATATCGAAGCGATGAGCAAATGAGGCCAGCTCCGAACGAATCTGTTCGATGCTGATAGGGTTATTGTCTAAACATAAAACAGCATAACGGTTCACTCTATACCCCACATAATTAACACAGCAATAATTTTACAAATATATACTGGCAATGTAGCAATAAACGAAATTATTGATTGAGAGCTAAGTATTAAAAATAGTCTCTGAAAACAGCAATAAAACAATACAGTGACGTAACTCAATGTTTTCTCATTTGAAAACATAGGATAGACTGGATTCATAAACTCAGAAGGTTAGAAGACAATCCATGAAAGAATTAAGAAAAATAGCCGCAGTTGGCGGTGCAATTTCGTTAGCGTTATGTTGGCCTTTAGCGGTTGGTCAAATTGGTAAAAATGTTATCACTGATGGGGTCGAGCACCTCAATTCGGCCTCGATTCAAGCGGAAGTGGTTGAGTATGATAGAAGTTACTTCTCTTCACGTGTATTAACTCGTTACCAAGTAACCGACCCTGTGCTTATTGAGCAATTGGAAGCTGATGGGTTACCGTCTGAATTTTTAGTTAAGAGTGAAGTTGAACATGGATTGGTGAGCTTAAATGCAGTATCAACAATCGATGGACTTGAAGAACTGCCTCTTACACTTACCACCACTACACAGCTTAATGGTAATACAGAATTTTCATTGGATTTAGAATCATGGAATCACCAAACCGCTGGTGAAGGTGCTGTTTCTATCGCTGTTGCAAAGTCAGAAATTACAGGAAGTGCGAGTGTTCTGGGGCAGTTGACATATCAGTTGGATATCCCCTCTATACAGCTGAATTTTGCTAATGGCGAGCAAGTGGCACTCTCTGGCATATCAGGCGACGGAGATGGTAAGCAAGCTCAAGGATATTGGTTAGGGACTCAGCAGTATAATATTGATACTTTTGTTGTGAATGCTAACAACGCTCAGCCAATGTTCAGCATGGACGACTCGACGTATCAGTTTGAGTCATCTATTGATGATAAAACGCAACGCCTCAGCAGCAAAGTGCTTTTAGATATCTCGAAAATGATGACAGTTGATGGTGTGGTGAATGATTTAAGTGTTGATTTCGAATTGGCGAAATTGGACATTCACTCATTTGAGAAAATTTTTGAGCTAATTCAGACTAACCCCGAGTTGACTGAAGAAGACGTTCAATCGTTGCTCCCTGCTGTTGATACGCTTTTTGCTAAAGGCTTTGATATTTCGATGAATAAAGTGTCACTGAAGCTTGGAGAAGGTGAATTTCAGTCTCAGTGGTTAATGACGGTACCTGAAGGTACTGAAAATGTATCACAAAATCCTGGCGCTTTAGTTCCTGCTTTAACCGGTAATCTAAATACGTATTTTTCGAATGAACTCGTGACTGAGTATCCATTTATACAAGAGGGTATTGATGAACTGATCGTGATGGAAATGATCACTCAAACGGATGCTGGGTATGAAATTAAAGCGGAATTGAATGATGGTAATTTAGTTTTCGAAAATGGCCAGCAAGTGCCAGTTTTCGCTCTGCTAATGCCTGCATTAATGGGCCAAGCAGCGAAGTAAACTGATAAATCATGCAGTTAGTGAAGAAAAGAGGTCTGAAGACCTCTTTTCTTGCTTTTTAAGTGAAGCAAAACATGGTATTTGTTAACTAACCACTACAAAACAAGAATGAGCAGGAGCAATAAAATCATGGAGCCGATTACGGACAATATTTTTAACTTTAGTGCAGGCCCAGCGGCGTTACCTAAAGCAGTGATGCAGAAAGCACAAGCGGAGTTCATCAATTGGGGCGGCTTAGGTACGTCTGTGATGGAAATAAGCCACCGCAGCAAACCCTTTATTAAAGTTGCTGAAGAGGCAGAACAAGATCTGCGTGACTTGTTGAATGTTCCAGACAATTACAAAGTTTTGTTTTGCCAAGGTGGTGCTCGAGCACAATTTGCTGCGGTTCCAATGAATCTACTAGGGCAGTCGAAAACGGCGACTTATGTCGATGCAGGCTATTGGGCTGAAAGTGCGATAGCAGAAGCGAACAAGTATTGTGAGCCAGATGTCTTTGTTGCCAAAACAGAGAAAGAGGGCAAAGTAGCCGTTCTACCTGCAAGTGAATGGCCAGTCGCAACTGATGCGGCTTATGTGCATTTCTGCCCAAACGAAACCATTGATGGGATTGAAATTAATGATTTGCCTGTCACTGATAAACCGATCGTGGCTGATATGTCATCGACGATTTTATCGCGCGAAATCGATGTTTCAAAATATGGTGTTATTTACGCAGGCGCGCAGAAAAATATCGGCCCTGCTGGTCTGTGTATTGTGATTGTTCGTGATGATCTGTTAGATCTTGCTGCTCAAGCTCTGCCAAGTATTTTGAACTACAAAGTGTTGGCTGAAAAAGATTCCATGTACAACACGCCGCCGACCTTTGCTTGGTATTTATCAGGTCTGGTTTTCAAATGGCTGAAAGAGCAGGGCGGTGTGAAAGCGATTGAACAAGTAAACCGTGAGAAAGCGGCACTTCTTTATGCTTATATTGATCAATCACCGTTCTATAAGAATGATGTTCATGCAGACAATCGTTCATTGATGAATGTGCCCTTCCAACTGCTTAAACCTGAACTTGATAGCAAGTTTCTTGAGTTAGCAGAAGCTTCAGGGCTACAAGCTCTGAAAGGTCACCGAGCGGTTGGTGGTATGCGAGCTTCGATTTATAACGCAATGCCGCTTGAAGGCGTTAAAGCCTTAGTCGATTTCATGGCATCGTTTGAAAGTGAATATGCTGATTAACTGATTAGGAAAAAGCGGCCTTCGTCAGTTGTTTTGTATGTCGCTTTCGAAATAACAGCTCTGCTTATACAAGAAACCCACTAAAAAGTTAACTTCTTAGTGGGTTTCTTTGTTTGTAACCAAGCTTTTTATGGAACCGGTTTATTTATAAATCCAGGCATACTTATAAAATTAGCCCTGCTTGTTAAATTTGAATCTGTCTATAAAACCAAGCCTATAGCGTCTGGCAAAGTTGGTAATAACGACCTTTTTGCTCAATTAATGACTGGTGATGTCCGTGTTCCAGGATCTGACCATGCTCAATTAAACATATCGAATCCATGCTATCGAGTTCGACTAGGCGGTGGGTAATAAACAGTACGGTTTTGTTGGCAAAATGCTGCTTAAACAGCTGCATAATGTTTTTCTCAGTTTGTTTATCTAGCCCTTCTGTTGGCTCATCCAAAAGAATGATCGGCGCATCATGTAACAGTGCTCGTGCAATACCAATACGGCGTTTTTCACCACCAGAAAGTTGTCTACCACCGTCACCTAACCAAGCCTCTAAACCTAGACCTTCATTAAGTGATTCTAGCCCCACGCTGTTAAGTACCGTTGCTAATTGCTCATCTGTTGCATCCGGTGATGCCATGATGAGGTTGTCTCTCAAGCTGCCGTTGAGTATGTCAACTCGCTGGCTTACAACGCTTATTGCTTCTCGCAGTTGACCTTCACTCCATTGAGTCAGCGCTTGGTCAGCAATACTGATTGCACCTTGCTGCGGGTCCCAGTAACGGGTAAGCAGTTGAAGCAGAGTCGATTTACCAGAACCTGTTTGTCCTACAATCGCGACCTTGTGACCTGCAGGTATGGAGAGCTCGACACTGTTTAGGACATTTTTGTCGCTGTCTGGGTACGCAAAAGTGACATTATTGAAATGAATACCGTAGTGTCCAGAGTGCTTAATTTCTTGCTCTGAAAATTGAACATCTGGCTTTGCAAGAATAACGTCATTTAAACGACGAGCAGAAGTGAGAGTTTGACCTAAATGCTGAAATGCACCTGCGATTGGCATTAACAGCTCGAAACTTGCCATAGTCGCAAATGCCATCAGTGCGATAAGAGGATCGGGTTGATTACCACCGACACCATCCGCTGCAAGCCAAAGCATAAGAACCAGAGCCCAACCATTAACTAGCATTAATAAAGCGGTCGCAAGGCCACTTAAGTTCGCATTTACAAACTGATTTTTTATCAACTTCGTTTGAGCCAAAGTGATCGCCTGTCTGTAGCGCTCTTCCGCTCCAAATAGAGTCAACTCACTGTAGCCTTGTAACCAATCTAAGGCGGTAATACGTAGGTCAGCTTTATTTTGTGTCAGTTCCGCCCCATTCTGTTTGCCTAGTTTATAGAACAATATCGGCCATAAAATAAGAGCAATAGCTAAGATTGCACCTAAAGTAAGACCAAGAGTCATATCAAACCAGCACAAAAATGCTGTCAAACAAGCGATGCCCACAACACCAATAGTAACAGGGCTGATTAAGCGCAGATAAACATGATCCATCGCATCAACATCTGCAACCAATCGGTTTAGAAGGTCAGCGTCTCGTAGGTTGGAAACTCGGCCTGGAATTAATGGTGCGAGTTTTTGGAAAAAGAAAATGCGCAGATCAGTCAGTAGTTTGAAGGTCGCGTTATGACTAATGACACGCTCACCCCAACGTCCAGCAGTTCGACCCATGGCAAAACCACGAACGCCACCGCCGGGCAGCATATAGTTAAATGTTTCTCTGGCGATGGTTAACCCTGCAATAGCCGAGGCGGAGATAAACCAACCAGAAAGGGTCAGCAGGCCAATAGAGGCGAACAGAGTTGCGAATCCAAGCAACATACCTAGCGAGAGACCAAACCAATGCTTTTTATACAGCTTTAGATATGGGAGTAAATCACGCATCTAAATTCCCCTTATCATTATGTTGAGCGAGGTTTGCACTTAGCATCTCGGCAAACAGTCCGTCTTGTTGTTGTAGTTCTTGATAGCTGCCAGATTGAACAACTTGACCTTTTTGCATCACTAGAATTTGATTAACGCTGCGCAAAGGTTCTAACTGGTGAGTAACCATGAGAGATGTGGTCGATTCCGTGTATTTCTCTATACCCTGCATCACTAACTGCTCACTACGGGCATCTAAACTCGCAGTAGGTTCATCCAGTAGCCAGAATGATCCATTTTGTAGCATTGCTCTTGCTAAGGCGATCCGCTGGGCTTGTCCTACCGATAACCCACCTGAACGATCGGATATTGGGTAATCTAAACCATGTTGATTGACAAATTCGGCAGCGAAGGCATTTTCAATCACGGCATGAACGTCTGAGTCAGAGATATTATGCTTACCTAGAGTTACGTTGTCACGAATTGTCCCGTGGAGTAACAATGGGTTCTGTCCAATCCAACTAATCTGTTTGCGCCAATGGGTCAGGTCGAGTTCTTTCATCTCAACGCCATTCACTTTCAGGCTACCTTCATAAGGCATGAAACCGAGAATTGCATTGATCAAACTGGTTTTACCTGCACCACTTGGGCCGACTAGCGCGGTGGATTGGTTGGATGCAAGAGTGAAGGATATCGGGCCGACCAGTTGAATGCCTTCCGGGCTCACTACTTTTAGATCGTGAGCAACAATATCTATTTTTTCTGGTTGAGCGAGTAGGGTATTACCTGATTGGATCTTCGTAATATCTGTTTCTAGGAACTCAACAATACTTTCAGCCGCACCAACTGCTTGTGCTTTGGCGTGATAAAACGTGCCTAGGTCGCGTAGTGGTTGGTAAAATTCAGGCGCAAGGATCAGGATAAATAAGCCAGCGAATAGGGTAACGCCTGCACCATAATGGCCGAAATTCAATTCACCAATGTAGCTAAAGCCAAAGTAGACGGCAGTAATAGCAATCGAGATAGAAGTGAAAAACTCTAGAACGGCAGAAGATAAGAATGCAATCTTCAAAACGTCCATTGTACGAGTACGGAATACTTCAGATGCCCCTTTAAGAACTTCAGTTTCTGCATGAGTCCGGTTGAACAGACGAATCGTCGTCATCGATTGTAATCGGTCATAGAAATGACCAGACAGACGTTGCAAGGCTTTAAAATTCTTACGGTTTGCATCGGCTGCTTTCATTCCAACTAATGCCATGAAAAGAGGCACCAATGGGGCAGTAATCAGAAAAATTAATCCTGCAGCCCAGTTAACAGGGAACACGACAATTAAGATCACGAACGGGATGAGCACCGAGAGCGACATTTGCGGCAAATAACGGGCGAAGAAATCTTGCATATCTTCAACTTGTTCCAGCAGCAGTGTTGCCCACGTTCCCGCTGGCTTTCCTTTAATATAGGCTGGTCCAAGTCCCCTGAGTTTATCGAGTATGAGCTGCCTGATATAAACGCGGATCTCTTCTCCACATTTAAACCCGGCAATTTCTCGTCCCCAAGAACAAGCAGCACGCAGCGCAATCATCAGCGCTAACCCTGCAAAGTGAGGCAGTAACTCATATTTATCTGTGTGGTCGATAATCAGTTGTTGAAGTATGGAGGCGAGTAGAGCGGCTTGAGCCAATAAAAACACGCTTGATACTACGCCAAGGCCCACGGCAATCATAAGCCAGCGTTTGGCTAACTTACTCTGTTGCTTGAGCCACTTATTCAAGTCGCGTTGCTTTTTCTTATCCATTTAGAAGGCTTAATGATAATTATTATGAAGTTATAGCGAGGTAGTATACAAAGAAAAGCCCAGTGGATATACCACTGGGCTTTAGGGTTTTACGACAAAAATGAAAAATAAGTTATTTATCATTTAATCCGTCAAGGAATCGCTCTGCATCTAGTGCCGCCATGCAACCCGTTCCGGCTGAAGTGATCGCTTGGCGGTAGTTATGATCCATAACATCACCGGCAGCAAAAACACCTTCAATACTGGTTTGGGTCGCATTTCCACTTAGACCTGAGTTCACGATGATGTAGTCATCTTTCATCTCTAATTGGCCTTTGAAAATAGCGGTGTTTGGCTGGTGGCCTATGGCAATAAACGCGCCCATTACATCAATATCTTGAGTCGCGTCAGATTGAGTATCTTTCACGCGAACACCCGTTACGCCCATGTCATCGCCCAATACTTCTTCAAGTACACGGTCGGTATGAAGAACGATGTTACCGCTCTCCACTTTATCCATTAAGCGTTTGATTAGGATTTTTTCAGCGCGGAAAGTATCACGGCGGTGAATAAGATGAACTTCAGAAGCGATATTCGAGAGGTAAAGTGCCTCTTCAACGGCCGTGTTACCACCACCCACAACCGCGACTTTTTGGTTGCGGTAGAAGAAACCATCACAAGTTGCACAAGCGGAAACGCCACGACCTTTGAATGCTTCTTCAGATTCTAAACCTAAATATTTAGCAGAAGCCCCAGTCGAAATAATTAGCGCATCACAGGTATATTCTGCTGAATCGCCTTTAAGGCGATATGGACGAGTACTCAGATCGACTTCGTTAATGTGATCAAACACAATTTCAGTTTCGAAACGTTCGGCGTGCTCTTTCATGCGCTCCATTAGTGCTGGGCCTGTGAGTCCTTCAGGATCACCTGGCCAGTTTTCAACTTCTGTTGTGGTTGTTAGTTGGCCACCTTGCTGCATGCCCGTGATCATCACTGGTTGCAGGTTTGCACGTGCCGCATAAACCGCTGCCGTATAGCCAGCAGGGCCTGAACCAAGAATTAATAAATTACAATGCTTTACGTCGCTCATTAGGACTCCGAAATCAGCAGATAGCTTGAATAAATATAGTGATAAGGATTGTATGGAAAATATGGGGGTAATAAAAGTGTAAACAAGGTGTAAAACGGAATTATTGGTTATAGGTTAGAATATTAAGTGATTTTCAAGACACTAGGTATACCAAGGCTTTGTTGAATTATCAGTGACTTAGAATTTACTGGACACTGTGTATATATACATATATCTATGGATATAAGTAAAATATGCCGCCATTTTGTCGCCACTGATTATTTTCGTTTAGCCATAGGGTTTAGGTGTACAGCTTCACTCAAATGGTCTGGTGAAAAGTGAGCATAGTTCATCGTGTGTTCTATCTTCTGGTGTCCAAGAATACGCTGTAATACTAAAATATTGCCACCGTTCATCATGAAATGAGAGGCGAAAGTATGGCGAAGAATGTGAGTCGCTTGCCCATTAGGAAGGTTCGGTAACGTGCTGCTTAAACAGTTATAGAGTGACGAATACGAATAATTGAACAATCGCCCGTTAGTAGGTTTATATATCTCGTTGTAAAGCTCTTCAGAAATAGGAACTGTTCTATTTCGTTTCCCTTTTGTTTTTGTAAAAGTGATTTTGTACTTATCCACTTGCGAACCTTTCAGTTCCGCCGCTTCCATAATCCTCGCGCCAGTTGATAAGCATATTTTGAAAATGAGCTTTGCTTGTTCTACATCTAGAGTGCCTTTTGTTTCGTTTAATAGAATGGTTATCTCATCTTGAGTTAAATAGGCTAACTCAGTTTCGTGGTTCTTGAGCCTTTTAATCCCTTTCATTGGGTTGGGGAAGTTCCATTCGCCAATTTCGATCAGGTGAGAAAACATACTCTGTAAGCATTGCTGATCATAGTTATGTGAAGATGCTTTAAGTTCTTTGCCTTTATTTGCACTTTTAGGGGAAATGTTCGTTCTAGATGCACGGTAATGAAAGAAATCAGCGGCACTGAAAGTCATGGCTACAGGGTTGAGCAAAGCACGACTAATAGCCATCAAACGTTTTTGTACGGCGATACC
Source organism: Vibrio clamense (assembly GCF_050337905.1). NCBI lineage: Bacteria > Pseudomonadati > Pseudomonadota > Gammaproteobacteria > Vibrionales > Vibrionaceae > Vibrio > Vibrio clamense. The sequence continues at coordinate 189,722 of NZ_JAKJTJ010000019.1, read as the reverse complement.
CGATTTAAGATGCTTACCGTGAAGCTTATACCAAAGTTCAATAAGCTCATCCAGCCTGCGTTTGTCTGCTTTTTCACCTAGCCATGGTTTGTCTTTTGCTTCATGAATAATGAATTGCTCATAGCTTAATGCTTCGCCTTTGGTTGCGAAGCGTTTACGAATTCGTTTTCCTGTTCGGCCAGTTGGATAAACTTCTACATTCCAAGGCTTCTTACTGCCGTCTTTTAAATTTCTAATTGTCATCACGCATATACTTAAAAATAACTGTATATATAAACAGTATTTTATTGTAAGGTAAAAATCAATGTTCGTTATATAAACTTAGAAACATAAGGTATGAGCAATGAACTTACTTCCTACGGGTACGCAGCTCGGAAAATTAGAATTATTAGAAGTGTATGAAGATTTTTTAGGGCCAAAGTGCTTCTCTGTAAAAAATGAAAATACTCAAAGATTTATGGTGTATTGGAGTGGTGATTACGAAGAAGGTAAATGCATTAAGTGGGCTTACATTCCAGTGACTAAGCCTTTGTTGGCAAGTTTACTAAACAACCAAGTGAGCTTTCATGATGCTTTTCATCAAGCTGCAGAGCTTTATATGGCCTCAATTTATTCAGATGGAGTGGGGAAGCCCGCGAAGGTAGAGTTGGTGAATGGCATGAATAAACACTTGGTGAACTTACCACCTCTAGATTTTGAAGTTGACCTTGAAGAAGCTTAAGGGCTTATTTTGATAAAACAAGGAGACTCAATGTCTCCTTGCTTGTTAAATTGGTAATTTTCTTGGTTGTAATTCACCAATACTAATACACGTTTTTATATGCGTGTATCACTTACACAAGTGAATACATTTTAGGCTCGGGGAATAGTAGGTCTAAGTTGCGTTTATCTATTTTGAATAAGGGACCTTTTTCGCTAATGCGACCTTTCGAATTCTTCTTGATAAGATGATCCATCGTAATGACTCCTGATTGAAGTAGAGGCATCAATTGACTGGCAATCGGAGACTTCGTGTGAGTGACATTTAGAAGTTGGAAATGTTCAATACCATCAATGACTTCGCTGCTTGCTTTAACCCAAAACGTTTCAGCATGCTTCTCTCTAAGCCTTTTACGTAATAAGTCACCAGGCCAAATAGCAACAAGCTCATTTTTATTGTGCCACTCTTGGAGCTCATCCTTGGATTGATCGTAAATGAAACTCAACCCCTGCGTATTTTCACGTAAGGTAGATAGAGTGCAATATAACCTAAAGTCCTCGCCGCGCTCGTAGCCATATTTGTTTAGAATTTCGGCACTTTTCTTACATGGGCTAATTCCCCAATCCGCCACTTGAGCAAAGAGGTTGCTTCGGTTTTTATTAGCACCTCTACCTGACTTTATCTCAATGCCTTTATAGTCGGGTTCTTTACTCGAATTCTCTTCTAGACCTAACATTATTTCTAAGGTGTACCCGAGTGCTGTGTCACCATTACGCATGGCTGGAAAGGGCTTTTTAGCAAGCACTTTGAGTTTTGAAAGTAACTCATCAGCTACAGTATTATGTTGAGCATTGAACGCGATGAAGAAGTCTTTTATATATGAACTGTCTTTAACTAGGGAGTCTGCAATTAACTCTGAACTAAGATTTATGAGGTAGGGCTGATCATTTTGAATTACGATTGCAACTTGGTCACCAGGCTCTGCAAAACTGGGAAGCCCTCTAAACCACATTCTCGGGTCGCCGCTCTTTGTTTTTGGGCGGTATAGGCTAGCACTAGATTTTTTCAGGTATTCATCGGTAAGCAAGTAAGCTTCTTTCTTCACTTTATATTCTGGGCCTTGTCCTTGTTCCCAGTAAAAGTGAAAGTTTTCTAGTTCGAAGTGAGTTCTGACTGCTTGAGTTGCATCTAGAATGGATTTTTTTAAACCTGTTATAGTGGGTTCAAATATCGAAAACTCAGCCCCCATACTGGTTAGCTGCTTTCGGTTTTCTGCAACCCGTTTTTTTAAGTCAGTAGGGAGATCATTTACTCGTTCCTGGTCAAGAAGTTCGAAATCATCATCATCCATCTCAACATCTTCATACTCAACGAATGTAGTTGTCGGAGAAGGAGTTGGAATTTTAGCGTGTTCGTTTTTTTTTAATTCATCTTGGAGAGTTGGCCAATCTTTAAACCCCAAACTAATACTGAGTTCAGTAAGAGCTTCTGAGTGTGTGATATTTCGTTCTTTTTTGAGTTTTTTCGCGCGTTGCTTAATGCGATCGATACTAGGCATCGTCATAATTTGTTCCCAATACTTTCCGTGTGCTTAAAGAAATATTGGGTGCGCGTTGGCGCTTGATTTAGAGGCTCCCCATACCAACCTAGATCGACACAAGTGAAAATGGGACACAGAAAAGCCACCTACACGAATGTCTAGGTAGATAAATAACGACTGAGTAGTGTTATGGAAGTAGTTGCCTGCAACTGCAAATAAACACCAACAGATTTGTTGATTTATCTACAGAGAGGACCAGAAGGGGTCTTTACGTGTTTATGGTCGGCTGCTCTCATTTAGCCGTAAATAACTGTACATAGTCACATCATGTATGTCAATGCACATATGAAGAACGTCGATTACATCAATTATTCCTGGACTTTTGTTGGGTGATTGAATAGAATTACCAACAAAATTACACCTATTGGATTTCTTGTGAATCATATTGAACTATTTTCAGGTTGTGGCGGGCTTTCACTCGGGCTTGAACAATGTGGCTTTGAGCTAACAATGGCGAATGAACTTTCGCCAATGGCTGCTGAATCATTTGCGTATAACTTTTTTAATGAAAATTTAGAGAAGCTCGCTCGAATCGGGCAGCAGCCAGAAAATACATTATGGTTGAATAGCAACTTTGCTGAGTTAAAGCCAAAGTTACGTGAAAACCCATTTACTTTCCCTGCGTTTGACGAGCCGGGTTATAGTGGTATTCCAAATGATACTTCTGATCTTCAAGGTAAACTGATTGTTGGTAGCATTGTAGAGTTGAACCGCTTACTGGATGCGAATGAAGATTTTGTTGAACAATTGAGGACTTCTTTTGGGTCGGAACGAGGCCTTGATCTAGTTTCTGGTGGACCACCTTGTCAGAGTTTTAGCATGGCAGGTTTACGCCAGCGTGATTGTGAAAAAAATACACTTCCGTGGGAGTTCGCAAAGTTTGTCCAGCATACGCAACCTAAAATCGCAATGTTAGAGAACGTAACTGGAATTTTACGTGCATTCAAAGATGAAGAAGGTAATAGCTTTCATGCATGGTACGAAGTTGCAAAAGTTTTTGCTTCTATCGGCTATGTGCCATTGTGCTTACATATCAATGCGAAGCTAGCGGGTATAGCACAAAATCGCCCACGCTTTATTATGATCGCAGTTAGATTGGATCATTATAATTTGATAGCGGAAGGTTTTGAAAATGGTGATACCAATACTGAGCTGTTTGCTCCATCATTAGCTTTTTATAAGTTGGTTCAAAAAGTTGGTGAAGAACTACCGTTTGGACATTTGGATTATTTTGATGCGACTAAGCCTGCACAGCGTAGATTCTTTGAAAACTCATTTCTATCAGATTTGGTAAATGGTGACGCAGTAACTGTGCGTGATGCTCTCGATGATTTAAAACAAAATTACCCATCAGAGCCATCAAACTTTATCACTACGTTGAATGATTCTTTTACAGTTTTGCCCCAAAGAGATGCATTGGCTAATCATGATTTCCGCAATAATGGAGAGGTGGTTCAGCGCCGTTTTAGATTGTATCAAGTGTTACAAGCTATTGATGATCGTTCCATAACTAAAGCTGTGTTTACGGTTTTAAAAGGTGATGCTGTTGAGCTGGCTGATGAAGTGTGGTCGGTATGCCGTGAATATGAATACCTTCAGGTTGATGGTGAATTATTACCGTTCCTAACTAAGCAGTTATTCATTGAATATTTACGTGCACACCCCACGAAGAAGCAAACACAAAAAGCATTAGTCGCTAATGCGCAAGCGCCAGCTGCACTATCAATACCCGATGATGCATGCCACTATGATGAGCATGAACTTCGAGTTTTAACTGTGCGTGAAATGGCACGAATTCAATCATTTCCAGATAACTTTGTGTTCCGATCTAAAGTAACAACTGGTGGGCAGATGAGAAAGTTTGAAGTGCCGCAGTATACGCAAGTGGGTAACGCGGTACCGCCATTACTCGGTGTAAAGCTAGGTTACACTATTAATAAAATTCTTTAAGGAATAATAATGCCATTCGAATATTTAGGAAAAACTAAAGATCTTAGAACCGGAGCCAATGTTGTTTATTGTAAATGCTCTATCTTAGAATATCTGAATATCGTCGGAACTGACTTTGAAAATTTTTCAATTCAGAGAAAAAAAGAAGCTCATAAAGCTTACCAACGTTTAAAAGATGACCTTAAGCAAGGAGCGTTATTGCCTGCGATCACATTGTCGGTAAAGCATCACAAAGTGAGCAATATTATTGAAGTGCTCGACAATAAAGAGCAAGTTGTCGAGAAGTTAAATGCTACTGGTGAAGTGGACATTTTAGATGGCTTACAAAGAACCTATATTATCAATGACCTATACAAAGACGGTCATAAATTTCTAGAAGGGCAAGAGGTGCTGTTAGAATTCTGGCTTGAAGAAAGTATGAGTAAGCTTATCTACAGAATGATAGTACTTAATGCAGGCCAGAAGGCTATGTCAATGCGTCATCAGATAGAGCTATTATTTATGTCACTTAAAGAAACAATTTCAGAAAAAATTTCGGATATTGACATTTTCATAGAGCGAGATGGTCAGAGAAGAACATTAAGTAATAAATATTCATTAAGTATTTTAGCTTCGGCATATCAAGCATTTCTTACTAAAGGTACAGAAGTCGACAAGAATAATATTGTGTCTGACGAGCTAATGAAAAATAGTGTGATGGACTCTAGTGAGAATGAGCACACAGAACAATTCAATGACTTTATCGATTACTTTAAAATTGTAAAAAAAATTGATGAGAAGCTTTGGGATAAATATTCTGAATTGAATGACCCTGAACGACTAGCTGCTTTAAAAGCAATAAATGAAAAAGAAAGAACAGTAGAAGAACAAAGCGAATTTTTGAAGTTGTCGGCTTATAAAAATGCACATTTATGGTTAGGCAATGAAAATGTAATGCTGTCACTATTCTGTGCTATTGCTCAATTCAAAAGTACAGGGAAGGAAGATCGAGTTAAACAAGCTTTACTGAAATTAGAGAATAATACATCGCCTGATCCAATAGAAATTGTGACCTATGAAGCTCTTAAATCGGGTATCAATCCACGTAAGTCAAATGTAGGTCACGCAACTAGAAAACTTCTGCTTAATGGTTTTAAAGAATATTTCCGTGACGAAGGTGATACTAATTTTGCAATGTGTTGGGAGCAGGCTTCAGACTAATGAGATTTGACCAGCTAAATTCTGAAAAAGGCGTCGACTGTAACTTGACGCAGTTATCATTAGCTTTGCAATGTTCAGATGATAACAATCGTGTAATTGTAAAGGTTATTTATACAGATGCTAACGCAGATGCAGATGCAGATGCAGATGCAGATGCAGATGCAGATGCAGATGCTGACGCAGATGCTGACGCAGATGCTGACGCAGATGCTGACGCAGATGCTGACGCAGATGCTGACGCAGATGCTGATAATGTATTAGAGTACGTAGTATTGAGTGTCACAGGAGCTCAAAGCTCAAAAACCTATGATGGGGATACGCTTGTTCGAGAAAATGAGGGATCTGGTGAGTTAGGTGTTCTTTGTATTGCTGATGGCGCAGAAATAAAGTTTGCAGAACTCACAGCTTATAAAGCGATCGCTGTTTATTTGGATTGGCTGCGGAGTGAATCGGAAGAGGCATTCCAAATTTCTCCCCATTCGGTATTTAAAATAGAGAATTCATATTTATTTGTGCGCGTTGATAAATATGAAGACTATCAGGACAGTTATAGGGAAGGAGCGCCAATTTGGGGGGGCTTTAGTCACGTAGAGCCGAATGAAAAGCATCAAGACTCAGTAACTGAGATTGTGGCAGTGAAGGGGATAAAGATGCCTACTTCTGAACATAAAATGAAGCTTAGTAAAATTATTTCTTCATCAGATGGATTCGAGCGCTTTTTGTCCAAGTATCATTTATTAGAGTTACTCTATGATTATGTTTGTGTAGCAAAGTTAAGGTCTTTAACTGAAATTAAGGACTTTCGGGATGTTATGACTTTATATAGTCGGGAAGAGATAAAAAATCTTAAATCTCTGTTGACAGATTATGTTTCAGATATATCAGGTTTGCTTGATATTATTCCTACCATTAAAAGCTATGAAACATTAGCTGTCGACATTTTTCAAAAACATGGCAAAGACAGTAACCCGGTAAAGCTCGATGATAATTGGAATAAGTTAATCTATGCCATAGACTCAAATAGATTAACTTTTGCTAATATGTCAGATAAAGACGTTCGCTTTAATAATGGTATAGATAAAGAAGAACAAAAATTTAAAGAATCGATATTGAATATTTGTTCTTATTGGATTTATAGGATTAGATGTTCAATTGCCCACAATAAAATTGGCGAATATATATTTTCTGTTGGAGATGAAGAATTTGTAATTTTGTTTGGTGAAAAAATATTGGATGAAGTTATAAAACAATTATTTATTGATTCCGAATTGAACGCATTAATGGACAAATCCAAGTTAATAGATGCGATGTGATTTTACAAAGGGAGCCGATTGGTTCCCTTTTTTATTACGTATTCCTTAATGAGCCCTTAAACCCTTTGCCCTGACCAAACGACTTCGCCGATGATCTCAAAATCAACGGCCGCCATTTCATTTCTTGTTAGTTCCCACGGTTCGTAGGTTGTGTTGTCGCTGACTACGCTTAAGCCTGATTTGGTAAATTGCAGGCGCTTCACCATTAGCTGGCCGTCGAAGCGGAACACATAAATGCCATCTCCGGCAAAATCTTCAATACGATTTACCATGATAAGGGCTTGGTTCTTTAGCGTAGGGATCATGCTGTCGCCACGAACGGGCATTAGGAATATATTGCTCGCATTCACCCCAATTTCTTTATCAATAAAAGAACGGCTAAACGCAATGCCATCAGATTGTTCTTCACGCTGAACAAGAGCACCACCTCCGGCACTCACTTCTACTTCGTAAAAATCTAACTCAATGTATTTAGATTTTCCTGCATCGAAGGCTGGGTTCACTGAACCATCAGCAATTTGCTGTGCCTTCAGAAATATTCGTTCAGGGATTTTTCCTCTAGCGCGCCAGTTTTGGATGGTATTTCTAGCTACGCCAAGGGCGGTAGCAAGCTCGATTACCTTGGATGTGCCAGTGAGCACTTTCAGGTCATCTATCTGTTTTTCTATATCAGTACTCATTATGCACCTTGAAGAACATCACAAATAAAGACAAATAGCGCTTTACTTAATCTCAAAATGGATCAAGAATAAACTCAACAACGCAAAAGGTATTCATTGAGTGCGTAATTTGGTGTTATTTGGTGTTATACGCGTTTATTTAGTCATTTACGTAAGAATTGCACAACTTTGACTTCAAAACAAACTCAACGATGTTTTTTGAGTGCATTTATGAACAAATGCATGAGAAAGGAATGGGTAATCAGCCGATAGGTTCCAGCCAAGTCTGATTACCCATGAACACAAACGACAACAATTGAGGAAATTAGCATGAGCCAACCACTCGTTATTGCTATTGCAGCGCCATATGTAACGGTCGAAAAGTACGCCGAGATTTCAGGTATGAAAGTCGGAACAGTCGAAAAAAAGCTAAAGGATGGAAAGATCCCTCGTATGCCTAAAGACGGCTCCCGCGAGCTCAACCTTATTAACCTTGCGCTGTTAACTAAACAAGCTTTAGAAGCTCAGTTTTAGTTAACGTTTCACTTGCTACCAATTGAGTATCTGATATGGACGCTTATTCCTCAATGTGCGTTTTCCGTGAGTCCAAACAAAAGGCGTTTGAAGAAGCCTGCTGTGCATTTGGTCAAAACGAAAACATGACAGCCGTTGCAAACGCAATAGGCATGTCACCAACCATGCTACGCAATAAGTTAAACCCAGAACAACCACACGTTCTGACATGTGTAGACATGGTTCAAATCGCCAAAGTAACGGGCAATTACACCATTGTGAATAGCCTTTTGCGTGGGCTTGGCGTGGTAACCGCACAAATCCCAACAGATGCAAGTGAAGAAACTTTTGCTCGTCGTGCTCTAGAAAACTCTGTTCATGCCGGTGATCTGGCACAAGAAGCCTTAGACCATGCAGGCCGAATAACCATGAACCGCAGTAGCAAGCAAACCATCATTCAAAAAGCACAAACTTCTATCGGAAATTTGGTGCTGCTTATCAATGACCTCGAAAACCGAACCACCGGAGTAACGCCATTTTTAACAATGAGCGTCGATTTCATTGCCAATGGCGCACCGATACCGGGTCTTTCTTAAGGAATCTCTATGTCTACTATCTCTGTCCAAATTAACAATCTAGATGAAGCTATCAATATCGAAAACGTTGCAGCGTTGAATATTACTAAATATCAGAAAAACAAGGTGAAAGGACAAGAGCATCTGCAAAGTGCTTTGGTACGTATGTGGCGTGACATTCACAAGCAAGCAGGTGAGGTGATTGACAACATGAAAGTGTGTGAAGAGGAATAGGGGCTGACTCATGAGAAAGCTACTTAAGAAAATGTCTGTGGGAGTAGATACGATTCTTATCTACGAAGGTGGTTTTGTAGATGGTGTTAAAGCTGCTGAAGCTTATTTTGCAGGTGAAGAAGGTTGGGGTGTCTCTATGCACTTTCCTTTATTCCAATTAGATGATTTCGCACAAAACCAAACTCAAGTTCGTGCATTTATTCACCTTGCTAAAGAGAAGTTAGGAATGGAGGTAAAGCCATGCAATACGTAGCGGTAGCATTAAACAGTGGCGGTGGTGTCGTTCGTGATGCTGAAACTTGTGAAGCAATGAATGTGCAGTTAGGCGAATTCGAATCACCAGAAAATGCCATTGATTCAGCGTGCGAAACATTTAACTGCAAACACATAATGAACGGCGTGCTAATCAAGGGTAATAACACTGGTGGGCACATGGTTATGGATACACAGGAGTTAAGTGAACTATGAGTGAAGTGAATTTTCAAGCAGCAAAATCAATCGCTGACTTACCGATTACATCACCGATTCATGCACCATGCCCCGACATGGAAGGCATGAAAGATCCTGACCCGAAAAAGCGAGAACGAGCATGTTTTCTAGTATCAAAGTTGCGCGAAAAACATGGCATCAAAAGGCGAGCTAAAAGCAGTGCTCAACCAATGAATTATGTATGCCATGAAAATGGTTGTTTTGAACCGTGGGGTGCAGTCAGTAATGAAGAGCCTTGGGTGTGAAGATAGATGAAAACTGAAACTCTCTACCACGTGGCCGGATCCGTCCGGCCAATTGATGAAGTTAAACTTGCCAATGCCAGCTATGAAGCTGGTTTTTTAGGTTCTAAAACTCCTGCATACACACAACTTGAACAACAATTGCTCGATAATGGTGTGGTTAAAAGCCTACCTATTTATGATCGAGTTCTTGGCCGTAAAGAAAAGCATCATCAGGAATTATATTTAGCCACTGCTCATTTTGAAAAGCTAAATACACGCTCAAAACTCACCCGCGAAGCGGCGGCCGATAGGCCGGAGACAGTAGGCTTGTCCAAGGGCGCAAAAGTCCGACACGATAAAAAGCGCTCAAAGTTGGCTCGAATTCATAAGCGCCTGCGCACTATCGAGGCTCCGATAGGCAAGTTAACTGAACTTGATAGCCGTATGGGGCACGACACTTATGATGCGTTCTATGACAATACAGAGCGAAACATAGCGCGAGTTTTACCTTTAAAACACGAGAAAGTGCCGCCATTCGAACGAAATCTATCTCCAGTATCGCTGCAACTTCAAAAGCGTGATTGGTCCGGTCAATTCAGAGCTCAAGTTGTGACGCAAACTCCAGCAGGGAATGCTCCTGCAGCGAATGTCGGGACTCGTTATACCGAAAAGCTAACGCCGAAGAGTGTTTCTAATATGTTTGAAAGTGGGGCATATGTTGCCCAGTGCCATGAGGGTTTTACGACATTCATCACATTGACGTTCACACCGGCACAACGCCATGCAATTTTTGGTTCTATGGATGAAGGGATTGATGCAGATGGCCCTTATACGCCAGTTGTGTTTGAACGAGAGCTCGGAGACATCGTATATGGGAATGACGGCCCGTTCACTCAGCTACCAAAACGACCTTTCAAAATCATAAAACCACTCGATACCAGTATTGGCCGTGAGATTTCTCGTTTTCTCGATGGCAGTAAAAAAATGTTCCATCGTGGCTGGTATACCGAAGACGGTGATTACGTTCCTGGGCAATTCAAAGCCAAAAGGTCTGATTTCGGCCCTGATCGAGAGAAAGCAGATTTTCATTATATGTGGGTAGCAGAAAGCCCAATGAATAAGGATGGTGAGCCAAATCCACATGTGCATTTATTGTTGAAGTGGACGGTGGAAAAAGAACACTTTAAAGATTGGGCTAAACGGTTGGAATCGTTATGGGGTCACGGAATGGCTCATATCGAAAGAATTAAACAGCCTAAAGCGGCCAGTTCTTATCTGATAAAAGCAGTGGGTTATGCGGCTAAAGGCGAGAACGCAGACCAAGGGCTTATCAAAGGGAACCGTTACAGTATTGCTCGTGTTTCACGTGCTCCGAATTGGGAAACTCTTGCTTCGTTTGATGCAGACAATATTACTGCGGTGATCCGTGAGCTGGGCTATAAGCTTGAGCAATGGAAGAAACCTTTGTTGCGTTCAGTTTCGCGTATTAATAAACAAAAAGCCCAAACCATAAAAGCTTCAAACATTGCTAGGAAGCAAGGTAAGTCTGAAAGCGATATTAAAAAACTGCAGTCTCGAATTATTCGTCTGGAACATGCAGCGAAGAAGATGAACCAAGACATGAAATCTAAACAAATGCATGCCTCCAGTGGTAACCGGTTCTCTATTACGTTTGATGGTGATGAAGCGAAAGAACGAATGGATAAATTTTTACTGTGGGCGGCTGGTGCTCGTGGTTGGTCGATGGAGTGTAGAGACATAGATTGCAGTGATCTGAAAAGAATTGCGGATGACATCTATCAAGAACAATTTGTTTATTTTCAGGAACGGCGAGCTTATTGGCGCTCTGTTCTTGGTGAACCTTATGATCGAGATGAACCAAACGAAGATGAGGTTAGTTACTGGCAAAACCTCAAGGTTGATTATTTAGAAGGGAGATTACATTAATGTTGATTACCTGCCCTGTATGCGAAAGCAAAGCACGAATAGCCACATCACGAGCTATGAGTAAAGAAACACGTGAAGCCTATTGCCAATGTTTGAATTTGAACTGTGGTAAAGCATTCACCACTCTCACGACCGTGAGCCGAATCATTGAGCCAACAGGCCATAAACCAGATCCAGAATTACAACCAGAGCTATGCAAAGGCAACGTGGACCAAATGGACATTTTCTCTCAATTTGATCAACATGCATAAAATAGGGAGTCTAGACTACCGATAATGAACATTATCCCAAAGAAGAGGCTTAATGCTTTGTTTGAAGTAATAAGCAGAAGAGAAATGCCAGAACAAACACGAAAGGCGGTAACGTTGGTGTTTGAATCTGGCTTTTCCTATGAACAGGCATCATTCACAACGGGTGTTTCTGCTAAGCGAGTTTCACTGGCCGTGCGCAAAATCAACCGCATGGATGATGTATTAAGAGAAGCGTATAGGCTGTAATGAGCGCCATGAATCGATGTGTGTAACGGCTAACTATGTACGTAAATAGTTAGTTTTTGCCCACATAAAAAGAAGAAGATCACTTTTTCCTTAAAAACGCACAAAAACGATCTCAGACGATCTCTATATTCCCCATCTAAAACAGCCCTTGATGTAGTTCCCATAAGGGCTGTGGTCAAATAAACCTACCGAAATGAATTGCGTCTTTAAGATCGCAAAATTGCAGTGCGGAATTTTAGTGCGGAGGGAGGGGTGAGTCCGAGCAAGGGCTAGAGCGCCACCATCGCATCGAAATTCTCCAATCTGCATTGATCCGCTTTTCTTCTTAAAATTGTAGGGTTTTACGATGTGGGAACGACAATACGAGCAAGGGCGATGGAACGGGCATAAGCTCAACATTCTGTCTACTGCCATTGATGGTGGTAAGCGTCTGCACGTCAGTGAAATTCCTTATGCTGAGTTACCTCATATCAAGGTAATGGGCAGCAAAGCTCGCAGCTTTAAATTGGAAGTGGTCTTTGTGGGTACTGGTTCTCTTGCTGATGCCAATGCCTTTATCGATAACTTGGAAGCGTCCCCTGAAGGTGAATTAGAACATCCGTGGCTAGGTGAGCTGCCGCTCGTGATTGAAGACTTTTCACTGAATATTAATACCAAGCGCGGCCTCGTAACACTAAGCCTTAGTTTTGTTCGCTCTGGCGCATCCCCAACCATAAATGCCCCGACCATCGTTAGAGCGAAAGAGCACGCCAATATTGTTGAAGGGATTTCGATTAAGTCGTTTGTTCAAGACGTATTGAATATGGACGTTCATCAAATCAACCAAACACAAGAGCACTTCACAGAGTCATTAAACGTTTTGGTTGATATCACTAATCGCCTGAACCTCGATGATGAAACGCTTCAAGACATTAATCACTCAGTGAATGAAGGCTTTTCAGGCGTTAGCAATCTCAGTAATGAACCTGCTGAGTTTGCTGGCCTATTTCGTTCAGCTGTCGATGCGGTAGCAGGAGGCGTTCAAGCTGAGCCTGATTCAGAAAGTGAAGCCGTAGATAACTCTCGTAATGCCCAAGCCTTAATGCTTGCCTTGGTCAAAGACAATGCGCCAAGTTCTCATTACAACGTGCAGATGGTGACTGCAGCAGTGAAGATGAGTAAAGACCTGGCAGAGCTTGAAAAAGCGGACAGTTTTGATATTACAAAACTGGTGAACGCATGAATACTACGATCATGCTCAACGACTTGACCGCCTTAATTAATAAGATTGATTGGGTGATTCACGATGTCACTCAAGTTTCAACGTTAGAGAGCTTAGCCCTTTTTGATGCGTTAGTTGTGTTGAAAAGTAACATCCAAAGCCAGCACGATAAGATGGTTACAGGTATCACGCCTCACCGCTTTGTTACCACACCGAGATTTAAACCTGCCTTAGTTGTGGCCCATGATGAGCACACAAAAGAAAAGGTACTGACGGCCATCAACGCATTACAGCACCCGCTTTTTATGCGTGGTGCGATTGCTGCGAGGGATGTTGAATGAAAAAACTGACCTTGCAGATGAATGGAACGCCAGTGCCCTTTTATCAAGCCGATTTGAACTACTCCGTTGAGCAGTTAGCGCATACGTTTAGCTGCAAAATTCCACCAATGAGTATTACTCAGCCGCTGCCCGTAGAATTTCGACTCGATGATAAGCCTATTTTAACCGGGCAAATTGATGAGGTTGGTTCTGCTACCGCATCGAGTTCACACGACATCACCATCACTGGCCGCTCAAAGAGTGCCAACATGATCGATTCGCGTATCACGATGGATGCGATGTATGACCAAAACATCGAGAAGTTACTTCGAACGTTATCGAAACCCTTTGGTTTAAACGTAAAAAGCTTGGTGGGTGCGATGCCGTCTATCGCTGAGTTTCAGATTAATGCTGAATCTCCCGTAGAGAACGTCGCGCAAATCATCCGTGAGCAAGGCTTCATGTTGATTGAACGCAATGGTGTATTGACCATCGAAAACACGGCGCATGCCATCATTCAAGGTATTGGTCTTGAGGTTGGAAATAACATTGAAAGCCTTGATATCACGCGAACCTTTAACAAGCAGTTCGCTCACACTGAAGTGCAAGGCGCTTGGGATGATGCCAATGCTGTGGTGACCTCAGCCAACATCAACAAAGCGCGAACCTTGGTGATCATCAGCGACCAATTACAAAGCGCAGAGGCGTGTTTATCACGAGCGAAATATGAACGTGATTTAGCTATGGCTAATAGCTTAACCGCTTCAAGCACGATTGCCGATGTCTTCCAGGTGCTTGCCATTGATGGGTTAAACCGAGTTATTCGTGTGATCGACAAAGCTCAAGGTTTCAATGAAATGTTAGTGATTAAGGCTTTGGGGTTATCGGTGTCCGAAAGCTCGGCAAGTACCTCAGTTGAACTCTTTCGTCCCTTTAAGGAGCAAAGCTATGTCTAACATAGGTCAGCGATTAATGGCGCGAATTAAAAATGTGGTCGGGCTTGGGGTCGTGACGGGAGCTACAACCAGTGTGGTGCAAATTAAGACCTCCACAGGAAGAACCAATGATCGTATTAAGCGAGTGCATAACTACGGGTTCATGAGTCGCCCTTTGATTGGTGCCAAAGTTTACAGCCTATTTCTAGGGGGTGTCACTGCTCGTGGGTTTACCGTTAACGTTGAAGATGAGCGCTATCAAATTGATTTAGAGCCAGGTGAAGTGGCGATGCTCGATGATAAAGGCAACCTTGTTCACTTCACGGCAAGCGGCATTAAAGTTCAATCCATGGCAAAAATTGAAGTGACGGCCAAGCAAGACATTACCGTTAATACGCCTGCCAATATCATTCAGAACGGAAAGAACATAAAGCTGAATCAAGGTACAGGAGCCATTACGTGTGAAAGCATTTGCCCGTTCATGGGTAAGCCTCATGTGGATGGCTCAAGCACCGTCACGATAGGAAAAGACTAATGGCTCTGAGTAAAAAGGCACTGAAAAGCAAAATAATCAAAGAAATGAACGCACAAGGGATGGTGACCGATGGGCCATTTGCCAAAGCGGGTAATTTAGCTGAAGCCATTGCCAATGCGGTCGTGGATGAAATTCAGGCTAATGCGGCGGTCAATGTGTCTGGCGGCAGTAGCGCAGGGAGTTACAAAGTCACATGAGCCGTTTTAACTTAAATGCGCTGACCGCTCCTATTGCCTCTCAAGAAGGTATGACTCACGCGGTATTGCAAAGTATTCATAACCATGGCGAATCTACGAAAAATGATCGCGCACGAATGGATAAAGATAAGCGCGGTGGCAACTGGAGTGATGAACTGCTTTCCATTGTAGGTTCACGTGATTGGACGCTTGAAAGAGCAAAAGTCACACCGCAAACCCTAAGCTTGGCAAAACGTTTTTATGAGAATGCGCTTAAGTGGTTAATCACCGAAGGGCATGCCAAATCTATACAGGTTTCAGTATGGGAAGAGAAGCCCAATCAACTTGGGCGCAATGTAATGATCACGTTAGTCAATGGTTCTAAATTTAAGGTAACGCCATGAGTCAAAATCGCAGCCTACAAGCATTGATAAACCGAGCCAAATCGACACTCATTGCTCAAACAGGTCAGAATAATCCTGCTATTAATGCGATTGCCAGTGCGATTGCAGGCGTCAGTTATGGCCAATACGGTTATCAAGATCAGCTCTTTAGAGAGCTTCACCCTGAAACCTGTTCAGAGTCTTGGTTATATCTGCATGCTAATCGACACAATGCTCCGCGATTATTGCCGACTTTCGCGCGGGGTTTTGTTCAGTTTGAGCAACTTGGTGGTGTGGTAGTGATCCCCAAAGGAAGAGTCTTAGTTAGCAATGGTCTTGAATTTGAAACCGTAAAAGAGCAATACAGCAACACACCAGTAGAAGTTGTGGCGCTGGTTTCAGGTTTTGGCAGTGACCTTCTTGCTGGGAACGTATTGAAACTCACGGAAGGGTTAAATGGTGTTAATCCTAATAATGTACAAAGCCTTGGTATTGAAGGTGGTGCTGATATTGAAGCACTAGAGCATTGGCGCGCACGTGTCATTGTTGGTTTTGAGAAAAATGAACTGGTGGGTAAAGCCGATGATTATGAAGCGTGGGCGGTATCGGCTCATTCTGATGTCGATTTTGCCTGGGCGCTTGATAACACACCAGAGCGCGGGATGGTGGAAATCTATATTGGCACTCGTCAAAGTAACCCCGTACTAACGAATGAAGTGGTGAATTTAGTTCAAGCCGCTTTTGAAGCAAAGCGGTTAGCGGGTTGTCACCCTCGTGCGTTGTTGCCACAGCAAATGACGCTCAATATTGAAATTCAGGGAATAGACGACCCTGTGATCCGCAATGGCGTTGTAATCGCTCTACAGAGCTTGGTGAAAAGCAAGATGGGTCGAATTAATGCTGATACCAAGAAACCAGAAACGATCACGCCAACAGAAATCGTCCTCTCCATCTCTGCGGTCACCAGTAATTTTTTGGTAAAAACTCCGACGAGTGAAGTGTTTATTGAAAACAATCAAATTCATGTATTAGGAGACATCACGTGGACACCTCCGACTTAATTATGAGCTATAGCGAGGATGACTTTGCTGCTGCAATTCGCTCTCTATTACCTAAGGGCCAGTATTGGCAAGAGTCTGAAAATATAGAGTTAACCCAAACGATTAATGCCATGGCCATTGATTTTAAAATGACCCATGACGACATTGAATTGTCGTTGCTGACCAATTTTAAAACAGAGTTGTTTGGCTGGAAAATCAGCGATTACGAAGCCCTCCTGGTTCAAAGTGGTAGTAGTGGTTCGGTCTACGATGATCGCGCTCAACCTAATTTGATTTTTGTCGCCCTTTCGCCCAATGAGCGTAGTGAAAATGCGCGGATTGAGTTTGAGAAGATGCGTTTGCCTCACACCGAGATCCAATGGATTTATAACACATCCATTGATGTTCAGACTCAAGGCGCAAGTGCTCGTTATATTCGTAATTTTCACAGCCATAAGGTGGTTTCATGAGTTTACTCATTACAGACGCTGGCCTTGCCGCGTCCATTCGAGCGCAAGAGCTCGATGTACATTTTAAAATTACCCATGTTGCTATTGGGGCCTCGGGGTATACGCCTACGGCCAGTCAAACCGAATTACATTATGAATTGGTACGTAAGCCTGTGACTATCGGCTCGGTTCTGTCTCCAGGACGACTGCATTTTGAAGTGGCGTTTGATGATGATAGTGAATATGAAGCACGAGAGATTGGGTATTACCTAGAGGATGGCACCTTGTTCGCCGTTGATAGTCGCGATGGTGATGTGATCTCGATTAAGCGCAAAGATTCGATTGTTACTGAGATTTTTGAGCTGAATTTAGCAGGCTCTGAGATAACCCATATTACCGTTGATGTCATGGGGTTCATTTCCGCTACCGACAGAGATATTGATAATGAAACAACGGCCAAACGTGTTATTGAACTTCCTCAGTTATGGCGGGCATTCACTCGTAAAGTTCGGCCTGCCACGACGACAATTGCAGGCTTCGTCAAGCTTAACAACTCGGTGACCTCTAACTCAATCAGCGAAGCGTTAACGGCCAACATGGGGCGCTATCTTCATGAGAAGGTGAATACGGCTCTGAATGCGGCGAACGAAAAGTGGACGTATGTAACGGCCACCACCTCTCGTTCTGGCGCAGTAATGCTAAATGACACCGTGACATCAACATCTAAACTGCAAGCCTTAACCGCGAATATGGGTCGTTATCTTCATGAGAAAGTTAAGACCGCTCAAGATACGGCGAATGCAAAGTGGACGTATGTGACCGCCACCACTTCTCGCTATGGCGCGGTACTGCTTTCTAATTTATACAACGGTACCAGCCAAACGAAAGTGACCACGGAAAAAGCATTAAGTGACGGACTCAGAACGAAATCTAACGCCGTTCACCATCACTCGGCCAGTGATATTGTGTCGGGAACGTTCGCCAAAGAGCGCTTACCCAATGCGAGTACAGCGGCAAAAGGGGCATCACAACTTAATGATACGGTGACATCGACCTCTAAAACTCAATCGTTAACCGCGAACATGGGCCGTTATATTTGGGCGAAAGCCGTTGATGCGAAAACCTCTGCGGATGCAGCGATGACGGAAGCGCTAAAGGCAATAACAGAGTTAGAAGCAAATGCACTGTATTGGAAGCGTGGTGAAAAAGTGTCAAATGCGAGCCATTCGGATGATTCGCACACGTTGGACGGAAAAACGGTCGAAGAGATAATGGATACGATAAACGTCGGCTCTGGCGATGTTTTTGGTGTTGATTATATCCCTAAGCAATCTGGGTGTAATCACATCCTCGTCATGGGTAAGGATGGAAAACTGTACACATGGGGTTCTTATTCCTCCTCCAATATGCCATTAGGCGGTCAATCTCGGAATGTATCAAAACCACTTCAAGTGATGCTTGATTACAGTTCGGGCGTAAAAAAATTCACCACGACCCATTATGAAAATTATGTGTTGATGAATGATGGGCGGCTTTACCACTGGGGGCGAAATCAACATGGTCAGGCGGGCCTCGGTCATACTAATGAGGTGACAATACCCACAAAAATAAAAACAGGTGTCAGTGACTTCTCGGCGGTTGAGCAAAATCAATTCGATGCAAACAAGACGCCTTTTTATTATCAACGTGGCGGCGAGTGGTACGGGCAAGGGGGAAACACTGAAGGGCGCATGGGTGATGGCTCTACCGACAGTAAACTTAGCCCTATACGCTTATCCATAAGTGGGGAAACCATCACTCACATTTGGGCATTTGGTGGGGGGTATGGATGTACTTTTGCCAAATGTGCGAGTGGGAGAATTTATGCGTGCGGCCATAACAGCAGAGGGCAGCTAGGTGTCGGTAATAAATCCACGTGTCGATCGTGGAAGCTCGTTGTGGGTACGGGTTCGAGTTTAACGTTTACTCAAATGACGGGGGCGTGTGGCGGTAATGGTGGCAGTGGGAATAGCGGCGGAACCGTTGCAGGGCTAACGTCGGGCGGTAAGGTTTACGTGTGGGGTGAGAACGCCTTTGGGGGGTTGGGGCTTAATCTAGCTGATAAAGGTTTTGACCAAATAACACCGACTCCTGTCAGTATTAATTTTACCGTGACGGATTTTATTTTGTGTGGCGGTGGGGATTACCCAACATTTTTCGGTTGGAATTCAGCCTTAAATAAGGTGGTTAAATGGGGATGTAATAATTATGGTCAGTTATCGCAAGGAAACACCGAAGAAAGCATCAAGCCCATTTATGAATCCAGAACGGTGAGAGATATTATCACCAACAATGGGGGGCAAGTGAACTCACCGAATTGCCACGTTTCATTATTATCAGGAAATGGTGATATTTATTCGGCTGCGTCTAACTCCCAAGGTGCTGTAGGGAGTGGTGATACGGAAGAAAAGACGCGATGGACTAAAATGCATTTTTATGAAGGAAACGAAATAAAGCAGGTTTTCATTGCCCACGGCACAAGCGGAAATTCTGTAACGTTAATTGTGATGAATGACGGGCGATTATTTGGGTGTGGATACAATGGGAATCGAATTCTTGATGGTCTTTATCATGAATATTTTAGATATGCGAACACTGAGCCAGTAAGAATCAATTAAATCAACAAACCACCTTAAACCCAGTGAGCTCGCTGGGTTTTCTTTTGCTTAACCTCTATATCTCTTCACTAGAAAGCCAACCGCTACTCTTTAAAACTCAACGCTTTAAACTTGTCAATGGGGGCATTAATCACAAGCGACGAGAGAAAATTCATGAACGACACTGGAGTGAGAGCACTCGTATTATCACTGTTAGATGCCACCGGGCTTAAGAAAGCCATTACATCAATCATATCCACTATGCTGAGCTTTGGCGTAGATGACATTGCACAATTAGTCGCGGCGGCGGTTGGTATTGTTACGGGCATTATGGCCATTAAGCACTACGCCGTATCCATTCAACTGAACAAAGCGAAACTTGCTAAGTTGAATGAACAGGACGATGCCGCATGAGCCTAAAAACCAAAGCGATAAAAGGTGTCGTGTGCTCTATCGCCTCCGTTCTGGCCATCGTCTTCAATATTGACTCTGAACTAAGGACAAGTGAAAACGGTCTTCGTCATGTTGCTGGTGAAGAGGGTTGCCGTCTTAAACCCTATCAATGTAGTGCTGACGTTTGGACGGCTGGTCTTGGGCATACTCAAGGTGTAACCCCTGGCGTAAGACTGACCGAACGGCAAGTCGCGGAATATTTCGTTGAAGATATCGCCGCTGCTGAGCGTGTTGTGAGTAAATATATCACTCAAACGCCAAGCCAAGGCGAGTTCGACATGATGGTGAGCTTTGTCTATAACCTTGGCGCGGGTAACTTTGCAGCTTCCACGCTACTTAAAAAATTTAACCAGGGCGATGGTGAAGGCGCATGTAATGAGTATCGCCGATGGGTATTTGTGAACGGTAAAGATTGCCGATTAAAACAGAGTCATTGCGCCGGTATTCCTAAGCGCCGAGCTAAAGAACAAAGCGTCTGTTTGAGCGGTTGGTAAACAAAGGAGGGTCACGGTGATCACCAATTATCTCACGTTATTTAAAACTCTTGGTATGGTCGCTGCTTTTGGTGGGGTGGCCTATTACTCTTACGACTACGGTGTTACCTCAACTCAAGTCAAAGCCTTAAAATCACAAGATGCCCTGTTTGAAAAAATAGAGAAGAAACAAGATGAGGCGTTTCAGTTAGCGGTGAAACTTGCCAACCAAAAGCCAGATATACGCATTCAATATCGAGAGATTGAAAAAGAGGTAATTAAGTATGCTCAAAAGAACCATGATAAGCAGTGCGTTGCTAATGATGCTGAGTGGCTGCACATCCGCGCCGAATCAGTGCGAGCGCATAATCGAGCAATCGGTATTCAGCAACCCGCCACCCTCGTTAATGGTACCGCCTCAACCCCTGCATATAAGCGAAATGCCGAAGTCTTAGCGGAAGATGTGGCCAACCTACAAACTTGTGCTGAAAATGCTCAACAGCTATTAGCCTTACAAACTTGGATAAGATCACAACTACCACTTTGATCACATACCACTTTGATCACATACCACTTTGATCACAACCAAAGTCGCCTCTGGACAGAATTGCTTTAGAGTAATCAATCTAAAATGCTTTTATCCCTTCACGATCTAGAAAACTAAGTCACAAACATTCCCATTTATTAGCTTTATAAATTCACAATAATATTGATACGTATCAATATGTATTTATATATACATACATACATAACGCCAAAGCATCTATATTTAGTCTGGGAAAATAACTATCTAAGGAGTAATGCTATGAGTGCTGTAAATGGTGGTATTGCAGAAACAACGACCATGAATAATGGAGATGGTACGTCCACCCACATTGAGACGTTTAACGATGGTTCATCTACAGTTAGCCATACTGATAACAATACTGGTGAAGAACTAAGTGGTGGGAATAGTACATTCTCAGGCTCTGAAATCACACACGAAGATCTAGTAAATGAAAATGACCCTGACGGAATCAAGCAAAAAAGCAATAAAAAACACTAGTTAATGCTTCAATGTTGAGAGCCTCAGGTATAATTCTGTAGCTGTTTACAAAGCCATAGGCATTGCCTGTGGCTTTGTCGTGTCTAGGACTAAAAAACTGGTGCAGCAGTCTTACACACAAGTTAATCTATTGATAATTTCTTATGCTCTAAAAACGTTTAGGGGCAGAACCTTCTTAGCCGATCTTCTGACACAACTCGTCTTTGGACAAAAACGATTTAGACCTATAGCTCTAAATCGTTTATACAAGATTAGAAAAAGTATCTTGAAACCTTAAATACTTGTTAGCCCATGTCCCATTGTTTGCGACAAAACCTTTTTTTGCAACAGCCTCATAAAAAGCGCCTTTTGTTAAAGGTTTTTATTTTTAAGATGTCGTTCCCAAAAGCGGTGATCAGCAGTTAACTTTGATGCAAACTCTCTATCTTGTGCAGCTTTTTCAAAATGATTATTCATCATACTACTTTGAGTTTTCATGATATCAGATAAGTCAGAAGTGTTATCAGCTATACGAGATAACTTTGATTCTAGTTGAGACATTGCAGAGTCAAACCGCTTGACAAAATCCTTAAATTCGTTACTTTCCAAGTAACGAAGAGCCGCATCAGTGCTATTGAACTCTCTCTTTAACAAATCATTCATACGGTTAACAACAAGAATGTACCCAGCTTGCCCATCTCGATCAAGCCTAGTGGCTGATTGCTCAAGTATTTTTGATTGTACCAATAAACGTCGAGCTTCTTTTTCTTCATTGAGGAAATTTAACAGCCCTACATATTCGTCCTTTTCCAGTTCATATGCTATCGATGTAGCCTCTTTAACTTGCTTTGCTATTGGAAAGGCTATAATAAAATCATTATAAGCCTCAATGGTGTTGTAACTACTGGCAATATCAAAAGCTAAGGCATGTAGATTATCTACTGCTAACTTGGCGATTTTATAGCCTCCGTAGTTGTCAATGAACCAAGAGTATGCTGCTAAGTTGTTTTCCTCTTTTATTAGATTAAATATGTCATCAACTGCATCAGTAGCATTTTTGTGTGAAGGAAATTCCGATACAAACCATTTGAGTTTTCCTAGCTGAATTTCTGGGTCGCTATTTATTATCAACTTGTAAATGTTTGACTTTGCATCACTTATTTGGGGTGCCTGTGGATACTCTTCGATAAATTGTTCAAACATATCGATATTACTTTTTTCTATTGCAATTTGATACGCTAATTCGTAAATTTTGCTAGTAGCTGTTTCAACTAAAGAAGAACTATTAAACTCTTGAATAAACCGATTAAGTTTATCTATTTTACCGCTTAATAGAGCTTTTTCATATGCAATTAAAGCATCTCTCTTATATGCAATGCTTTTATCATTTTCAACAATCAATAATTTTTCATCTAAGTATTTATTTATTTCCTTTTTATTGCTCCATTCCCCTGAAGAAAAGTCGTTTTTTAAATTTCTTAAATCGATAATAAGCTTGTTAAATTCCAATGTTGAGTTGAGACTTTTTGCAGATAAGTACTTATTTTCAACGAGCTCTTTAAACATTTCTTTTGTATAGAAACTAGATGAAGAAAACACTAAATCCAAGTCGTTTAATGAAATGTACAGTGGAGTGTTGATTTTTTTTAGTTCATCTTTTTCTAATTTAAAATCAAATCTAGAGTATTCAACATGTCCTATATAGGTATTATCTAAAGGTTCAAACCTGACATATTTTTTGTTTTTAACTTCCTTGCCAACTATTTTTATTTGTGTTCCTTCTGATAAAGCATACCCATTACGGTTACCAGGTTTTCTACCTACCTTTAAGTCTTCATAATAAACATTACTCCCATCATCTTTTGTTATCCATGCTCCATATCTCTTTGAAACATTAGCTAAAACAGAAGCCTCTGCCGTTAGCACGAAGCCAAGAGCTAAAAAAATGATTATTGATCTAATGTGCATAAATAATTCCCTATATGGTATATAATATTTTATAACTATTGAGTATTAACCAAATTTTTCCCCAGTCAGACTGGGCACCACACTAAGTGGCATATTGTTTATTATCTAGTGCATTTTGAGTATTTTGCTCAACAATTCCATCCCAAATGCGCATTTAGACTCATAATCCACCATTAGGAAAAGTAGATCAAGAAATAATCAGATAAAATCGTCAATACTCTTTTTCTAGTTTGGTAAGGGGCAAAAACGATTTAAAGTCACCGTTCTAAATCGTGTAGTCTGTCAGTTCTGATCACATCACATCACATCACATCGTGGTTTGGGATCTGACAGATTGATTAATTCAAAATCAAGCCACATCTAGGCTCTTATATTCATTAGGGGCAATGACCTGTTGTCCCACAAACTCATTCAATTCCTGCAATCCATCAATCAGCGGCAACAGCTCATTTTTGTGAAATAGCCAATCCACTTTATTAAGATCCAGTGAAGTAATACTTTCACGACGAATACTCATCAACTCAATCGGCACTCGATGCAAAGCAAGCACATCATTCATGGTCTGGTTTTTTACATCTCTAAACGAGTCTTTTGCTTCAACTTGGCCGATGGGCTTAAGTTCTGGCGCTTTGGTGTCTTTGCCTTTGGCGTTCACAAACAAGTTCTTAAATGCCATGCCCTCTTTCGCTGAGAGTTTAGCTCGAATATCCTTTTCAGTATCTGCGGTCATGCTTGGCTCATTCATATACAGTAAGTAACCTGCATGTGAACCATTGCGATAATATTGGCGACGAAACAACGTCGCGTCCTCATTGAGCCAGATAGACGTGAGGCCACTCACATGAGAAGGCAGACCGTAAATCTCTTGAGCAATATCGTATTCAGCCAAATGGAATATTTGACCTCGTTTAAAGTCGATGCGTCCGTCATCGTCATACGCTTTAGGTTTGTAGGTGTAGTCTAGGTTTTCACGCCTGCGCATATACAGAGCAGGAATGTGTTTGATTTTAATTACAGGGCCAAGTCCACCCATGCTGCGAATGACTTGAAAATAGGCATTCCCAAAGGTGAGGTAATCTTGAATAAAGCGCTTTAAGTCTCTGCGAGATAAAATGCCTGCAACCGTTACAGCGTAAGCCAGCGTATTACGTTTAAATTCAATCGCACTGGCATGCATAGGGTTAACGCGCAAGGCTTTCGCCAGTGTGTCGAGCGCCACTGGCGGCTCATACAATCCATCAATCAACGCCACTTCTAAATAACTCAGAATGTCGCTGTTCATCACGCTTACTGGATTTGAAAATTCAATCTCAATCATTATTTTGACTCTCTCATTCTGTCGGTATTAGAAGAACGCGACTTGTGTGTCGGTTTCATTGTGAATATCAATCGGTTCCCAATGCATTACGTGCATCGCAGCCCAGGCTAAATCGGCATGTGAACCAATCTTGCTGCGGTTTGACATAAAGGTGACTTGGTTACTCGCCTTGGTCGTTTGCTGTCTTATCATCAAAAATGAATGAACCAAATCATCCCATTCACCATCAAATTGAAGTCGCCCATCGTTAATAATCTCTCGTGACTTGTAGACCATCATTCGCTTCACTTCCGGTGAGTAGTCTAGCTCGATAAGGGACGGATAAAATTTACGAACCAGTTCTGCGACGGCTGAACCTACACCACCCACATCCATGGCCATATAAACCACATTGTATTTTTCAGTAATGCCGCGAATGGCTTGCGCTTGCTGCTCATAACTCGAACCTTTCAGCCTGACCCGTTCAATTAAGCGAAAGACGCCACCTTTTCTTTTCGGTTTGAGCGCGACCACTAAACCAGCATCATCAGATCCTTCACCTGTGCCGCCTCCTCTTGGGTCATAACCCACTAACACTTCAGCATGACCAACCGGACGAGCTTTATCGTGATCGACGTCTTTCCAGTTTTCGATGTCAGATTTACAGGCCATCAATGCTTTGAGTGAGAAAATAGAGAACGAATCATCCAAGAACACACAGCGAAGCAAGTTATCGAAGACTTCTTTAACCGGATATTTGCGATGAAGCTTATCCATATTGAAGAAGGTCGCGCCTTTGGCTATCGCATCATCAACGGTGATCATTTGGCGGAATATGCCATCGTCACCGAGTGAGCCGTTCTTCAAGGTTGAATGGCTGATATCAATCTTGAACTCTTTCTTACCTTGCCATTTTGGATACGCTTCATGGGCGGTGGTTGATGGGGTCGATAAGTAAGTCGTTCGATAGTGAGATTGAATCGACATCCCACCTGCATAATCGTCTAGTTCTTGGAACTTAGGGATCCAAAACACTTCATCAAAGTAAACGTGGCCGTTAAAGCCTTGGCTAGTCGCAGCGTTGGTGGACATAAAGCCAAAGTTCGCGCCATTACTTAACTGAATATCGTCTTTGCCTTTCAGCTCTACATCACCAAGCTCTAAGGCAAAACGTCGAATGTAGTTTTTGAATATTTCAGATTGCTTGCGCGAAGCGGATAAGAAGATTTGGTTTTCACCGTTGAGCACCGCATCTTCAAAAGCTTCCCAGGCGAAGTAATACGTTAAGCCAATTTGACGAGATTTAAGGTAAAAACGGAATTCGTTGATCTCATCGTTGCACTTGTGAGAGTGGATCTCTTTTTGATACTCAAAGAACGTTTTCTCACGAAATTCAGCCAGCATTTCAGCGGTGATATGCGAAACATCATTTTTAACTTTGTTGGTTTTTCTGCCTCGTTTCTCACCGCCATCATGATGGCTGACTCGATGACGCTTGTTATCGGCATCATCTCGCTTGCGCTTTTGCTCAAGCAATACCTCTAACTCTCTGAGTTGAGAGTCGTGCTTCACATCAATCCACATTAAATATGCGATTCTTTGACGCAATAGCAATTCTACGGGTGCATCGTCCCGCATCTGTTTCCAACCAAATTTTGAGATCCATTGCTGAATCGTTCGGGTGGCTACCCCCACTTTCTCGGCAACCTCAGCAGGTTTTAACTGACGTAAGTACAGCCCAAACGCTTGGGTTTGGTCAGACGTGTAAAGCGGTTCATTCGTGGTATTCGTTTCCATATTTGCATAGTGCTACAAGCACCGTGATTACTCAGCTTTCAGGGTTTCTATATCCAATATCTAGAAACAGCATAAGTACAAAAAGAGAGGGGGATTGGTTAGATTGAAATCAGAGAATTTAGGAGAGAAAGTTCATGTTTAAGTCTGAGCCGATTTGTATTTTAAAGGCAGGTACAACAGTCGATGGTCGAGTCATTGAGCAAAAAATCATTGATGAGATAGCCGAGACTTATAGCCCTGAAACGTATACCGCTCGAATTAATGAAGAGCATTATAACTGGAGCTATAAATACGGTTCAGTACTGTCGGTTGAAAAGCGCGACGATAAGTTATTTGCCGTGATCAAACCCAATTCAATATTGCTTCGTGCGGTAGAGCAAGGGCAGTTACTGCATACGTCATGCGAATACTATGAGAAGTTTTCAGACACGGAAAAGGCTTATTTAACAGGCTTAGCGTTAACAGATAACCCTGCCTCGTTAGGAACCACTCAAATCCATCTTTCAAGCAAAGACGATGGCAAAGTACATGTCCATTCCAACTTCACTATCAATTCTGAACACTTTTCTTTAGATGGCGCTGACGACGAAGCGTCATTGTTTAAAAAATTCACATGCTGGCTCAAAGGTGCAAAACCAACTGAGCAGCTCTCGCAACCACAGGAAGAAGACGAAATGAGTAAAGAACTTGAAGAGCTACTCAAGCAAAGCATTGAGCAAGGCAAACAAAACCAACAGCAACTAAGCCAGTTAAATGAAAAAATTGAAAAGCTGAATGTAAATGGCGAAGAAGCAACCCCGCCAGAAGAAGGCGAAAACAAAGAAGTCACCGAGCTTAAAGGCCAAGTGGAAACACTATCCTCAACCGTTGGCGTACTCACTGACAAGCTAGAAAAACTGAGCAAGCTCACCGATGAAGATGAGCGCCAATTAGCAGGCCAAGACAGCGAAGAAGAACCGTATTTATAAGTTCTTGCTCAACCAATAACGAATTGAATTAGGTAATAACATGCAAAAACAGACCAAGAATAAATTGAATGCGTACGTGAAAGCCGTCGCAGCTCAAAACGATGTGGACGATGCAACAGAGAAGTTCAACGTGAGCCCAAACGGTACTCAACGCATCATCGCTGCTATCCGTGAAAGTAACTGGTTCCTTAAAAAAGTGAACATCATTTCTGTTAAAAACCAAAAAGGTGAGTCTATTGGCCTTGGTGTGACGGGGATGATTGCTAGCCGAACAGATACATCAGGTAATGGTAAGCGTACGCCTAAGGACCACTCAAGCATGGGGGCGATGCCTTACATGTGTGAGCAAACCAACTTTGACACGGCATTACGCTATGCCAAGTTAGATGCATGGTCGCACCATAAAAACTTCAACTCGCTTATTAGTAAAAGTAACCGTGAACAAATCGACGCTAATAAAATTACCATTGGTTGGTATGGCGAAAGTGTTGCGAAAAATACGGATGCTGTGGCCAACCCGAACGGTGAAGACGTCAATAAAGGCTGGTTCCAAGCCATGCGTGAGCATAATGTTGATCGCTTAATCACCGAAGGTAAAACGGCTGGTGAAGTTCGCATTGGTGAAGGTGGCGACTTTATCAACCTTGACCTAGCCGTTCTGAACACCAAAAACCTACTGCATGATGCGTGTGAAAACGATTCAAACCTTGTGGCGATTATTGGGTCTGATCTGCTTGCTTATGATAAAGCGAAGTTCTATGAAGCGCACGGCAATACGCCAAGTGAGAAAGGCAAAATTCAAGAGCTGCAAGTGATCGGTACTTATGGCGGTCTGCCTGCTGTGAAAGTACCAGGCTTCCCATCTACGGGCATCATGGTCACCAGTTACGACAACTTATCTATCTACATTCAAGAAGGTTCCGTTCGTCGTTCAACAGGCAAAAAGAACGATGAAAAAGACCAAATCGAAAACTTTGAATCCATGAACATGGCTTACGTGATTGAAGAAGTGGGCAAAGCTGCAGCCATTGAATTCAAGAACGTAAAAATTTTGATTGATGGTGCTTGGGTATAGTCCCAAACCTGTAAAACAAACACCCCCTCAATGCGGGCTCTCACACTCTAGCTGTCTGGTTTACTCCATAACATAAGCAGTATTCAGTGTTTGTCTGCCCGCATTACCTAACATTACGAATTGGTGTGATCGCAATGGAATTTGTTGGTGATAAAAATGAAGTGTTTGAATCGGAGTTGCCTGCTACCAGCAAGCACCCTGCGCTCAAGCTCTCAGAGTTTCAGTCTCTGTTTAATTTCCTGAGTAATGAAACAGAGCCAGGCATTCTGCAACAGGCCAAAGTATCTCGAATTAAAGTGCACCAAGAGCTTAAGGACACCCTTAAGCCTTACGCCCATTTAAACGAACTATCTCAAGATAAGTTTGGAGAGGATGAGGCAGGTGAAACGCTCTACAAACAAGCCGTTTTTTCACTGACGGCCAGTGAACTGATCGGTATTCAAATGAGCAGTGATGCCACGGCAGAAGCGGCTGATAGGCAAGCCGCGTTAAGCGAGAAAAAACAGCATTGTGAAGTGCAATATCGCCAGGCGGTGGACTTGCTTATCAATGGCAAAGAAACCTACTGCTTTGAGGTGGTGTAATGAAATCACTTCAAAGTTTAACGGATTTGTTTACCACCCATATTACCGATTCAAACAAGCTCGAAGTATGGGCTGAAGACGGTGGGCTGTTTTGTAGCCAAAGCAGTGAGGTCGATGGGTTTGATATCGAATATACCGCCATTGTGTTTATTCAAAACGCCACGCTTCAGCCTGAAATTTTGATGTTGCACTTAGTGAATTGGTTAAACAAATACGACCCCAACAGGCAAGAGAAAGGGTTAGCGATGCCAACCTTTGCTTTGGAAAATTTAGGCGGTGGTAAGTTCGACATAAAAATAAAACTCGACCTGCAAGAAGAGTTTTCAATGCAAGCAAATGACAACGGACGATGGCTGCAAGGTGGTGTGCGTTGTGAGTGTGTCAGTGAATTTGAAGCGGCGGTTGAGTATGACGATTTAGGCGAACTTAAATATGTCGCGGGTCATTTGGATGACTTGCCATGCAGCTAACTAGTCCTGAACAACTGACTCAAGTGGTGGAAAGTTTAATGATGACCACCTCTGAAAAATTCGATTTAAACAAGCGAATGGCAAACCGAGCACGGCAGTTCTTTAGGCAACAAATCAGAGCTCAAAGGGATATTGATAACAACCCGTATCAAGGCCGAACTCGAAGAAAGAGAACGGACTTAAAGAATAACGGTGTTGCTGAACACTCAATCAATAACAAAAACATGCTGCTTGGGTTCTCCAAAGCTATACGAACGCAAGTGACTGAAGGTGGTTTTTCGGTGGGGATAAAAGGTATCGCAGGAAAGATAGGCAGAGAACATAACGAAGGCTCACAACTCTCTTTTACTACCCGTATGAATGGACATTACAACAGTAAGACAGGGCAATGGGAAGGCGGGCTCTTGACCAAGCGTAACTACGAAATGCCACAACGTACCTTCATTGGTTGGACGCCTGAACTTGAACGTGAACTCATGGCAATGGCGGCAGAACATTTTGCACTAGAGGATGCAGCGTAATGCAAACATTTAAGATAAAACCCAAAACGAAAGGCTTACTCGTTAAAGATCCTGAAACCTTTAAACCCTTAAAGGCTACAGGTGAAGAAAAGCCACGAAACGCGTATTGGCTACGTCGCCTGAGTGCCGGTGATGTGGTTGAGATTAAACCCAACACCACACCAAAAAAGGAAACTAAATAATGAGTGTTAGTTTTGCTGAAGTTCCCAATAATGCCCGTATTCCAGGCATGTATGTCGAAATTGATAACAGCCTGGCAAACAGTGCGGAAGACCAACAACTGTGTTTAGTGATTGGTAATGCGGTCGCGGATTCAACCGTAGGCCCAAACATTGTCAAACTGTGCATGGATGACGCAGAAGCGACTAAGCATTTTGCAACCTCTGAAATTGCTCAAATGGTTAAGTTCTTCCGTAAGCAAGATGAGACGATGCCTGTTTATGCCATCAGCGTTGATAGTGGTGATATTGCTCCTGCATTGGCTGCGCTTGGTGATAAGCAATACCACCATATTATTTGCTCTCTTAATGATGACACCAGTATTCGAGAGTTAGGCGAGTTTTTAAATACTCGTTATGACGCGCTCAATCAGATCCCTGGCTTGGCTTACATTCCCAAAAAAGGGACCCACGCAGAGCTGGTGACCTTTGGAGCAAAAAGTAATTGTCCACTCATTAGCTTTATGTCGATTGATAGCTTGGGTGACTCTGCAGATAAGGCTCTCACCGATGCCGAAGCCGTTGCAGCATGGGCAGGACAAATCGCGCCATCACTTGCGAACGATCCATGTCGCCCACTGCAAACCTTAAAACTTAATGGCGTTTATTCAACGTCTGTCAGCGAGTTTGATTGGGCTGAGCGTAATTTATTGCTGCATGAAGGCATGGGCACCTACACGGTCACTGCCGCGAAAGAAGTGCTCGTTGAAAGGCCTGTCACCGCATACACCAAAAACGGTGCAAACATTGCGGATAACAGCTATTTAGACATCATGACGCCAGCCACCGCCATGTATTTCCGTCAGAAACAGCGTACCCGTATTTTAAGTAAGTATGCGCGTTATAAAGTTGCCAAAGACGGGACGAAATTCGCTGCAGGACAAGTCATCGTCACGCCAAGCATGTTTAAAACCGAGCTGCTCACACTTTATCGTGAGCTTGAACTTCAAGGCATCGTGCAAGATTTTGACGGCTATAAAAAGTCGCTGATTGTCGAGCTCGATAAAAACAATAAACAACGTATCAATTATCAAGATTCACCGCAGTTCGTGAACGGTTTGATCATCGTTGCAGGCAAAATTCAATTTAGGAAGTAAGCCATGGGCACAAAAATAACGAGTAGAGCGGTATTAAATGCAGGCTCTTTGGGGCGTTTGCC
Source organism: Vibrio clamense (assembly GCF_050337905.1). Taxonomy (NCBI): domain Bacteria; kingdom Pseudomonadati; phylum Pseudomonadota; class Gammaproteobacteria; order Vibrionales; family Vibrionaceae; genus Vibrio; species Vibrio clamense. The sequence goes on along the minus strand of NZ_JAKJTJ010000019.1, from coordinate 158,139 downwards.
GATTAAGGAAGGCGCAGAGCTTAAATTTGGCAATCTCAAACGTGAACCTATCATGGGTGATGATGGCGTTTTGGGTTACAGCGAAACCTTTGATGAAGCGCCATCTATTAAATGCACCATCATCCATGCTCAAACGACCGATGAAGATGCGATTAAAGTTTTTACCGATGAAAACCTGACACTGGAAACCAACAGCGGCAAGACCTACACGCTGATGGATGCATGGGCAGGCGACCCACTGACATTAACCGTGAAAGACGGCCAGATGGAAGTCATGTTTTACGGGCATGAAATGATCCCACAATAGAAGGTAATGCCATGTTATCCATATTGATGAAGCGTAAAGCACAGGCAACCGTACAAACCGAGCCTGAAAGGGTGAGTGATGAACCAGGAGGCGTATTAAACACCCTTGTCCACTCAACGTTTATTGATAGATCGTGGGAAGACACGCAGGCCATGCTTAAGCAAGACTTAGCGCGAGTACGCACGCTTTCTGGCTCCAAAGAGAAAGACCCGTATAAGGAGTCTCTCATTGATAAGTACCGTCCTTTGGTCGAGCAATTACGCGACACCCATAAAGGGGATTACGGCAACCTTGATGTGATGTGGTGGTTCTATCTTTGGCATGTTGATCTCAATAAGTTTGAAGACATCCACGATGATTTTCGTGCTGCCATTGATGCAGGGCTAGAAACGCCGACTAATTGGAAGATGAACGGGCAAAGCGCTTATTGTGGCTACGTCTTTAAGTACGCCCATGACGCTCACACCAAGAAGGTCGCGTTTAAACCTGACTACTTATTGGCTGCGGTTCGTGACTTGTTGAAAGGCGACCTTGCCACCAATGCACCGCTTAAAGTGAAAATGTTCCGCTTGGTTGGGGATTGGCATTTTGAAGCGGGTGAAAAAGAACAAGCGCACAACCTGTTTGAACTGGTGATGAAACTCGACCCAGACAAAGGTGGGCGCAAAACCAAACTTAAAGACTTAAAAGAGGCACTTGGCTATGAGTAACCCTGTTCAAGACCAAAGTAAAATCAAACTAGCAAAGCTTGCGAACCCAATTGAAAAAGAGGGTAAAACGCTGACTGAAATTGAAATTAGCAAACCCAATTCAGGTCATTTGCGCGGTTTAAATTTAGTCGACGTATGTGAAATGGATTTTGGTGCGGGTGAAAAAATATTGCCACGTATTTCATGTCTTAATGAGCGTGATTTACTGAATTTAGATCCGGCTAATTGGGCTCCATTGCTTGTTACGGTGGCCTCTTTTTTCGTCAATACGGAAGCGTAATACAAAGCATTAAACGCGTTGAACCTTTATACGCTGATTTGGCCATTGTGTTTCACTGGCAGCCAAGCGAAATAGACCAGTTAACGTTTGATGAGCTATTAAACTTTCGTGCATTGGCGATAGAGCGGCATCAACAAGAAGAAAGCAAAGGGAGCTAAATTTAGCTCCCTTTGTTGTATCTGAAAAAGGATAGCAATATGAAAATGAATCTCTCTGTCGTGATGGGGATGAAAGATAAAACGGCCGCTCCACTTAAGAGCATGGCGAGTGGGGCCGATCATTACGCTAAAGCCATAAAAAAGATTCAGAAAGCTCAAGCAGATGACTCATCAGCACTTGGGATGATTGATGTATTCAAGAAAACAAAATCAACCATGGATAAAAATACCCTATCCATTGCCGCTGCAGGTGAAAAGTTAAAACAGCTTGAAGCGAAAGCAAAAGCCGCGCGCTCACCAAGTGCCGCTTTAACGGAACAAATTGCCAAACAGAAAAGCAAACTGACGGCTTTAAATCATACTCAAGATACAACCAAAGAACGCCTGGTCAAACTTGGCTCTCAATTGAAAAAAACAGGCGTGAGAATGTATGACTTAGACGGTGAAAGTGATCGGCTAAATCGACGTTATCAAAAACATGGTAAAGAAATTGGCAAGCTAAGTAAGAAGTACGCCATTTTAAGAACGGCCATGAAACCTATCCAGAAACTCAATGGCGCAATCTCATTACCAAAAGTCGGCACAGCTGCGGTTGGGAAAGGAGCGGCTTTACTGGGTGGGATCAGCTTAGCAGGGCTTTTTGCCGAGGTGAATGGCACTGCAGGGGAAATGGATAAATTGGCGAAAGCCTCTGCCACTTTAGAACTCCCAATTGGTGAGCTACAAGCCATGCAGTCCCAAGCCGAACATGCGGGTGTCGATGCCGATGCGCTCACCTCATCCATGACTCGTTTCACTAAGCGATTAGGCGTGCTGCAAAAAACAGGCAAAGGCGCGATGGGTTCATTCTTAGAGAAGAGTGGTAACCCGTTGTATGAAGAACTGAAAGGAGCAACTGATACTCAAGATGCTTATAAAAAGCTGCTTGAGTCCTTTTCAACCTTAAAAACCGCTCAAGAACAAATGGCGTTTGCTGATGCAGCCTTCGGTCAAGATGGTCGCAAAATGTTGATCATGTTACGTGAAGGAACGGAAGGGTTAGGCGCTGCCAGAAAAGAGTTGAATGCATTAGGCGGTGGAGCGAAAGCCGAAGATGCCGCAAAAGCAGAAGCCTATAATGATGCTTTGCAAAAAATCCAAGAAAGCGTCCGCTCTATGAAGTTTGCTGCTCTTGCTCCAATTATGGAAAAAGTGACCAAAGCGTTCACCGCATTCTCAGAGAAGTTCAAAAATGCCGATTGGAGAACCGACTTCATAGAAAAAATTATTCATGCCGTTGATGGTCTGTATCAGGGGTTAGCGTTTTTAGGAAAAGGGATCGTTTGGGTATCACAAAACTTCAAAGGCATTATTGCTGCTATCGCTATTTTTAAAGTGGCTCTGATTGGTTTAAACGCTGTGATAATGGTGAATCCTATTGGGATGATTGTTGCGGCTGTTGGCGCTGCGATTATTGCCATTACTTACTTAGTCGATAAGTTCATTGGCTTAGATAATGTCATTAAATGGATTAAAGACGGCATTAGCCAGCTATGGGAAAAGTTTAAAGTTTTAATTAATAAACTCCCCGATGTATTGATCCCTGACGGATGGAAAGTCGGTACTGAAGAAGCAGGTAAAGAGGTCGATAAACTCACCACCAAGCTCAATAATGTAAAAGACAAAAACGCTAAGTTAGGCATTACCACCAATGAAATTCAAAACCGAACTGAGCGAGTTTATACCGAACAACACAAAGACAAAAAACAAGCTCTAGGCTTGCCTCAATATGGTGCTTATAACCCATCCTTGGCGCGTAAGAATGTTCCGCTGTGGTCTGATGATGAACAATCAGACAAAATGAAAGAGCAATCGAAAGCCAGTAAAGAACTGCAAAGCAAAAACATCGAGCTAGGCATCACAACCAATGAAACCAACAACCGCACCGAGCGCGTCCATACCGAGCAAAGCTATGGTGAATATCAAGAGTATGAAACTGAGCAGCCTGCTATCTATAACCAGTATCAGTTGCACAATAATTATGATGAATCGCCACGCAACCAGTTTAATGAACAACAATCACAGCCAGGAACACCACCTAATCAACCGAACCAGTTTGATGATGGAAGACTAAAAGCAAACCCAAACGACAAGCCTTATGTCCCAATAACCAATCAAACCATTAATAGTAAGTCTGAAGTGTCATTGACCATCAAATCAGATAAACCCGTTGCCATTGACAAAGTGAAGAGTGAAAAGGGAACTGAGTTGAATCTAGATGTGGGCAATATGATGATGAGCTATTAGTGCCTGTTGGTAATTTAGGTCGAGTTCCCCCCGAACTCGACCTATTCCAACACACAAGCGAGGTGTTTAATCTTTTATACCTAATGGGACATTCTTATTGAAGGGATAAATAACTCAAGTTGTAGAACATGTGATGCTGTTGGCTCATTTTTGTAATTGATATCAATGTTAGTTTTGATACGTTAGCACGAGTGTTCGTCGCCACTTTTTACCTGTCGCCATTTTATCGCCAATTACATTTTAATACTCTTGTAAGGTATTGATTTTATGTAACTAGACTTTTAGCTAAAGATTATAGGTTAGATTGTTATTTCACATCTCTTCGTCTTTTGGATGTTAAAGGTAAAATACTACGCTCTTTTTGACTATTATTTTCTAAGGTAATCCTTCGAATACGATACAATTTATTTCATCAAAATAGCCTGATAGATAACCGATATCAAAACATTAAAAATAGAGAGTTTAAAAAGTGATTTGAGCTCTAATAGTACCTGACACAGCGCTGACAAAGTGGTGATTGCTGACTCTGAGGTTTAGTGATTTACTTGCACTTCCTAAGTAACAGAGGTACAAAAATTAATGGACGACCCCTTTAGTCGACTGAAAATTTCGCAATGCTTCCACTCCTCGGAGGCATCACTATGATTGAACTATTTCTACAGCCAGAGACATGGGCAATATTCGCAACCTTATTCGCACTTGAAGTCATTCTTGGTGTCGATAATGTCGTATTTATTTCGATACTCTGCGAACGATTACCCCAGCAGCAGCGCAAGTTAGCACGAAATTTGGGTATTGGTTTAGCCGTAATGGCTCGAATTGTACTCGTGTTTTCGATTTCTTGGTTAATGTCTCTCACCCAACCATTATTAAGTGTTTTAAGTATGTCGTTTACAGGCCGAGATCTAATTATGATTTTTGGTGGCGTATTCTTACTAGGCAAAAGCTTAAAAGAGTTATGGGGGTGGCTAATGCATACCGACGTCGGGCATTCGACCCGTGTCAGAACTGGGCTTGCTGTCGTTCTACTTCAAATCGTTGCGGTCGATGCTGTGTTTTCGATGGATTCAGTGATCACTGCGGTCGGTTTAACTAATGATATTCCCATCATGGTTGCCGCTATTATTTCATCGGCGATCGTAATGGTGTTAACGGCAGAGAAGATCAACAATATGGTGACAAGATACCCAGGCTTTAAAACCTTGGCACTATTGTTCTTAATCTTGCTGGGTGGATTGTTAATGGCAGAAGGCTTCGCAATTCATGTGAATAAAGGTTACATCTACTTTGCGATGGCATTTGGATTGGCTTTAGAACTTTGTCATATACAGCTGAAGAAAAAGCAGCGAATCAACATCGTTAGGATTCGTCCACTAGAAGTGTAATTCGTACTAAGAAAACAAAGAAGGAGACGAGTTCTCCTTCTTTGTTTGTTGTCTGGCATCCTATAGTTTGCCGCATAATTACTTTTTGAGTAAAAAGTAGTCAGTTGTATGCAATACTATTGTTAGTTGACTTAATTGCTGGCTGTTTTGTGATCGTCGGCGATAGTTGTATCAGCTATATTAGGTAAGGTGTCGGTAAGGAAGTACGCCGTTAGTCATGGTGTTTTTTTCATGTATATGGAGATATAAATGCATATTAAGAATTTGAGCGTCGTAAAAAAGATTTGGTTAAGCTATTTAGCGGTATTTTTAGTGTTCTCTGCGGTTGCGATTGTTATGATGTCGAGCCTTTCGTCACTTAATCGTAATACAGCAACGTTAACAGATAAGAGTTTGCCATCGGTTGCGATCCTTAAAGGGATTCAAGTCGATATAACGAAAGTACGTAAAGATGAATTCTCGCTGTTACCAAATGCTAACCACCCTAAGATTGCTGAGTGGCTAGAAGGACTTGAACAGTGGAGAAAAGATGTTCAGCAAGGGATAATATCCTATCAAGCATTGCCTCTTAGTGAGCAAGAGAAACGCTCTTTCAATGTTTTCAAAGATACATGGAATAGTTATATCTTTGAGACTAAGCAATACAACGCCTTGTTGGCTCAAGGTGATGCTGAAAAAGCCAATGAGGTAGTTTTATCGAGTTTTGCTACTTATGCAAAAGCGCTTGCCAGCTTAGATGATACATTGAGTTTAAATGATGAGCTTATCAATCGAATAAAAGCAGACGTTCTGAGTGAATCGCAGGCGACTCAATTTAGTGCTGGTGTGGGTTCGTTGGTTATTATTGCGATGATCATTGTCTCATCTATGTTGTTATCTCGAGCGATCTGTAAACCTGTGAATCGAGCGCTATGGTTTGCTTCTCAGATAGCAAAAGGTCAGTTGAACAATACCATCAATGAGAATGAACTAACCAAAGATGAGCTCGGTACTTTACTCAAAGAATTGGTGTTAATGCAGAACAATTTGCACTCTCTAGTTTCGGAGGTCAGCGATTCAACCATCCAACTGACTGCGGCCGTTGAAGAGGTGAGTGCTATTTCATCTCAAACCGCATCCGGGATGCAAAATCAGCAACTAGAATTAAGTTCTGTTGCCTCCGCGATGACAGAAATGCAAGCGGCGGTGAACGAAGTCGCTCAAAATACTGAAAGTGGCGCTACATCAGCAAACTCTGCAACAGAAGTGGCAAAACACGGTACTGAGATTCTCAACAAGACCATTCAAGAGATTGAGAAAGTCTCGCTAACCATTCAGAACACAGATGAACTCGCGACTGACTTAGAAAATAGTTCAAGCAGTATTAATGTCGTGGTTGATGTTATTCGTGCTATTGCTGAACAAACCAATCTATTGGCGCTGAATGCTGCAATTGAAGCGGCAAGAGCGGGTGAACAAGGACGAGGCTTTGCTGTGGTGGCTGATGAAGTGCGTTCTTTGGCGCAGCGCACACAAGAGTCTACAACCCAGATCGTCGATATAGTTGAAGATTTGCAGGAAAAAACAATCAAAATGGGAGAGGCCAGTCGTGAGTGCCAAACTGGAATCGCGACATGTGTCAATCAGGTCAACGATGCGGGAGAGCAAATAGATATAATTGAGCACTCGGTGGATAATATTGCTCAGATGAGTACACAGATTGCGACGGCATGCAGTGAGCAAAACTCGGTGTCTGAAGAGTTAAACCGAAGTGTGGAGCACATCAATTCCGCATCGTCAGAAATGGCGGAAGGCACTTCTCAAACCGCGATAGCTTGTCAAGAAATAAGTAGTTTGGCTCATAACCTTCAAGCCAGAATGGGAGCGTTTAAGCTATAGCCATCACCCTTAGCACTTAACTGTTATTTTGGTTTTATAAATACGCTAGCATTACCGATGATTTTTATGGGAGCAGTGAAATGAAGCAAGTATTCGTTAACGATAAAATGCAATCGAACTATTCCTATTTCTTGTCTGAAGGTATTGGTGAAAATTTTCAGTTTGATTTCTCTCCAGAACTCACCCCCAAAGAGATGCTCGAACTCGGAGTCTTTGGGGGGAAGTATATGACAGATTGCCAAGATGAGTTCCCTGAGGATTGGTTTATCAATGCCAAAATCAGTCCTGAATTTAAAGATATTTCATTGAACTATTTCTCTGTGGATGCCTCTCAACCTTTAGCTGAGTGGAATCGAAAGGGGTGGATCTATTCTGAAGATCCAAGAGGTTGGTTTCAATGGTATTGTCGCTACTTCATGGGACGTCGCATAGAGAGTGAAGATGAGCGCCAAATTAAAAGGTGGCGTGCATTTAGACGACATATGGGGGCGATTAAGAAAAATTGCGAACCTTTTGATCATGGTTGCCGTCGGAAGCAGAGGCAAGCTCTGCTGCACTGGGCATATGATTCAAGACGGTTTTAGTTTTAATGGTTTGTCGTAAAGTTTAAACATTGACGGATAAGAAGTGAAATGAGCGAATTAGAGAAGATGATAGCGGGTGAGATGTATGACCCAAGTGATGAAACACTGTCACAGATGCGCGCTCATGCAAGAAAAGTGATTGGCGAATATAATGCGACCAATCAAGACCAAAAAGCAGAAAGAGAGGCACTGCTTAAAACGCTATTTGGAAATACGGGTAGTGAGATTAATATTGAACCACATTTCAATTGTGACTATGGAAAAAACATCCATGTCGGCGAAAACTTTTATGTGAACTTTGGCTGCGTGATCCTTGATTGTGCGGAAGTTAACATTGGTGACAACTGCATGATTGGTCCTCAGGTTGGTATTTATACGGCTTGCCATCCAATTGATCCGCTAGAGCGAATAAGCGGTAAAGAGTTTGCAAAGCCAATCACCATTGGACACAACTGCTGGATCGGTGGCCATGCGACGATTAACCCGGGCGTCACATTAGGGGATAATGTTGTCGTTGCTTCAGGTGCTGTAGTGACAAAAAGCTTTGCAAGTAATGTCGTTATTGGTGGGAACCCTGCGCGAGTATTGAAAGATATCAAATTGAAGAAATGATCCCACGTTGTTCACTTGTCATGTATCCATAAATAGAGGTTTGCAATGATAGTCGTTGCACGTTTTTCATTTCCCCATGAGGCTCAAATCGCAAGAGCCAGCCTCGAAGCTTCAGGTATTGAGAGTTACATAGCCGATGAGCACACTGTCAATACGCAGTGGTTGTATTCAAATGCTATTGGTGGTGTTCGATTGTTGGTGGATGAAAAGAGTGTTGATGAAGCGAGGAGCATTTTAAATACCGATTTCTCTGACGCCGTCGATAACTCATCTGAAGTCGAAAGAAGTGCGGACGCTTGTACACAGTGTGGCAGCCATGACTTAGTTCCATATACCAAAGGTAAAAGACCCGCTTTTTTGGTCTTTATTTTGTTAGGTTTCCCACTGTTCTTCTATAAGCATGGCTATCGATGTCAAAACTGTGGTGAGTTCATAGAAAAGTTATAACTAAAGGTTAAAATATGTGTTTGAGCCGTCTCAATAAAAAGGAATAGATATGACTCCAGCACCAATCAAAGAACTGATTACATTTGATGATTTCGCGAAATTGGATATTAGAGTAGGAACCATTACTCAAGTATCTGAGGTGGAAAAATCAGACAAACTAATGAAGCTTACCGTTGATTTCGGCGATCACACGCGTTCTATACTTTCTGGTATTAAACAGGAAAGAGAAAACCCTCAAGAGATTGAAGGTAAACAGGCTCTGTTCGTTGTTAACCTTCCTGAACGGAAAATGGCGGGAGAGCTATCACAGGGCATGCTATTTGATATCGGTTATGAAGATAAAATTAACCCTTGTTTGGCCATGCCTGAGCGTGAAGTGCCCAATGGTAGCCGTGCTGGTTAGGCATCGTTCGTTTAACGCTATAATTTAAAGCTTCTCAGTGTGAATTATTCACGTATCCAAACCGTGATTGACACTTATCTTAGCTCAAAAAGACATGACAGTTAATTACGTAAAATCAAGGATAAACTTATGAAACAAGCCATTGTACATATTGCTCTGGTGGTTAACGATTACGATGAAGCGATCGACTTTTACGTGAACAAACTCAAGTTCGAGCTGATTGAAGATACCTATCAACCTGAACAAGATAAGCGTTGGGTTGTCGTTTCTCCTCCTGGTTCAAATGGCGTTACATTATTGCTAGCAAAAGCGTCAAAGCCTGAACAGCACGATTTTATTGGTAATCAATCTGGCGGGCGAGTTTTCCTCTTTCTAAGCACAGATGATTTTTGGCGTGATTATAAAAGAATGGTGGAAGATGGCATTGAATTTGTTCGTCCGCCAGTTGAGCAAGATTACGGCACCGTTGCAGTTTTTAAAGATCTTTATGGAAACCAATGGGATCTACTGCAACTCAGTGATTCTCATCCAATGTCAAAAAGAATGGGTTAACGAATTCAATTGAAGTAACCATTTTTCCTGTATTTGTCCCTATCCAGTTTAGCTAACATTGGATAGGGATCTTATCTCCGTTTTAAAGCACGTTTATAGAGATTTAGATTGCCATAAAACGACTTTACCGCTGCTTAACTCAGCTCTAATTGAGAACGGTCGGACTCGCGTATCCTTATCTCCAAAAATGTCGCTTGAGAAGTTAGCGATTATTGTACTTCCATCATCGAACGTGGTTTGTTGGACTGTACCGCTCTTATTAAGCCAAGTGAAACCGATGAGTTTGTTATCCCAAAGGTGTTCATGAATCGGTTTAAACCCATCTTGATAATGCTTTAGCGCGACGATTCTAGGGCTTAAGCTTGAAACTGCTTCATCTCTAGTAAGATGCACCATAGCTGGCGTGTTATAAAGCATTGCAGTTAAGTCCCGGTACGCTTTTACATCCGTAAATTTTAAGCTATCTGAGTGCCAATGGTGGCTATTCACAACTTCATCATGAAAAACCGTTTGATACAGAGGAATCCTGAATTGAGGTGTAAACAGAAGCGACTTGTATGGCTCTTTCACCTTGGCTGGTTTAAAGAAAAATTCGGGTTTATGGTCGGGATACCAGCGTCCTAAAAAATAGGGGGATTGACGGTTTTTCTTCATATCATTATCCATCCACCCAAAACCGACAGATTCAAGTCCATGCGCAAAGGCGATGCCACTGGTTGTTAGGCTGTTGCCATCTTCGGATCCTAAAACGATTTGATCTTGGTTTGATATCCAATCCATTCTTTTGTTGAACGCAGTAAGCATGTCCGATTCACTGCTATTATTGCTGTAATCTTCCCTTGCCATTGCGGTGGCATCTACATCAATAAATAGACTGTTGAAATGTCCGTATTTTACGATATCGAGCACACGCTGCTTTACGTAGTTCAAGTGACAGTTTGGATTCAGGTAATAGCCATTGCCTCTAAATCCCTTTTTCTTTCTGCCGTCTGCTAATTCAATCGCGCATGCTTTTCTCATCGGCTCTGGCAATCTGGCCGTTAACCAACCGTCATTAAGGCCGCTTGGTATTGCTGTATTGTATGAATCGTAAGTCGCGACCAAATAGCCGAAGCGTTTTGCAGCATCAATAACATTAGGTTGGTAAAAAGCGGGCATCCAATTATCAAACCCTAACCAGAGCTTTTCTAAACCGGCTTTCTTAAAGTTATTAAGCATATTAGCCGAGAGAGCTTGTCCCCAAGTCTTGGGTTGCATTAGAAATTCAGAGGCGTTGCTCTTAAGCCAATCCACTCTTTGCTGCGCAGCGTTGTATTGAGCGGCAATGGTGTTATCTGCAAGTGTTGGGTTCGGCACATTAAATTTATTGCGTAACGATGTGCTAATTGAATCAATCAGTAACTGTTTGTGATATTGACTAAACCAGTCTTTATTTTTGGATAGTGTGCTGAGTTCTACTTGATCTTCATTGGAGATCTTGAGAGTTGAGCGCTGGAAATACCAATCTTTTAATCCCCACCAGTCTGTGACATCCAAAGTGCTTAGCGGATGTACTCCAAATAGGTAAACCTGACTTGCTCCAATGAGTTTTTCGACATTAGCATTACGCTGGATTTTTTGAACCAGAGGATCCGCAAGATCATGATCAATTCGCCACTGACGATAACTTTTCGCACCATCAAGCCAGTTATCTCCAAGGGTGATACGCAAAGTAAAAGAACGCGATTGATTCAACGCAGTGAAACTGTGGGTCGCAGTCATATCAATGCGGTTTTTTGTACTTGAGAAATCGAGTTGATTATTGGTGGCTTCAACCAGTTGATAGCTTATGTAAGTATCTTTTTGCTGAACTGTCCAAAATGGCATTTTAAGTTCTTGGGTCGTATTAGAACCGGAGTAATTATTCTGTAAATAGGTTGCCCAAACTTTGCTGTTAATAGGAATGCGCATGCCTTCACTGAATGGTAGGAATAAAGTGTTGCTTTGTGATTCGGCAAGATCAAACCACTTAAGTATCAGAGGTGAATTCCGTTCAATTGTTGGATGAGAAGGGGTGATGAAATTAACGATGAGTGCATCATTCTTAAGTTGAGCTTTTACTTGAATACGGCTTGGAAGCAGTGTCCAACTCGCGCTATTGGCAGACTTAGACTGGATATCGGTCACTTTTTGAGGCAGATCGTTAACTTTCAGTACCGATGTATTAACAATGGAATCATTCCATTTAATCGAAAAATTTTGTGGGTCAATGTTGATTTGATTGCTTTGAGACTGCAATGTCACACCCGCTGCATTTGCCCCTACGGAAAATAAGAGCAAGGCTAAAGTGAGGATATGGTTTCTATTTTTGAATAACATATTTAGGCTCTGTTAAAAAAGGTAGAGCCTATTACAGCGAACTTCGATTAATGCTTTGTCACCCATTTGTCTCTATCAAGCTGATGCATCTAGTTTGATGTCGGTTTCGCCAGATTAGTCTTAAACGGAAGTGCAACTCTCTGGATATATGAGATTTGTAATCGACCTTGATATTCGATGAGCTCCACTGCGGCACTTAAATGATGAGCTTGAGATGGAAAGGGGCTTATTGTTGGTAGTTCTGCATTATTACTGCTGATCGGGATTTTGTTTCCAAGCATGTTGTACTGCCTGTCAAACCATTGCCAATTTGCGTTTGTTCTCGGGCAGCCCGCTATATTCTCAGGAGAGGATAAAGAGAGTGTCTGTTTTCCGAGTGCATTTTCGACTTTAAGCCAACGAGTATTGCGACCAAGGGAAGCGACGATAGGATAAGTGTCTTGGTCTACCTTTAGGATATAGACACCAGATGATGGTGTTACCAGTATCTCCTTTGTTTCGAACTCTTGATACTCTGTTAGATCTGAAAAATGCCCGCTAATTAAGGTTTGTCCAGTAGGAGATAGTAGGGAAACGTTTTGTTCTCCGTGACTTTTTTCTGTCGATATATTGATCTGATAGCCTTGTGAAGCCAAACCAAAGCGGCGGATGAAACTGATTTTAAGGTTTGAAATTAGTAAGCGAGTATCATCCAAACCTTTACCGCACTCAGTTTGAGCGATAATCTCATTTTTTACTGGTAACCAATATTGGCTGCTGAGTGAATGTTGGCTAACGGCTATTTTTAACTCTTCCCATGCCAGTTTAGGCTGTCCATCAATCATCGCTTGGTAAGTATGCTGTAATGGGGTATCACTGAACCACGCCGCTTGAGACGAGAAGGGAAGTGTTAACCCGAAAATAAAACAGCCTAGTGGTTTGATTCTCATTTTTCTACCTCAAGTAAGCGGTAACCCACACCACGATGAGTCTCAATGTTTAATGTTGGTAGTTTTTGGCGCAGTCGAAGAATATGGTTATCAACCGTTCGAGTACTTGGGAACGCTTGGTAGCCCCAAATTTTATTTAACAGTTCATCGCGGTGAAAAACACGTCCTTGATTTTGAATGAAGAGAACAAGTAATTGAAACTCTTTCGGTTTCAGTGTCACTGGTGTTTCATTATAGAGCGCAATACGCTCAGCGAGTTGCAGTTCGATATTCGAGTAATAAAGCTGACAAGTGCCAAGTGGGCGGAGTTGAGAAATGACTCTTGCCATTAACTCTTCGTTTGAGAAAGGTTTCGTCATGTAATCTTTCGCGCCTGCCATTAGCCCTTCTACTCGTTGTTCGACATCCACTTTTGCGGTCAAAATAATCACCGGTAACGCTTTAAGTAATAGCCAATTTGAGAGATGTTGCAGGCTATCACCATCACTTAATTGTCGATCAAGAATGATGAGATCGGCGCGAAACCATAAAGCCTCTACGCCACTCGATTGTTTAGCCCAGAGACAACCATACCCATTGGATTTGAATAAGTTGACCAGACCTTGCCCTAGGAGTTCATCATCTTCAATCAGTAGAATGGTATTCATACGGTATCTCCAATATACAGCGGGTAGGGTGACGTAGAATCGTGAGCTTACCGTCTACTTTTTTGATCAAGTGCTCCACAATATTGAGCCCAATTTTCATGTTTTTGTCATTGTGTTTTGGCTTCAAGCGAGACAAAAATAAGTGAATAGGTGAGGGGAACTCACCTTGGTCTTGTACTTCGATGATTAACGTATCGGCTATCTCTACTGAGACCAAAACTTTTCCTTTGCCGTGTTGTTTGGCATTTTTAATCAAGTTTTCTAGACAGATGGATAGCCAATAGTAGGGAAGAACTAATTCAATATCTTGGTTAAGCTCAAATGAAATATCATGTTTGTCGCATACATGGTGAAGCCATTCTTCAACGGATGCATTTTGCTTTAATAGCTGTTGTGACTTATCTCCACCTAGATAAACATTACTGTTCTCGGTGAGTTGAGACAGCCTCTGATAATCGGACATGAGTCGCCATACCGCACCTTGGCTCGATTCAGTAAGGTTATCGAAATCGTTACGAAACATCTCAACGGTTAACCCCAAGCTAGTAATGGGAGTTCGTAATTCATGAGTCAGCAGTTGTAAAATGAAACGTTTTTCTTTGCGCTGCCTGTGCTTTAAATAGCTGCTGCGGATAACGATGAGCACGATGAATATGATCAGTACTGATGATAAAATAACTAGCGATGATTGAGAGTACGAGCGTTCATTTATACATAAATTGCTATAGCGGATCGTACAGCTATCGCCTTTTAGGGTGATCTTCATTTTATCAGCGATAGACTGCCAATGATGGTATGTCACTTGCTTCCATCCTTGCTCCCCATTTAGCCATAAAGTGTCGCCTTCAAGCCATGCTCGATAACCGTTGAGTAGAGCTTCTCGTCCTTGTGGCGATAGCGCTTGTAAGGTTTCATGGCGAGGGTGTTGCGGATTGACAATACTGAGGTAATTTCTGATCGTTTTGTCTACGATCGGTTTGTGTTGATTCGTCGCTTTATTTTTATTTGTCGTTTTATTATTGCCGATATGCTGAAGATAACGATCGGCAAAGCTTTGTCCCGCAGGGTGTAAAACAGTGTGGGTGGAGAACCAATCAGAGTGTAGTGTTCGCCCTTCACACAGTGCTAATTCAAATTCAACCGCATCCGCTAAGCGTTTATTGGCATATTCCTTGGTTGAACAATCGGTTTTGATAGATGCCAGTAGCTCGATATCTTGCCAGCTGAAGGATTCAAAGTTGGGATAGCGTGATTGATCAACCAGCAGATCGGGAGAGTATTGGCTTAACTGCTGTTGAGATATGGCCAAAGGAGAAGATTGCCAGTTCTGCTGATAAAATTTTTGCCACTTTTCCTGCACAGTTTGAGCGTAAACCGTCATAGGGAATAAAAGTGTAAAACCAAGGGCGAAAATGCTCCAGCGCATGAGTCTCTCTTATTGACGGTTATCTAGAGGATTGATTACTTACTAAAAGTCATAACAGGCTTAAGGCAATTAGGGATTCAAGAATTACGAATTTTAAACGCTTTTTGACTAGGTTTGTAACCTCTTTGTCAACAAATCATAGATTCACGGCTTGTGATGAACAACTGATTATTGATGAGACGATAATCAGTCGATAACGTGTTACTTAAATGATTTATTCCAACCATACTTATTTGCTAATCGGTTAAGTCTGTTTAGCTCTTCTTCAGTTTCCGCTTTAATCCATTCCACCAGATCATCAACAATCGAAGATTGAGATCGGGAATAACAAAAGTATTGCCAAGCACTGTGTTGTACTTGAACGTGCTCAGGGCAAATCAAATATTCGCGCTCTAATTCAGGCAGGACGAGTAGCAAATCTGTAACGGTAACACCTTGCCCTGATAAACATGCACTCAACGCAAGATCAAGCGTAAAGAAAGTGGTATTTCGAACTTTACGAGTATCGTTATGCCCAGACTTTTTTAGCCATGATTTCCAATCTTGATGGTCCAGGGTCGGGTGCAGTCTAGGCATTGTTGTGATGGCATTAATGTCATTTTGCGTTGTGGTGAGGTTCTGAGCGCAAACGGGAGCCATATACTCTTCTCGCAGATACTGAATATCGACACGGTTCTTATATCGATTTCCTACGCGAGTATTGAATATGAGGAGATCATAGTCGGTGGACTCAAGGCTCTCATCTTCTTCCATTGAAGGAATAATGACGATTTCATGGTCTGGGTACTTTTCATTGAGTCGCTGAATTTTAGGGATCAGTGAGCGAGTGGCATAACTTAAAGCCGCTTTAATGACGATTTTCTTCTGCTTGTTATGTTGCCATGAAGCAATCAAGGACTCTAAAGATTGGTAGTGCTTTTCAAGTAAAACCTGTAACTCACGCCCTTGTAGCGTCAACTCAATCGATCGATGACGACGAACAATCAGAGAAACTTTTGCTTCATCTTCTAACAATTTTATCTGCCGACTCACAGCACTTTGCGTGACATGAAGCTCTTTTGCCGCCAACGTGAAACTGGTCAGTCTTGCAACCGCTTCAAAGACTTTGAGGCTTTTATGTGAATAGGGCAGGTTGGGATATGGCGTCATAATTTCTCGCATGAGTTTAATGAATGCCAGAATCGCATAAATGTAAATTGAACACCAGACGCTAACTCGATATTTTGGCAACAATTATCAGAGGCATTTATGAAAAAAATCTTATCTTTAGCTCTTCCTTTAATTTTCTCTCAGCTCATCGGTATGGCGTTAGTGTTAACCGACGTATGGATGATGTCTAGATTGAGCGTCGCTGATCTTGCTGCTGGTGGCTTAGGTGCATCGGTGTACTCGTTTGTGTTTATCATTGCAGGGTGTATTGTTGGTTGTGTCGCAAATCTAATTGCTATCGCTTACGGTCAAAGTGTCGCTCGACCTGAATTTGGATTTCAGCAGATACGCTACGCAATCAAAGGTGCGGTGATGTTATCGGTGCTGCTGACATTAGTTCTCAATGCCAGTTTCGTATTTGTACCAGATTTACTACGCCAAGCAAGTCAAACTCAAGATGTGATTAGTATTGCTATGGTCTATTTAGGAACGCTGAAGTGGGCAATGCTACCAACCTTGTTACTTCTTGTATTAAGGGGGTTAACCAGTACGTTTGGTGATGCTCGCTCAGTATTAGTGATGTCCATTGTCACCGTATTGTTGAATGTGCCATTGAGCTATTTATTGGCTTTCAAATTGGATTGGGGGATTTCAGGGCTTGGTGCAGGCACTTCGTTATCGGCTCTGTTTGTGTTAATCGGTTACTCTTTCTGGGTATTTAGACGCTCAACTTACTATCGTTTTGCGCCTTGGCTCAATTTAGATGAGTACTCGCTTAAGCTGATGAATCCACTTTTGGTGATGGGGATGCCTATCGCTATTGCAGGTTTGCTAGAACACGGATTAATTTATGGTGGCACCTTAATGGCGGGCGTCATTAGTGTTGCATCGTTGGCATTACATCAAATCCTTTTACAATGCTTAAGTTTTACATGGAGTATTAACTTTGGTTTCTCGCAAGCGGCCTCCATTCTTGTTGGAAAGGACTTTGGTGCGGGGAATCATCAAGGTATAAAAGAAACGGTTAAAAAAAGTTTCGTGATTGTGTCGGTACTGAGCGCAATTATAGCGGCAGTGTTTATGGCCTGGCCTGGCGTGATTGCTGGGTTCTTCCAATTGAATGATCCAACTGTTAGTGGCGACTCTGATTTAACCTTGATGTTGTCGTCGCTTCTCTGGGTTGTCGCGTTATGTTTTGTTGCGGATGCATGGCAGTTATTAGCGATTAATTTATTGCGTGGGATGAAGATCGTATTAATGCCGACGGCGTTAACCGCTGTGGGTTATTGGGTGTTTGGTCTTCCTGCTGCATGGTTACTCATGCGCGATTATGGCTTGGCTGGCATTTGGGGTGGCATTGGAATTGGTCTTGCGGCAACAGGCGTGCTTTTACTGTTCCAGTTAATGATGATCTTAAAATCAAAAGGGGATGAGTCTGATCTAGGTATGGCCACAAGTTAAATGCACTTATTCATATGAATGTATATCTGAGGCGGTTGATCGGAGGTTGAGAACTAGTTCTAAAGGATGAATTTGATCATTCAAATCTATTGATGAAATAAATCTCCTATCAGCTTGTCATTTCTTTGCCATACTAAAGAAATGGCGAGCAAGGTAGGGGCAAACATGAAATTCAAAATAGTACTGCTGATGTTTTGCGCCTTATTTTCAAATGTTAGTTCTGGTGTAAGTGTGACGCTTGAACGATTTGAAAATATGAGATGGATAGAGCCGAGTTCGAATATCTCTTCAGTATTGGAGTTTCCTGAACTCGTAGATGATATCTACCGACAAAATAATGATATGTTGGTTTGGTATAATGAAGAGACAGTCAGCCAATTTGAATTTCAATTGGATTTGATTGATCGCGCCAAAATCAGTTCTCTTTTTTCTCATCAATTGCGTTATTTACGATATTACAAAAGCCAAGGCCGTTGGTTTGAATATGATTTATTAGCCACAGATACCTTGATTCTCTATCTTAGCTATAGTCAAAATGCGCGAGAAAACGGAAAGCTATGGTTTTTTGATTCGAAAGTCTCCTCTTCTTTACTCCCGCCCTCCACAGATAGTATGTCTTCGCTGATTCATGCGGTAAAGTCGGTACAATTGCCTGAATTTATAGCGAATTTAGCGCCGCCTATTGAAGAATATTCGCTTTTTTTATCCTCTTATCAGCATTTAGAAAGCCAATTGGGCAATGATGTGCCGAGTTATTACCAAATAGGCTTGAAGCGAGAAGGTGATATTCTGGTTGATCGCAGCATTTTACTCGACCGCTTAGCCATTGTTGGACTCGACTTGACGATGGTGGATGAATCGACAAATCAATTTGATCGGTCCTTAGTTAAGGTGGTTAAGCTTTTCCAACACATGCATGGTTTAAAGGCGGATGGGATTATTGGCTCTAAGACTTTGAAATGGCTTAATTTAAGCCCCAAAGAGCGAATTCAGTTATTGGCCATTAATGCTGAGAGATCTCGGATGTGGCCTAAAAACCGAGAGTCGATCATTATGGTGAATGTCCCAGATTTTAATATGAGCTACTGGTATCAAGGGCAAGAAGTTTTTGAATCCAAAGTTGTGGTTGGAAGAAAGTCGCGTAAAACACCATTAATGGAAGCAAAGCTTGATTCCGTCATAATGAACCCCACTTGGAATGTGCCATGGAAAATCATGGTGAAAGACATTATTCCTAAAGTGAAAAGAGACCCAGAATATTTAGTGCGAAACAATTTTCAGATCATCGAAGGTTGGAATTCGCACGTTGAGATTGATCCTGCGGTGATAGATTGGGCGACGGTTAACCCAAATGCATTTCCATACAGAATGAGGCAACTATCGGGTGATCGTAATGCCTTAGGCTTATACAAGTTTAATACGCCAAATAAGCGAGCGATTTATCTTCACGATACTCCCAGTAAAAATCTGTTTAACAGTGAAGTAAGAGCATTCAGTTCAGGTTGTATCAGGGTGGAGCATGCCGATAAGTTTGCCTCCCTCTTATTAGAAACCCAAGGTGTGCCGAGTCAAGAATTATTGGTGAGCACTGAAGAACCTGCCAATACCTCCATTCGGTTAAAACGTCGCATTCCAGTGCATATCATCTATCAAACGGTGTGGTTCGAGGGCGGCCAGACTCATTACCGTGATGACATCTATCACTATGATGAGGTTGCAGCGACAAAAGGGTGATGATTGACTAAAAAATGACAATTGCAGTAAGCAATGAATTTTGCCATTCTGTTCAATAATTAAGCGTTAAAAACCGTTGAAACTTGGCTGAATCGGTCATTTTTTACGTTTGACGCTAAAAATTCCTTTCTGTAATGTCCGTGTTTCCATTAATACGCGGTACAAATTTCAGTATGTCTCAATCTTTATTTTCTCGTCGAGAGTTTATTCGCTTAGCGGGTAGCGGGCTCGTTGTTGCCTCTTTAGCACCACGATTAGCTCAGGCTTCTTATCCTGATAAACCACGAACTATAGCTATGAATAACCTACATACTGGTGAGTCATTAGAATCATGTTACTTCAATGGTCAAGATTATGTGGCTTCGGAGCTCGGTCGTTTGAATCATATTTGTCGTGATTTCCGTAGGAATGAAGTTTTTGCGATGGATAAGAATCTTTTCGAACAGATCAATCAAATTCAAACGTTACTGGGTACACAAGCTGAGGTGCAGATCATCTCTGGCTACCGTTCGCCAGCCACAAATGAAGCATTGCGTTCAAAATCAAGCGGAGTGGCTAAGAAAAGTTTCCATATGTTAGGTCAGGCGTTAGATTTCCGTTTGGATGGTGTGAAACTGAGCCACGTTAGAGAAGCGGCAATGACACTGAAAGCGGGTGGCGTTGGCTATTACCCAAAGAGTAATTTTGTTCATATTGATACAGGGCCTTCACGGGCGTGGTAACCCTTGTCAAAGTAAAATTCTAATGTCATAGTTCCCGCAGTATCGTGTATTGGAAAGGTTTTATATGTCGTTAAAGTACCAAGTTGTTCCTGTAACTTCGTTTTCTCAAAATTGTTCTATTGTTTGGTGTGATGAAACAATGGAAGGTATTGTTGTCGATCCCGGTGGTGATGTTAAGCAGCTCGCGGTTTTGATTGAAGAGTTAGGCGTTAAAGTCGTCAATATTGTACTTACGCACGGTCATCTAGATCATGTCGGCGGAACTGAGCCACTTGCAGATATTTTAAAAGTGGAGATCATCGGCCCACATAAAGCGGATGATTTTTGGCTGCAAGGCTTAGAAAATCAGAGTCAAATGTTTGGTTTCCCGTTAACAGAAGCGTTTGAACCACATCACTGGCTAAATGATGGTGATGTAGTGAAGTTTGGTAATGAAAGCATTGATATTTTGCACACACCGGGTCATACCCCAGGTCATGTCGTGCTATTCAGTGATTCTGCAAAAACGGCTTTTGTTGGAGACGTTCTATTTAATGGCAGTATTGGTCGTACCGATTTCCCACAAGGCGATCACGCAACCTTGATTAATTCGATCAAGACAAAATTGTGGCCGCTAGGTAATGAGGTGAAATTTGTTCCGGGACATGGACCGGAATCCACATTTGGTCGTGAACGAGTGTCAAATCCATATGTGGCAGATGAGATGCCTATTTATTAATCAGGGTAAATATTTAGAAAGGAGGCCATTGAGTCTCCTTTTTTATTCGGTTTCTAAATGGCTATTAAAAACGGTGGGATCTTCTTCAGCGCTTGCTGCAGCCAAATATCGACGAGCCAAGCCTACAAACTCATCTGCATCTCTATCTAAATCCGCAACCGCAATGAAAACATCGTAATCATAGTAGTTACGTTGGTATTTCATCCTATTCGCCAACATTCCGAGTAACCCCGAATAAACCTCACCGTGGCTATTTTTGTAGGGGCTGGAATCTAACACGATATCTTCAAATTCAATGAACTTACGTTTCGCCTCCTTTCTAGAGTTTGACTTTAATTGACTATTTTGACGTGCCATGCGGTTTTGTTGATCCCTTAGGTTTTGGCGAGCGCCCAAGTAGAGAAGCGCACGTTGAGTGAGCAGAATGTCACTTGCCACTCGAGGGCAGATACTATTGAGGTAGGGGGAGTAGTGTTTCAGTTTTATCCCAACCCAAGGAAGAGGTTGGTGCCAGCCATCAACATGATGAGTACATACACCGATTTTTTCGATATTAGTCCATTTTACCACCCAGCCCCCTTTGTAAAGGTGTTGCTGGAAGTGAGTGGAGGTAAGGGTATAGGCGACTCTGCTTTTCGCGATCACTAGGTAACTGAAGCCTAAAATACCCAACATAACGGCGAGGGTTAACAGTGTTTGTTGCCAGCCTGTCGATAATCCGATTAAAAAGAAAACGATGACAAAGATAATCCCTCCAATAAGTTTAGCCATGGAAGATTCAAGATTAAAATTATGATTACTTAATTGTAGAGTTTGCATCATTCACCCTATGTCATATTTATACGGCTTACAAATAAGGCATGTTTTTACATCCAGTATGCATTGCTGATAACGGTGGCCTTGTAGTATAAATAATAGACGCTTCTGCGCAAAGTACGCATTTTTCGTCGTCTTTCGTTGCTTGACCCTACAAATCGTTTCCAAATTTTGGTATAAATCGCGCTTCAAATTTTCACCACTGCGTTATGGCAGTGAACTGGAGAAACATTCAATGAGACTTGCTCATAAGCGTAAAGTGCAGGCTAAACTGCAAAAACGCATTAAAGCGTCAGTGGCAAACTTAGCAACTGCGCCTAAAACAGCAAAGCCTGTAGCGGTAAAGCCAGCAGTAGAGAAAAAAGTAGCAGCAGTAGTAACTAAAAAAGTTGACGTTGCACTAACTCCTAAGCAGCAACAAGTTCTAGATATTGTTGTAAGCAATGCTGATGGTATCAACCCTAAAAGTATCGGCCTAGCGGCTGGCCAAGAAGAAGCAAAAGCGGGTTCTTGGGCAACAGGTGCATTGAAAAAACTTCTAGAAGAAAACTTAGTCGCTAAAGAGCAACTTGCAGGTAACAAAGTTATCTACAAAGCAGTTTAATTTTACTCTCTGCTCTGCATAAGTTTTAAACCCCGTCTATCGGGGTTTTTTTATGCAACATATTTACCTCCCTTCCAAATTACGGCTATAAAATTACCTCTGTCACAACTTAGTAAAATAACCTCAACAATTGAATGTAAGTAAATACTTAAGTGCTATTTACATCGAGCTGTATATTTGGATTTTCTAACTCAATGATATTTTAGACTTATATTTCAGATTTTGATTTTGTCCTACGTATTTATACTTAATACTATTGTCTAATACCTAGATGTAAGCTGGTTTTACTGCGTGGTCTCGCTGATTTTTTATTTTGATTTTCTATTCCATTGTAAAGGTGCACGAAGACACTCTGAGGTATGAGTGTAAGAAACCTAACCAAGGACGTAAGAATGAGTTTGATAAAGAAATCTATTAAGCGAGCCATTACCAGTGGTGTTGTTATTGCTGCTACATGTGCTGCGTTAGTCTCAACGACAGCCTCTGCTGCTGATAAAGTTTATCGTTTGAAACTTGCAGAAACATGGGGACCGAACTTTCCAATTTTTGGCGATGCCACAAAAAACATGGCTAAAATGGCTGAAGAGATGTCGAATGGTCGTTTACAGATCCGCATCGATTCATCAAACAAACATAAAGCACCTCTTGGTGTGTTCGATATGGTGAAATCTGGTCAATACGACATGGGGCATTCCGCGTCTTACTACTGGAAAGGGAAGGTGCCTAATACGCTGTACTTTACTTCGATGCCTTTTGGTATGTTACCGACAGAGCAGTACGCATGGTTCTACTACGGTGGTGGCATGGAGTTGATGGAGAAAGTGTATTCAAAACACAAACTGCTTTCATTCCCAGGTGGTAATACAGATACCCAAATGGGCGGCTGGTTTCAAAAAGAGATCAACAGTGTTGATGATTTGAAAGGTCTTAAAATGCGCATCCCTGGGTTTGCTGGTGAAATCCTTGCCGAGTTAGGGGCTAAGCCTACGAATATTGCCCCTGGAGAGTTATATACCTCTCTAGAGCGTCGTACGATTGATGCATTAGAGTGGGTGGGGCCATCTCTGGACTTACGAATGGGCTTTCACAAAATTGCTCCTTACTACTACACAGGTTGGCATGAGCCGGGAACTGAGTTGCAGTTCTTAGTCAATGAACGCACATGGAAAAAGCTTCCGGATGATTTGAAAGCTATATTGAAAATAGCAATGAAGACCGCCGCTTACGATATGTACACTCAGTCTAAACACGAAAGTGGTAAAAACTGGGCGTCGATTCAATCTGAATATCCAAACGTTCAGGTTAAAAACTTCCCAGATGAGGTAATGGCAGCTCTACGTGAGGCGAATGGACGCTTATTGGCAGAGCACGCAGCAAAAGATGCTTTAGCGAAAGAGATTCAAGCGTCTCAGGCTGATTACATCAACCAAGTTCGACCATGGTCAAACATATCTCATCGCGCATATTTAAACAGCCAAGCTCAACAATAAGAGCCCGCTGAATCATTTCTAAATCGTCGGTGTAGGGGTTTCCTACACCGCAAAAGCCCAAGAACCCTTTTACATTGGCGAATGCCGCTTGAACCGTGATCGCTTTTATATTGGTTTATATAGTCTCACTGGCGCGATGAATTTTGGCCAGTTTGCTCTGAGTATCAGTACTTGAATATAAGCACATAAATATAAGTTAGAGCCTAGTCATGCAGTTCCATGGAGTCGGATATGAGAAACCTGATTTATATTGAGAGATTGTTTAACCGGATCGGAGATTTCCTCGGATGGTTATCCAGCATTCTATTCATTTTACTACTTGCGAATGTCGTGTACGACGTCGTAATGCGCTACGTATTCAATGACGTGTCGATTGGATTTCAAGAGATGGAGTGGCATCTGTTTTCGGCTGTCTTCTTACTTGGGGTACCATACGCGATTAAATCTGGCGGCCATGTTCGCGTAGATGTCTTTTATGAGCGTTTGTCATTTAAAGCACAAGCGATCATCGATGTTTTAGGTACCATCATCTTCCTATTTCCGTTTTGCCTGCTGGTGGCTTGGTACGGTGTTGATTTTGCCAAAGAGAGCTACTCACTAGGAGAGACTTCAGGTGATCCTGGTGGGCTGCCATACCGCTGGATAATAAAAGCCATGATCCCATTGTCATTCTTCTTGATGGCGCTAAGTGGCATTGGACTGCTTCTGCATTCAATTAACAAGATCGTGAATCCGCACCTCATTCATGCTCAATCTGTTGACTCAAAGTAAAGGAATTACAAGATGATCGGTATCGTGATGTTTTTTGTAGCACTGTTCGCCTTGTTGTTGGGTTTTCCAGTAGCATTTACGTTTGGCGGCATTGCGCTTATTTTCGGTGTGTGGGCAGAAGGCATAGAAATGTTCGCTTTCATGCCATATCGAATTCAATCCATTATGGAAAACACCGTTCTAATGGCGGTTCCTCTGTTTGTTTTTATGGGCTTAGTCCTGCAAAAAACACGTTTAGCAGAGCAGTTGCTTGAATCAATGGGACGTTTATTTGGTGGCGTTCGCGGTGGTATTGCGATCTCCACAGTATTGGTTGGCGCGTTACTTGCCGCGTCTACAGGTGTCGTTGGGGCATCAGTGGTTGCGATGGGCTTGATATCATTACCTGTGATGCTCAAATATAATTACGACAAAGGCCTCGCTTGCGGCACCATCTGTGCGTCGGGCACGTTAGGACAAATCATTCCACCGTCGATTGTATTGATTCTGCTCGGTGATGTATTGGGCGTACCTGTGGGGGATCTTTTCCAAGCGGCAATTTGGCCGGGCGTGATGCTGGTTGGGGCGTACATCGTTTATATTCTTATCTATGCAAAGATGAACCCAGAAGCAGCACAGTGCATTGAGCGTGATGAGTCAATTAGTCGAAAAGAAGAGGTGTTCAAAGCGTTAAAAGCGGTGATTCCACCACTCGCGTTGATTATTGTCGTGCTGGGTTCGATCTTCGCTGGTGTGGCGACGCCAACAGAATCTGCGGCTTTAGGTGGCGCCGGGGCAATCGTACTTTCGTTACTGTATCGACAGTTCAGCCTTCAAATGGTGTATGACGCGGCAAAAGAGACCGTAAAAGTGACGGCAATGGTATTTGCTATTTTGCTCGGTGCAACGGCCTTTTCCATGGCGTTTACATACACTGGAGGGGATTACCTTGTAGAAGAGTGGATGCTTGCCATCCCTGGTGACAAATGGGGCTTCCTGATAATCACCATGATCGTTATTTTGATTCTGGGATTCTTTATCGATTTCGTTGAAATTTGTTTCATTATTGTTCCAATCTTAGCTCCGGTGGCAGAATTGATGGGCATTAACATGGTGTGGTTTGCGATTTTGGTGGCGATGAATTTACAGACCTCATTCTTAACCCCTCCATTTGGTTTCAGTCTGTTCTACCTTAAAGGTGTTGCTCCAAAAGGGATCACAACGCGAGATATCTACCGTGGCGTAATGCCCTTCATTGGTATTCAAATACTCGTATTAGCTTCATTACTTATTTTTCCTGGTTTCTATGGAATGTGATCGCAATAGAGGTTACATGAGTTTATTTTCATAGATTGAAAATAAATTGTTACATTAGAACTGCTTACTACTATCAAGGTAGTAAGCAGTTTTCTTTTATCTGACAAAGAAAATCACCAGTGAGGAAAGGAATGCCTCTAAAAGCTAAATTGATTTTACTAACATTACTTCCGTTGATATTGGTCACCGCCAGTATTAGTTGGATCACCCTGCATCAAGCAAAAACACTCGGTGAGAATGAGATCAAAATCTTCCGCGAGAGTTTGATCCAATCGCGAGAAACCGCACTGAAAGATAGTGTCGATATTGCCTCTGACGCCATTTCACACATCTACCATAATTCAGCACCTGATGATGCCGAAGCTAAGCAACGGGTTCGGGATATATTATCGCGCTTGCGTTATGGTTCGGATGGTTACTTTTTTGCCTACGATGAGTTTGGTACTAATTTAGTGCACCCAATTCAGCCAGAATTGGTGGGGCAAAACTTACTGCATATTCAAGATCTCAATGGTGACTTTCTGATTGCAGAATTGTTGCATCAAGCTAAGAATGGCGGCGGGTTTCATCAATATTTATGGCAGAAACCGTCAACGGGTGAAACCGTCCCCAAACTCAGTTATGCAGCATGGTTAAGTAAGTGGGATTGGATGATTGGTACGGGGCTCTATATTGAAGATATCAGCCTCGAAGTTGCGAATATGCAGGCTGCGATCAATAAAAATATCGAAACGACCTTCTTCTCTATTGTGTCGATTCTTGGGGTGACCGTCGCGGTGATCATTGTTTTAACCTTAGCGATCAATTTACATGAACATCGCTTAGCGGATAAGAATTTAAAAGAGTTGGCACATAAAACGGTCATGTTCCAAGAGGATGAAAAGAAGCACTTAGCCAGAGAGTTGCATGACGGCATAAACCAACTGCTTGTCTCCAGTAAATGTCATTTAGAGCTGTTAGCGCATAAATTGAATGATAAAAAGCTGGCACTGCATATTGAGAAGTCACAACACTCATTGATGACGGCAATTTCCGAAGTTCGACGTATTTCGCATAACTTAAGGCCAAGTGCACTAGACGATATTGGCTTAGAAGCGGCGTTGAATACTCTATTACAAGACTACAAAGCTCACTCAAATATTGAAACGGAAATTCACTTTGAAACTCAGACAGGAAAGCTCAAATCAGAAGTCGCGACTACACTTTATCGAGTGGTTCAGGAATCACTGAATAATATCGAGAAGCATGCTCATGCAAAGAAGGTGACGGTAATACTGCAGCAATTTGGAAACCAGTTGCAGTTGATTGTTAGAGATGATGGGCAAGGGTTTAACCTAAATGTAGCCACTCACCGAAAAGGAATCGGCCTTAGAAATATGCGTGAGCGGGTAGAGTTCATGGGCGGTGAATTTGAGCTTATGAGCGAACAAGGGTTTGGAACAGAAATAACGGTGCTATTTAACTTAGATGGATTGGTGTAATCAATGGATGATAAAGAAATATCAGTAGTGATCGTTGATGATCATCAGGTTGTACTTGATGGTTTTATGGCTCGGCTAGAGTTAGAAACGGGTATTGAAGTGATTGGAACGGCAAGTAATGGGTTAGAGGCCGTTGATGTTGTCCGACAGTGCAAGCCTGATGTGGTATTGATGGATATCAGCATGCCAATTATGAATGGAATTGACGCCACGAGATTAATTCACGAAGAATCGCCAGACGCAAAAATATTGATGCTAACGATGCATGATAATCGGGAATACATCATGAAAGTGATGCAGACTGGGGCGGTTGGCTACATGCTCAAAGAGATTTCAGCCGAAAAAATGGTTCAAGCGATCAAAACTGTGAATCAAGGTTCTACCTATTTTTGCGAGTCGGTCACTCAAACACTGTTTACTCAACAGATCGAAACCAGTGCTCAGAAACCCAACCCTTTGAGTCGGCGTGAAGAGGCCGTGCTGAAATTGGTCGCTCAAGGTGCGAGTAGTAAGAAAATTGCAACGCTTTTAGGTATCAGTTATCGAACCGTTGAGACTCACAGGCAAAACATCAAACACAAACTTGATATTCACTCCACCGCGGAACTAGCTAAGTATGCTTTGGAAAAAGGGTTATCCAATTAAATAAAAAGGTCAGTGTATACACTGACCTTGAAAATGGTTTTTTGAAATGGTTTATTCTGGCTTAGTAATGCTGCCAATTTCAAGAATAGGGGCGACGTTATACCCTTCGGCATTCATCATTGATGAGATACGCTGAACAGAAGAAAGTAGCAAACTCTGTTCCCACTCTTCAAGCTGTTGAAAACGATTAATGAAATGTTCCTGTAATGGAAGAGGCGCACTTTGTAGTAAAGATGTACCTGATTCAGTTAATTTGGCATGAACTTTACGTTTATCTTCGAGGCTACGTACACGCTCGATATAACCATTTCTCTCTAGGCGATCTAAAATAGTAGTAGCTGTCGCTTGACTCATATTGGTGTGATTAGATAACTGCTTAATTGTCACATTACCTAGCTCTTTGATAGCTCGAAGTAAAACTAACTGCGGCCCTGTTAAACCTGATTCTTTGCTTAGTTTTTTGGAGTGGAGATCAATTGCTCGAATGATTTGGCGGATTGATACCAAGACTTCTTCATGCTTATCCAATGTCTGAATTCCAATGTATGAGTGAGTGACATCAGGGAAATTACATCAATTCGATTTACATGAAAAGAGGTGAAATGATCAGTTTTCATTAATGAGGTGTACGACATAAGTGTATTGAGTGAATAAAGTTTAGAGTTCGAATAATTAAAGTAACGAAATATCGATCAATACCGTAATTAAATTTCCGATTATTGGTCGATAATTGAGCGGAAAATGGCGATATCTGACTGTTTTGTGTTGTTTATTAGGTTTTTAATGGCAGTAATGGTAACCTAGTGGACGTTTTTGAAATGTAAATATATTAGTGATCTAAGTAAATTTCAGTGTGTGCGAGTTATTTTATTAAATGCCTCGTTGTACTAAAAATTATTTGATTGCTGAAGTGAGGAAGAATGCAAAAAGGGATAGATAAGTACAGTATTGACAGTACTGACTATACAGTAGGTCAAGATAATGTGCAGAAATGGGGTTTTGATGTTCATAACCCTGTATTCGGCGTGAGTGCGGGTTTCATTGCGCTATTTTTGATTGCTGCACTAGTTTTAGATGCAGAAACAGCAAAAGCGGCACTTGATGGAATTAAGTGGCAAATCATTGGTTCTTTCGACTGGCTATTCATCTGGTCAGGTAATATCTTTGTTATTTTCTGCTTGGCTCTCATTGTTTCACCATTTGGTAAAATTCGTTTAGGTGGTACGGACGCGGTCGCTGATTATTCATGGCTTTCATGGCTAGCGATGTTATTCGCAGCAGGTATGGGTATCGGCCTGATGTTCTGGAGTGTTGCAGAACCTGCAGCGTACTATACCGGTTGGTATGAAACGCCACTCGGGGTAGAAGCAAATACTCCGGAAGCCGCTAAACTGGCACTAGGTGCGACTATGTACCACTGGGGTCTTCACCCTTGGGCTATTTACGGTGTCGTTGCGCTTTCACTTGCTTTCTTTACTTATAATAAAGGCTTACCGCTATCAATTCGCTCAATCTTCTATCCTATTTTAGGTGACCGAGCTTGGGGTTGGGCTGGACATATTGTTGATATTCTTGCGGTGCTAGCAACTCTATTTGGTTTAGCGACTTCGCTTGGCCTTGGTGCACAGCAAGCGGCAAGTGGTATTCACCATGTTTTCGGTATTGAAGCCGGCATGGGATTACAAATTGCAGTCATTACCGTTGTGACGCTTCTTGCGGTTGTCTCTGTTATCCGTGGTATTGATGGTGGTGTAAAAGTTATCAGTAATATCAACATGATTATCGCATTTGTATTACTGGCTCTTGTTGCTCTCATTGGCTACGCAGTGACACTCGGTTCAATCCCAACAACAGTGATGGCTTACGTGGAAAATATCATTCCATTAAGTAACCCACATGGTCGTAGTGATGAAGCTTGGTTCCAAGGTTGGACTGTATTCTACTGGGCTTGGTGGATTTCATGGTCCCCATTCGTAGGTATGTTCATTGCTCGTGTCTCTAAAGGTCGTACGGTTCGTGAATTCATCACGGCAGTGCTGATTGTTCCAACAACTGTAACCATTCTTTGGATGTCAGTGTTCGGTGGCATGGCGATTGATCAAATACAAAATGGTGTTGGTGATCTAGGTACGAAAGGTCTTACAGATGTTCCACTAGCTATGTTCCAAATGTTTGATGTTCTACCGTACGGTACTTTGTTATCTGTGGTTGCTGTTGTACTGGTATTGGTGTTCTTCATTACATCATCAGATTCTGGTTCATTAGTTATCGATAGTATTACTGCTGGTGGTAAAGTTGATGCACCAGTTCTTCAACGTGTGTTCTGGGCATTCATGGAAGGTGCAATTGCGGTTGCTCTACTGTGGGTTGGCGGAACAAAAGCAATTGAAGCTCTTCAAGCGGGTGCAATTTCAACAGCCTTGCCATTCACATTTATATTGTTATTAATGTGCGTGAGCTTGTTGATGGGTATGCGTACCGAAAAGCGATAAAAAGCACATAATTGTGTAATAAATAGATGAAGGGATGAACGATATGTTCATCCCTTTTTTTATTTTGATGGCTTTTTTGTAACGCTTTTTTTTGACAGTCGACGCAGAATTGACGTTATTTGATGGTTTTATCAAAGGATAAATAAAAGCTTAAAATTAAATGAGAATTCACTCGCAGAGCGTGAAAAAAATAGCTACTATCGCCAACTATTTTTGGCTACATGAGCTGATCTCGAATTATGAAAATTACTCTTAAACAGAAGTTGATAGGCGCAAGCTTATCGGCAGTTGTGTTGATGGCAACTGCATTGACTTGGATGTCCGCTGATAAATTATTTGAACAAACTCGAACTGGCATCTATTCAAGAGCACAAAGCCTTTCGTTTGCAGCTTCTGAAGGTATAGAAAGCTGGATTACTATTCGTAAAGATATCGCTTCAGCATTTAACGACTTTAGTGAAGAATCTGACGTTGTCCCATTTCTTCAACAAGCCCGTAAAGCGGGTAACTTTGACGATATTTTCCTAGGTACTCCAGAAGGTGGCATGTTCCGTTCACACCCTGAACGTAATCGTGCTGGTTATGATCCTCGTCAACGTCCGTGGTACAAAGATGCAAACTCTGCAGGTCAACAAATCATAACGACGGCTTACCAAGATGCGATCACCAATGCGTTACTTGTGACCATTGCTGAACCGGTAAATCAAAATGGCAAATTTGTTGGTGTTGTTGGGGCAGATGTACTGATTGACCAATTGATTAATGACGTCATCAGTTTAGAAGTTGGTGAAAATGCTTACGCAATGCTGATCGATACAAACGACGGCACCTTCCTAGCACACCCAGATAAAAGCTTACTGCTTAAACCGGTAAGCCAGCTTTCGAATGAGCTTAGCATGAACAGCATTGAGCAAGCAGTTCAAAGTAAGAGCATCGAAATCATCGAGAACAAGGGTAAGCAGAAGCTTCTATATTTTGTGAACGTTCCTAATACTAAGTGGATTTTTGGTATTGAGATGGACCGTGCAACAGAAGAAGCTGGGCACTCATCTCTACTGATGCAGCTGATTACAACGGCTGTAGTGATCACCATACTCGTTATTCTGTTAGTTTCTTGGTTAGTGAGCTTCTTATTCCGAGATCTTGGCCGTGTGTCTAAAGCACTTGAAGAAATCGCATCAGGCGAAGGTGATTTAACTCAGCGTTTAACACCACGTAGTGATGATGAAGTAGGCCAGCTTGCTACGAACTTCAATAAGTTTGTGGGTAACATGCACTTAATGGTTACCAAGTTAAGTGAAGTATCAGCATCTCTTTCAGAGCAAGCGAAGTTAACCGCTTCTCAAGCTGAAGAACGTAGTGCTCGTATTCAACTACAACAAGACGAGATCAATATGGTCGCGACTGCTGTAAATGAAATGGCTGCGGCGACTCAAGAAATTGCAGGAAATGCTGATAATACGGCTCAAAACTCTTCTGAAGCGGTAGGTGCGTGTGAACATGGTTCTAACCAAGTGACACAAACACAAAGCTCAATCCAAAACTTAGCTCAAGAAGTGCAAGTGGCGACGAATGTTATTCAAGAGCTTGAAGCGCACGGAAACAGCATCAATACGATTCTGTCTACCATTCAAGGTATTGCAGAGCAAACGAACTTGCTAGCACTGAATGCTGCGATTGAAGCAGCTCGTGCAGGCGAACAAGGTCGTGGTTTTGCTGTTGTTGCGGATGAGGTTCGTGTTTTAAGCCAGCGTACTCATGCGTCAACGCAAGAGATTCAGCAGACGATTGAGATGCTTCAAAGCACTACAACGAAAGCGGTTTCAATTATGGATGACAGCCGTATGCTTGCTGATACAAGTGTTGATGATGCAAACTCTGCCGCAGTCAGTTTGACTCAAATTCACACAGCAGTTGAGCGTATTAGTGATATGGCTACGCAGATCGCTTCTGCCGCTGAAGAGCAAGCCTCAGTGACATCTGAGATCACTCGTAATACTCAAGGTATTCGTGATGTATCAAATGAGCTAGCGACTGAAGCACAAGATGCAGCAACGCAAGCTGCTAAACTCTCTGATTTGTCATTTGAACTAGAGACAGAGATCAGCCAGTTTAAGCTATAAAGCTATAAAGCTATAAAGCTATAAAGCTATAAAGCTATAAAGTGAAAGTAAGAGTAAAAAGGAGCTTAAAATTAAGCTCCTTTTTTTGATCTTGATGTTAGCGAAAGAGTTGTCTCAACTATTGGCAATCAAGCTAAACCGCAGCTGACCATTAAATTCAGGAAAGGGAGTTAAAGCCAAAAGTCTCGTATTGGTTGGTTAGGATCAAAATGATGGGCAATTTGAGCCTGTAGCAGCTCAGCGGTAGCGATAGCATCCGTCAGAGCATGGTGCGGCGTATAAACAGGTAGCCCATAGCGAGTTCGGCTTTTCCCCAAACGCACAGAGCCAGGTTTCTTACCTTTTAACTTATTCCATAAGCCGCCAGAAATTTTATTCTGTAGATCGGATTCTATTTGTAGAGTATCGAGCACAGGGAAAATGATACCTTCATTGATACGAGCCTTTAAAGCCTGATCTAAAAACTCACGCTCAATGCGTCGATAATGCACGACCATTATTTTTCCTGAAAGTGCATCAAGCACTTCGTCAATCACTTCAGAAAAATCAGGTGCACCCAAAATATCATTATGCGTGATGCCATGGATCACAACTGACTCTTCTTCTAGCTTCTGCTTAGGTCGAACCGTCCAATGCTTCGCTCGGCTTAAACAGATACGATTGAGAGTAAATGGCACGACTCCAATCGTTATAATGCCATCTTTTTTAGGATCTAATCCGGTTGTTTCAAAATCCACAGCCAAGAATTCAATTTCAGAGATTGGCGTATCCGGGCTTGGTAGTATCTTGCTATAAAAAGATTGAAGTCGGTGATCTCTGGCTTGTATCAGTTTCTTTGAAAACTTCATTTGCCAGTCGATGCTTGGTTGTTGTAGTGCTTTAATAATCATAACGACCTACTTGAAACTGTTGCTTGCTTGGTAGCGGAATTTCAAGAAATTCTGTGCATTACTCAAAATTTGGAAAGCATCCTTTAGATTACGGCGCTCAAAGTCAGATAGGTTTTCAGGTTCGATATTGTTATCGGGCTCAATTTTGTTCTCAACGTCCAACGCTTGATGTCGAATCCTTACCATGTAGATGAACTCCATTGCATCTTTCAAATCTTGAGCGCGTCCTTTCGGAAGGATGCCAGCATCAATAATGTCATCCAATCGCTCGAATGAGTTTTGGGAACGGGAGCCAACCGCAAGAGCATGAACACGAACAAGATCGGCAAGTGGTGCAGTACCACGGCGTTTTAAGTTGATCGAGTTATTATGTCTGCCATCTTTTTCCATTACGAAGTCTTTGAAAAAGCCCAAAGGAGGCGTGCGGTTGAGAGCATTACGCGCAAGACATGCTAAGAAACGGTTGTTTTTTCTTGCTCTACGAACAATAAAACTATTGAGTTGTTCCGCCCACTTTAAGCGCCCATAGATACCATCTAGATCGAAAAAGATAGAGGCATTGAGCAGAGCTTTAGGGTTTGGATCATCAATCCAATCGGCAAAACATGCTTCCCACTCAGAACGAGTCATGCGCCACATTTTGTTGGTCGCCATGATATCGCCCGTGCAATAGCTATACCCACATTTATCTAGACCATCACAGATGAATTTAGAGAACGCCTCAAAGTAGGCATTATGTTTTTCATCGTCATAGCTTTCATCAAGGATAATCGCGTTATCTTGATCGGTAACAATAAGCTGTTCATCTCGGCCCATAGAGCCAAGAGCAAGAAAGCAGTAGGGAATTGGAGCGCTGCCAAGAGTTTCTTCTGCCAGTTCGATAATGCGCTGTTTGAAGCTGCGGCCAATGACTGACATCGCCGTCCCAACCATGTGAGAGTTCGCATCCTCATTCACTAAACGGACAAAGCTGTCTTTCACTTGCTCTGAGAGTGATACTAACTCTTCAACACTTTGTTGCTGGAAAATACTGCTTACGAGTAACAGAGAGTTTTGGGATTCATAACGGACAATATCAGTCGCTTCTATGATACCAATAGGCTTCTTGTCTTTTAAAACCGGTAAGTGGTGCACGTTATAACGAAGCATGGTGAGCATTGCCTCGTATACATAGGCATTATGATCCAGAGATATAACTTCGGTGGTCATCACTGTGGACACATCATCACTTGGATCTAAACCTTCAGCAAGCACTCGAGTGCAGAGATCTCGGTCGGTGATAATACCAATAACCGGTGAGTTATCATCTTCGTCGTCTTGAATGATTTCGGGGTCGATAATCAGTAGCGACGATATGTTCTCTTCTGCCATCATTATTGCGGCTTGTTGTATGGTTTGATGCTTTTGAATTGTTGGGGCTTCACGGCTCAACAAGGTTCGCACTTTAGACGTTGTCAGATCATTGGCATCATTACTTTCTGAGTTAGCCTGTCTCAAACGCGCGTTATCTTCTACTTCGACAAAGTCTGCAAAGGAATCGTGGTTTTCATACAGTTCTTGGAATATCTCTTCAGAGAGGCAGTATACTAGGGTGTCTTCAATCGCTTTTACTGGGAAACGGACTTTATTGTTGGTAAGTAGACCCATTTGCCCAAACAAGTCGCCTTGATCTAAGCGGTTATAAAGCTCTCCTTTACGTCGATATACTTCCACGACCCCGCTGCGAACGATATAGAGGTCATTAATATGATCGCCTAAATGTATGATAGGCGTATCTTGGCGATAATAGGATATTTCAACGTTTTGGGTAACTTTAGTGAGGACGTCTTCTGGGAGTTCGTTGAATGGGGGATATTGTGCCAGAAAATTTTGTATTTCGAGTAATTCAGCTTCCATATTTAAACACGTCCAAATAGATATACATAAGAAGAATAGACCATGTTACAGCATTTAAACTATTTGTCAGACAGTTTTCCAAATCGTGATTTGCTTCTTCTCATAATTTGATTTAATAGACTAGTATTCAATGAGATATCGAGTCAAACAATGTCAATTGGTGTTTAAAAGAGGGGTTTTATATGTTTAGAAGAGTGCTATTAATCGGCCTTGTCGTTTCCTCATTCTTTAGCCATGCACAAGAGCGTGATTCAATTTATGATACGCCGACAAGATACGATTACCTCTACGCAACAGTGAGTTCAGGTAGCTTTGATAGCGACATTGGGGGGAACTCTAATGTAACAACATGGAACTTAGGTGGGAACGGACTTGTGACAGAGCATTGGCTTGTCGCGGTCGATTATTCGGCTCGATTTGTTAATCTTAAAAGTACGGATTTAAGAATTGATACTTTGCTTGCGGGCGGTGGTTATCGATTCAAATTGAGAGAAGATTTAGACCTTGTCACCGTAGCTCAGGTTGGGGCAATAAAAGCAAAAGAGACCTTGGAATCGATAGATAAGACGCTCTATTCTGAATCTGAATTTGTGTATGCCGGCTCACTCTATTTGAACTATGCGTTTACTGAAAAAACAGAAGGTAGACTGGCTGCCGAATTCAACCGTAGCGATTGGATTGACGAAAATATCACTCGGTTAGAAGTGAATCACTATATAACATCAGCCATTGCGCTTGGGGGATTTTATACATACCGCAAAGCGAATAGTCACTACAGCAATGAAGCGGGTGTTTCATTTAGAGTGCTGTATTAAACGCCACAAATTAAACGTCCAATTTTTATCTTAATCGCAATAAAAAAGACCAGATCGAGATCTGGTCTTTTTAAGATGTTAATCAAAACAGCTGTTAATCAAAACAATTAAAGTACGGCAGCAATACCTTTACATAGTGGACCCATGTTTGATTTTGTCATGCCTGCAACACTGATACGGCCAGAGCCAACAATGTAAATAGCGAACTCATCTTTTAAACGCGTTACTTGTGCTTTTGTCAGCCCTGAAAAAGAGAACATGCCGTTTTGACGTTCAATAAAACTGAAATCGGCATCGACACCTTCTGCTTTAAGTGTCGAAACAAAGAGCTCTCGCATCTCTTGAATACGATCTCGCATCTCTGTTACTTCCGATTCCCACTCTGCGCGAAGATCTTGGTCACCAAGAATATGAGTCACGACAGCGCTACCGTGAGCGGGTGGGTTTGAGTAAATTGAGCGGATGATGCTTTTTACTTGAGAGAATGCAGTCGTAGCAACATCCGATGATTTTGCGACTAAAGTGAATGCGCCAACGCGTTCATTGTATAAGCCGAAGTTCTTTGAGAATGAGCTTGCGACAAGGATTTCGTCATTGTATTTTGCGAATGTACGTAAACCTGCAGCATCCTCTTCGACGCCTTTTGAAAAGCCTTGGTATGCGAAATCAAATAGTGGAAGTAGCTCTTTTTCAGCAACCAGTTTTGCAAGGACCTCCCACTCATCAGCGGTAGGGTCAATACCTGTAGGGTTATGACAGCAACCGTGAAGTAATACAATGTCGCCTTTTGATGCTTGCTCAAGGTCAGCAACCATCGCAGAAAAATCTTTGTTTTTGGATTCAGCATCATAGTACGAGTATTGCGCAGTTTGAATGCCTGCAGCGCTAAATACACCATTGTGGTTCGCCCATGTTGGGTTACTGATCCAGATCTTAACGTCGCTACCCAATTGGCGCTTAATGAACTCACCAGCAACGCGTAGAGCACCAGTACCACCAGGGGCTTGCGCTGTTTTTGCGCGTTTCTCGCTCACAATAGATGCATCATCGCCAAAAAGAAGTTTTTGTACAGCAAGTCCGTATTCTGCTGTCCCTTCAATGGTGAGGTATGACTTAGTCTTCTCTTTTTCTAGCAGTGCTGCTTCTGCTTTTTTTACCGTTTTTAAAACAGGCGTCTCACCACTTTCATTTTTGTAAATCCCAACGCCTAGGTTAATTTTTTCAGGGCGAGTATCCTTTTTAAACTCTTCAGTAAGTCCAAGAATAGGGTCTGCGGGAGCTGCTGCAACTTTTTCAAACATAATCGTCATCCATGTAATTGAAGGGAGAATATTAATCACTCCAGTATTTATACCTGTAAGGATTTTACCTGACAATAACAATAGAAAAGAAAAAGTAAAAAAAATCAGTTTTGACGTGAAAAATGGCAGGAGAGGGTGTTTTCATAAAAAAACACTCTAGTTTTTGTTCACTAGAGTGTTGATTAATTGTTGTTGTGTGTAACATTTAACCCGTGATGGTTAGCGAAGCTGCTAAGTTGTTATCAGGCTTGGCTTATCTAGTTTAGTATCCGTCATCGGTTGTTCGTCGGTTGGGGTATCCGCTGAATCTGTGTACTGAGCAGCAATGCTGATAAACCGAGCCTCAATCGCTAGAAATGCTTCAACAACATCAGGATCAAAATGAGTATTAGAGCCCTCTAGAATAATGGCTTTGGCTTTATCGTGGCTAAATGCGGGCTTGTAGACTCGCTTGGAGATTAAAGCGTCATAAACATCAGCAAGCGCCATTAGACGGCCTGAAAGTGGGATATCTTCGCCACCTAACTGGTTTGGATAACCACTTCCGTCCCATTTTTCGTGGTGAGTGAGCGAAATCTCTTTTGCCACTCGTAAAAATGAGCTGGTGCCAAGTTGCTTCTCTGCAATAGAAAGCGCATCCGCTCCGATCTGTGGGTGTCCTTTCATTATCTCGAACTCATCAAATGTTAATTTACCCGGTTTGAGTAGAACATTATCTGGGATCCCCACTTTACCCACGTCATGTAGTGGCGCTGACTTGTACAGTAGCTCGATATAATTCGGCGTAAGTAGTGTCGCGTGCTGAGGAGAAAGACTCAGTTGTTCAGCCAGAGCTTTAACATACTCTTGTGTGCGGAGTATGTGCGCCCCTGTTTCATTATCTCGTGACTCTGCAAGTGCGGAAAGGCTGACGATTGCGACGTCTCTGGTTGTTTTTACTTCATTTTGGCTAAGTTGAAGTGTGTCTAACATGGTATTAGTTAGTGACGCCATTGAGCCTAGTTCATCATGAGCAAATACGGGTAAGCGCGTGTTTATTTTACCTTGGGTGACTTGCAGTAAAGAGCACTCTTGGCTTAAAAGTACTTTTTTCATCAACTTGGTCCACAGCATCATGATGGCAACGGCGTAACCACCAAGTATTGCCGAAATATAGATAAACTCTTTGATCACGCTGATCTGACCTGAACCATCCAAAACCCGTGCAGGGTTGTGTTCAAGCCAGAAAATATCCTTAACCGCAACCATAGTGAGCATAGCCGTTAGGGTGACTAACAGTAATACGACTAAAGTAATCATTTGGCGAATGATGGACTGACGCTCTCCCTGTAATTGGAACTGGTTCGGTTGGTGTTCATCAGTTTTATCTAGCTGATCTATTTTTGCGACCAGTTGCAGTATTGTTCCGGTGAAGAATCCAAACAGTGTCATGCCAAATAGCACTTTTAAATTGCTGTCTAATGGGAAGTCATTATTGAGATTATAAAACGCAGCAAAGGGTAGGCTTGCGAAGAAAAATAGTGTGGTATCCAGTTGGCCAAACTTCATCTCTTTTACTAATGAATGATTGTTCAGTAGAAAGTGACGAATTAAAAAAGTAATCGTGAAAACGGTGCTTGTATGAATCATTACTTCTGTGGCGCTTAATGTTTCCAGCATAGGACAAACGCGTCCGCCATAGATCCCAAACAAAAAAGCGGCAACAACATATAGTTTTAATGTTAAAGACGCATTGTAGACAGATTGTTTCATGATAAGCCCTTTGAACATAACTGCTAAAATTTATTGTTCATTGCGTAATGTAATCAATGAGAAAAAAGTGATTACTATTGCGAAATGTCAACCGACAAATAATAAAGACCGTCTATTTTATCTATAGATTTCAATTAATGATACAAATTATAAATACACAATTTTAACATGTGTACTCGGGACATTATTTTTTAATGGTGTCTGATGGTGTTATGGACGACGTAATCAGTGTGTCGCTTGTTGGGGGAGTGTTCTCTGAGGAAATGCACATAAAATTAACCCCAACATCTGTGCTGTTGGGGCTTTATGGCTATTTTTTAAGGTTTAGCTGAGATTCAATCGCTTGAGCCTCTACATCAGGGTTCTTAGACAGTTTGTCTGCCGCCCATGTGTTCATATGTTTTAGAATCGCTGAAATAGCGTGCTTCTTAGTTGGTGTCTCTTCTTTCTCGCATTCAATTGGCTGTTTAGGGTGAGAGCCTGTTGCATCTTCAGCAATGTTTAACCAATCTGGGTGC
Organism: Vibrio clamense; assembly: GCF_050337905.1. Classification (NCBI taxonomy): domain Bacteria; kingdom Pseudomonadati; phylum Pseudomonadota; class Gammaproteobacteria; order Vibrionales; family Vibrionaceae; genus Vibrio; species Vibrio clamense. Next base: position 118,503 of record NZ_JAKJTJ010000019.1, on the reverse strand, counting down.
CAGTAATATGGTTGACCTGTCGATGATAACCAGCTATGAACACCGTTTGTCTCACCTTTATATTCCAAATTTTCTGTGTCTAATTTTTTCATGTTCTTCTCGAATTATTGTTATGGATAGATCGGTATTCCCGATGATCAAAGAGTTACATTAGTAATGTAGCAAAGAGTTGAAGAATAAAAGTGAGATCGATCTCAGTATCTGCCTATTTCGTGCAAACGTCACTGATGATTTTAAAATAAATGTGAAGTCTAACGTTTCAGGTATGAAAGTGACTTTGGCTAACTTTATGCAAAGATAGATTTTAAATTAAATCAGTTGAATAAAGGTGAAGCTAAATTCAGGACAAAAATGGAAGGGGAGATATTATTTATGATCGTTAAATATATTAAAAAAAGGTAATAAAAAGCCCACTCCCTAAGTGAGAGTAGGCTTAAATTTTTATGCACCGATGTGTTGGTTACATACTTATACTTATACTTTGCTAAAAGCTAAAAGCTAAAAGCTTAGAAGTTCGCAGAGCGTGGAGTACGTGGGAACGGAATAACGTCACGTACGTTACCCATACCTGTTACGTAAGACACTAGACGCTCAAAGCCAAGACCGAAGCCAGCATGAGGAACTGTGCCGTAACGACGTAAATCGCGGTACCAGCTCATGTGTTCAGGGTCGATACCCATTTCAATCATACGTGCATCAAGAATGTCTAGACGCTCTTCACGTTGAGAACCACCGATGATCTCACCAATACCTGGTGCAAGAACATCCATCGCAGCAACTGTTTTGCCATCGTCATTTTGACGCATGTAGAATGCTTTAATATCTTTCGGGTAGTTCTTAACGATAACTGGCGCTTTGAAGTGCTCTTCAGCTAGGTAACGTTCATGTTCAGAAGACATATCAATGCCCCACTCAACATCAAACTCAAACTTACGACCAGAATCTTTTAGGATTTGGATTGCGTCAGTGTAGTCTACTTGTGCGAAATCAGAACTTACAAACTGTTCTAGACGAGTGATCGCTTGCTTGTCGATGCGAGAAGCAAAGAACTCAAGATCATCACGACGCTCAGCAAGAACCGCTTCAAATACATACTTAAGCATGTCTTCTGCAAGTTTTGCTACATCATCAAGATCAGCAAAAGCAACTTCAGGTTCAACCATCCAGAATTCAGCTAGGTGGCGGCTTGTGTGAGAATTTTCAGCACGGAAAGTAGGACCGAATGTGTAAACTTTGCTTAGTGCACAAGCGTAAGTTTCAGCATTTAGTTGGCCAGATACTGTCAGGAATGTCTCTTTACCAAAGAAATCTTTGTCGTAATCAACATTGCCTTTGTCATCAAGTGGCAGGTTCGCGTGGTCTAGAGTAGAAACGCGGAACATCTCACCAGCACCTTCTGCGTCAGAAGATGTAATTAGTGGAGCAGACATCCAGAAGTAGCCTTGCTCGTGGTAAAAACGGTGAATTGCTTGAGATAGACAGTTACGAACACGTGCAACAGCACCGATCACGTTAGTACGTGGACGAAGGTGGGCAACTTCACGTAGGTACTCAATAGAATGGCGAGTTTTAGCCATTGGGTAAGTGTCAGCATCTTCAACCCAGCCTACAACTTTTACTTCAGTTGCTGCGAGTTCAAAATCTTGACCTTTTGCCGGAGACTCAACAATCTTACCTGTTACTTCAACAGAGCAGCCAGTAGTTAGCTTTAATACTTCGTCTTCGTAATTATTAAGATTATTTGGGACCACGGCCTGAATCGGGTCGAAACAAGAGCCGTCATAAATGGCGAGGAAAGAGATTCCAGCTTTGGAATCACGACGTGAGCGGATCCAGCCCTGAACAGTTACTTCACTGTCTACTGCTAGTTTTCCACCAAGTACGTCTGCTACAGGCGCGTTAGTCATGTTAGTTACATTCTCCATTGAGGTAAAAACTCAACCTAATGTTAAACTTATCTGTTTAAATACATTGATTTGTATAAAAAACAGACGAAACATTAGGTTGTAGATTACTTTTTTAATTCAATGGAACATATTACCTGTCAAATCTGTCTCTTCAACCTTTATTGTTATTTGAGCGACGAATTATTTGAAGAAAGCGTGAATTGGTTGAGCAATAGCTCAAGTCTATCCGATAGTTGCTCCAAACTAACGCTAATATCCCGAGTCTGAGTTGCTGATTGAGACGTTTCATCAGCGTGTCTGGTAATTATTTCTACTTTCGACTGAACATCATGATTCAGTTGAGTCGTTGTTTGAGTTTGTTGCTGAATATTTGTCGCATGCTGGAGAACTTGTTGCATTTCACCGACCACGTTAGTCATCGCAAGTGACAGTTCTTCAATATCAGAAGAGCGTTTATGTGCATGATCACACACATCATCAACCGATTGTAGAGACTCTTCGCTCCCTTTTTTGAACTCAGCAATAATCGTTTTAATATTCCCCGTCGCTTCAGAGGTTCTTGAGGCAAGTTGTCTTACTTCATCGGCCACTACCGCAAACCCGCGTCCTTGCTCTCCTGCTCGGGCGGCTTCAATGGCAGCATTTAAAGCCAATAGGTTGGTCTGCTCGGCAATGCCATTAATCACTTCGAGAATGGATGATACTTGAGTCGTCCGCTGGTTTAATTCCGAAATCTTGTTCTTCACATTTTCAATATCACCGACTAGGTGTTTAATCTCTTCGCTGGCCGAGTGAGCTTGATCTGCACTCGCTTGAGCGACAGATGTGGTATGAGTAATAAGAGTGGATGCATCAATCGTCGCTTGCTCAACATTGACCTGTTGATCTTGCATTGTGTGGATATTACTTTGAACTTCTGCGGTTTCATCTTGCTGATTATTTGCCGCCCTATCTGTAACTTGAGCCACTCCAGTCAGTTTGGTCGCAGAGTCGGAAAGGGTATGAGAAGTATCTTGGACCTTCATTAAACTTTCAGAAACCGTATCCATGAATGAATTGATAGACTGAGCCAGAGAACCAACCTCATCAGTTTGTTTGCTAGGAATACGTTGAGATAGATCTTTATTCTGACTCACGATTGTCATGAAACGGGATGTTTTCTGGATAGGACTCACGACTATTTTTCGGATTAATCCCATAGTGATTATGAATCCGATAAAAGCGATACCTGCCATAATAGCGATAGCGATCATGGTTCGTTTGCTTATTAACGTATTGACGCTGCTGAGATTGTACTCAAGTCTAATCGCCCCTAACACTTCACCTTCTGGGGCCATATGACAGGCGACACAATTGGTGCCTCTGTAGTTTTCACTTGATTTCATTGGTAAGGCAACGACTAAACCTTTTCCCCAGCTGGCGTTAAAAGGTTCAATAACCATTTCACCTTCGAGCGCTCTACGGTCAATATCATCGATAGGTTGCTGGTTACTTTGCCCCGGTCCATAAAGCTTGCTGACATGCTCGGCTCTCAGTACTCGAACTACTTCAATACCATCTTGAGCGAGTGCCTTTTGGCGTAATGTCTCTTTTTGAGCCATTGTTCCTGTCAGCATCATCATATTAAGGCTATCGAAATAGTTACTCGCCTTATCGTGTAGCTGCTGACTTAATACCGAATTGATCAATTCTCTTTGTTGGAAATACTGATAAGAGGTTGAAACCGCAAGGACACAAGTGAAGACGGTCACTAAAGTAACCAGTATTTTAGAGGTTATGGTCGAGAATATTGGATTAGAGAGCATTAGGTTCTTTAATTATTAGTATGAATAGACGATGTGAATATAAGGTTAAACATAAGTAACACCAAAGAGGTATCGCTAGTAATGTGACCACACACAAACTACGGTTAATGTAAATGTGATGTAGCTAACTTGTGATGTTAATTTGACGTGCAGATGTCATTTGTCTGGCGCATTATTGTGTAAAGAATCGCATTTAGAGCCCCGTTAAGATCTGCGTTCATAGCGATATGGAGAGCTTCGCAACATTCGATGGAAATTCAAAAGCTTGTCTATAGGCGTTGTTTTAAGTAGCATTGCGCGTCTTTTAAAATCCTGAGAATCGAAATGAAAACTGAACTGTACAAAGACTTTATGTTTGAAGCTGCACATCACTTACCACATGTTCCAGAAGGTCATAAATGTGGACGCTTACATGGACACTCTTTCATGGTTCGCTTATATGTTGAAGGTGAAGTCGATCCTCATACTGGCTGGATCATCGACTTCTCAGAAATTAAAGCTGCATTCAAACCGATTTATGATCGCTTAGACCATTACTACTTAAATGATATCGAAGGATTAGAGAATCCAACGAGCGAAGTTCTGTCTAAGTGGATTTGGCAGCAGTTAAAACCAGCACTTCCATTATTAAGCAAGGTTGAGATAAAAGAGACTTGCACGGCGGGTTGCACTTATATCGGTTAACCTGCGCTAATTAGAATAAGCTGTAATTTTAAGTTACAGCTTCCTTTATTGTTATTAACATCGTTTAAATCTATTTTTAACCTCTTATATTCCCCCGTATTATATCCATTCTCAGTTTTATTTATTTACTAATGTTCTTGTTGAGCATTGTTCATTTTTTCATATTTAATATTATTTATTTTCATGATGTGGGGTAAAATTGTGCTTGAGAAATCGTGTGCTATGCTGCTTGACGATATATACTAATATTATTATCAGTATGAACTTTATGGAATGTTACAGATATGTTTAATAAAAATAAGAAAAAAGTTTTAGAGTTAACTGAGCAATTAAAAGCGATGCAAAGCCAACTGGATGCTATTCACCATTCCGTACCGACCATTGAATTTACACCGAGTGGAGACATATTGGCGGCTAATGAACTGTTTTTAGATATTGTTGGATATTCAATGGAAGAGGTTAGAGGTAAGAATCACTCTAGTGTCTGTTTTCCGGAATATACCCGTACTCCAGAATATGCTCAGTTTTGGAGAGATCTTGCGAATGGTGTTATGCAAACAGGGCGTTTCCAACGAGTTCATAAATCTGGTCATGAAATTTGGCTTGAAGCGACATATTTTCCAATTATGCAGGATAATAAAGTTGTTAAAGTGATGAAAATTGCCAGTGATGTGACTGAGAAGCATCAAGAAAGTATTGCTCGTTCAAGTGTTTTACAGGCACTGAATCGCTCTTTGGCGACAATTGAGTTTACTCCTAGTGGGGAGATTATTACTGCAAATGAGAACTTCTTAAATACTGTAGGCTATCGACTTAATGACGTTGTTGGTAAACATCACCGTATATTTTGCAGCGATAAATTTTACCTTGAAAATCCGAGCTTTTGGGATGAATTAGCAAAAGGGCAAATTAAAGCAGGTCAATTCCAACGTAGAGGCTATTCTGGTCAAAATATATGGTTAGAAGCAACCTACAACCCAATTTTCGACTCCAACGGCGTTGTGACGAAAGTTATTAAGTTTGCAACAGATATTACAGCACAGATTGAACGTAACGAAGCGGTGGCTCATGCCTCTGATGTGGCGCATAGTACGTCAGTAGAAACCGCGCAAATTGCCAAGCAGGGTTCTGAACTATTGGCTGATTGTGTGAACGTGTCACTTTCAATTGATTCTAAAGTTGAAGAAGCAGTAGAACAAACGAGAGAGTTAAATTCTCGCTCTCGCGATATTGGTGAAATTGTAAGTACCATTAAAGGGATTGCCGAGCAGACGAATCTTTTAGCATTGAACGCAGCTATTGAAGCCGCTCGTGCTGGTGAAACTGGTCGAGGTTTTGCTGTTGTGGCTGATGAAGTGAGGCAACTTGCGGCGAGAACCGCACAGTCAACCAACGAAATTGAAGCGGTGGTGTCAAACAACCAGACGCTTACTGCGGGAGTGATGCAATCTATGTCTGAAGTTTCTGAAATATCCAATGAAGGAACACAGAAGATTACCGAAGTTTCATCGGTGATGGATGAAATATACAACGGCGCAGAAAATGTGACACAAACAGTAGGGCAGTTGAATAACGATTTGTAGCCTAGCTCGCTGTTGTTCATAAATTTAAGATAATAAAAAAGGCGACATAGTCGCCTTTTTTGTTTTTAAATACTTTAGTTCTTAAATAATTTAGTTTTTAAACACTTTTACTTTTAAAAACTAATGAATATTAGCTATTAGTATTTGAGTATTAGCAGATAACTTTGATTGCCAAGCCACCTTGAGAAGTCTCACGGTATTTAGCATTCATGTCTTTACCTGTTTCCAGCATTGTTTCGATAACTTTATCAAGGGAAACACGTGGTGCAGAAGCACGACGTAGAGCCATACGAGAAGAGTTAATCGCTTTTACTGCTGCAATACCGTTACGTTCGATACAAGGAACTTGTACTTGGCCTGCTACTGGGTCACAGGTTAAACCAAGGTTATGTTCCATACCGATTTCTGCTGCCATACAAACTTGTTCAGCACTGCCACCCATTAGCTCAGCAAGACCTGCCGCAGCCATTGAACATGCAACGCCAACTTCACCCTGACAACCCACTTCAGCGCCAGAGATAGAAGCATTTTGCTTGTAAAGACCGCCGATAGCGCCAGAAGCCGCGAAGTAACGAATGTAATCTTTTTCAGTTACGGTTTGGATAAATTTATCGTAGTAAGCAAGAACTGCAGGAATAATGCCACAAGCACCATTTGTAGGAGCCGTAACAACACGACCACCTGCTGCATTTTCTTCATTTACCGCAAACGCATACATGTTTACCCAATCGATAACTGTCATCGGATCGGTATTGGTTTTTTCTGAAGTTAATAGCTGTTGGCGTAATGCCGCTGCACGACGAGGTACACGTAGAGGCCCTGGAAGTAGACCTTCAGTATTCATACCACGCTCCATACATTCACGCATGGTTTTCCAGATGTTAGCGAAGTAGGTACGTACTTCTTCATCTGCGTAAAGGGCATGTTCGTTAGCCATTACCAACGTACTAATAGATAAACTGTGCTCTTGGCATAGGTTTACCAACTCTTCAGCTGTGTTGTATGCGTAAGGTACTTTAATAGCAGACTTTTGATCTTTACCAAAGTTCTCTTCGTCAACGATGAAACCGCCGCCAATAGAGTAATAAGTTTTAGAGTATGCTTTTTCGTCGTCGATCCATGCGTGAATCTGCATGCCGTTCTCATGTAAATCGAGATTGGTAGTGTGGAAGTTCATCCCACTATCTTTAGGGAACGAAACCGTATGGCAGTGCATGCCTACAGGTAAACGTTCAGTCTCTTCAACGCGAGCAATAAATCCTGGAATGGAGTCGATATCTACTTTTTCTGGGCTATTACCAGCAAGACCCATGATGATAGCGACATCTGTGTGGTGACCTTTCCCTGTCAGTGATAATGATCCATAAACGTCCACGGTAATTTTAGTGATGTCGCGCAATTTTCCCATTGAACGAAGGTCATCAATAAATTCTTTACCCGCTTTCATTGGTCCAACAGTATGTGAGCTCGAAGGACCAACACCAATTTTATAGATATCAAAAACACTAATCATAGTGATTACCTCTAAAGAAGCCTCCGGGGAGGGAGGCTTTTTATTATCATTATTATTTAATTCACCTGAAACGACTTATGGTAATAAGTGGTTGCAGATTATAGAGCGCCGTAGATTACAGAAGTAATAGCTGCGATACCACAAACTGCTGTAAATAGTTGTACAGGAGCTGAAGTTTTAAGCTTAGCCATTGCTGGTACTTTGCGCATTGCATATACAGGCATTAGGAACAGGATTGCAGCGATCATCGGTGCACCCATTGTTTCAATCATACCTAGAATGCTTGGGTTGATGATAGCAACAGCCCAAGTAGTAACAACGATAAAGATTAGAGATACTTTCTCGATTGATTTAACTGGAGCTTTAGAGCGAGACTTACCAAGACCTACTAGACCTTCGTGAGCACCAAGGAAGTGACCGAAGTAGCTAGAAGTGATAGCAGCGAAAGCAACGAATGGACCAAGAACCGAGATTAGTGGAGATTCGTGAACGTTCGCTAGGTAAGAAAGAACACTGATGTTTTGCTCTTTTGCTGTTGCTAGTTGCTCTGGAGATAGAGAAAGCACTACAGAGAAAACGAAGAACATAACGAAGCCCATAAGCATCATTGCTGCACCGCCAGTGATCATGTCTGTTTTCTTAGACGCGTCTTCACCGTAAGTTTGGCGTTGTTCTTTAGCGAACTGGCTGATAATTGGGCTGTGGTTGAAAGAGAAAACAATGATTGGAATTGCAAGCCATACAACAGAAGGCATAGTTGACCATTCTGGAGTAACAGACAGCATTGAAGTGTTCCAATCAGGGATTAGGTAGAAAGATAGTGCTAATAGAACCGCTACTAATGGGTAAACCATAATAGAAGTCGCTTTAAGCATTAATTCTTTACCAAATACTACACCAGCAGTCATTGCAGCGATAAGGCAACCAGAAAGTAACCAGCGAGGAATAGATTCCATGCCAACTTGGTTAACTAGGAAAGAATCTACAGTGTTAGTGATACCAACGCCGTAAATTAGAACGATAGGGTAAATCGCGAAAAAGTAGGCAAAAGTAATAAGGTTCGCGCCAGTTTTACCAAAATGTTCTTCAACAGTATCTGTGATATCAGCGTTAGGATTTTTAGCTGATAAAACAAAACGTGCCAAACCTTTGTGTGCAAACCAAGTCATTGGTGCTGCGATTAGAGCTAGGATAACTAATGGCCAAAAACCACCAGCGCCCGCTTTAATTGGAAGGAAAAGAACACCAGCACCAACAGCAGTACCGAATAATGATAGAGCCCAAGTGAAATCTTTGTAAGTCCACTTAGTACTTGTTTTAGCGGCCGTAGCCGAAGAAGTTGTTGTATTCATGTTAAATTTGCTCATTTTTTGGGAACAGGAAATAAGTCGAGGCGTATTTTGCAGAATTTTCGTCTGCAAAAAATAGATCTAAATCATGTATTGAATGAGCTTATTGAATGTTTTATCAAAAATGCATTTTGGATCACGAAAATGCCGTGCTACAGGTGAGGTTTAGTAATGCTTGGTATTAGTTTTTATAATGCTTGAGTGCTAATTGCTCGTCCGTATTTGTCGCAACCGTTTGCTATATTTAAAGGCAAATCAGACATGGCTTTTGAACAACACGTTAAATTAACAATTAATAAACTAGTGTGTAATTTGTTGCTGTAAAGATTGGATGATTTGAGCCGTCATTCCCCATATAAAATGCTGCTCATATGGAATGGCGAAAACTCGGTGAGGCTCATTTCGAATTGTAAATAAATGGCTAAATAGTTTAGACGTATCGAGTAAATGAGATGCCGGAACCTCAAATAGTGACTCGACTTCGTTAGGATCAATGTTAGCGGTATAACCTGAGTTAATGAAAGCGAGTACTGGAGTCACAGAAAATTGGCTTACGGTCGTAATTTCGGGCAATTGACCTAAAATATCAATATGCTCTGCTGGAATACCAATCTCTTCACTGGTTTCTCTAACGGCAGTATCGAGGAGGGAGTTGTCATATTGTTCGTGTTTTCCGCCTGGAAAGCTGATTTGTCCGGGGTGATGTTTTAAATGCTGAGCGCGCTTCGTTAACACTATATTCAGTTGATTCTCTCGTTCAACAAAGCCTATTAGTACAGCGGCTTTTCTCAGTGTACGGGTATTAAGGTGTTCGACACGCTTGGTTGAGTCAGCATCATAGTCGACCAGTTGATGAAACTGAAAGTACTGAATCAAGGTCTTTTTATTCATTGGTTCACCACTTGAAGATTTGTTTTTGAATTGGATTGAAAAAAATGGTTCTATGAATCATGCTTTTAATTGATATTAACAAGAGTAGTTCAAATTATGAAAGGAATCATATTTACCGAATTTCTTGAATTAGTAGAGGATAAGTTCGGTCTTGACACATTGGATCAAGTACTGCAACTCTCTGCCGATGAAGGCGTGTATACCTCTGTTGGAAGTTATAACCACAAAGATTTAGTGACGCTTATTATCAACCTAAGTAAAATTACAGGCGTATCGGCTGAGGAGTTACAACGCGTTTTTGGCCAATCGGTATTCACAGATCTGTTGAACACACTCCCGCCAGAGGCCAGTTTGCTTCAATGCAATACCACTTTTCAGTTCATCCATCATGTTGAAGACTATATACACGTTGAAGTAAAAAAACTGTATCCGGATGCTCAACCCCCTCAATTCAATTTTATCAGTGAGACAAGTTCTGAGATGGTCATGGATTACCGCAGCGCTCGTTGTATGTCCCATGTCTGCCTCGGTTTAATCGAAGGTTGTGCTGCTCATTTTTCTGAGACGATTATCAGCCAAATGGAACCGTTAGACCCGTCGCAAAGCGTTGTTCGGTTTCACTTACGTATTGATGAGTAGAGAACATGCCAGAAAATTCTCCAATAGAGCGTAAGCTTAAGCGTGAAATAGCATCACGAAAAGAGGCGGAAAAGCTTTTAGAAAATAAAAGCTTAGAACTTTATGAGTTGAATGAAAAATTAGAGATAGCATTAAAAAGATTAGAAGCCACATCTGAATCCAATATCAAAAAGTTAGAGTTTGAAGAGCAGATAGATGCCTTGTTGATCAGTTTTAGTCGGGTTTTTATCTCTAGTGATTTGGATGCCGTAGTTTTAGCTAACTTTTTACAGCGATTAACTAACAACGCGGTAATTGAATCAAGCTACCTGTCTTTGACCAATAACGCTATGAGCGGCTTAAGCGCTTTGGAGTACGGCGATAAATCTATTCGAGAAGTGACTCAAGAAGTCATCGCCCAAGACGTCCCCCGTCCTCAGTGGATCGATAGGCAGTTATGTATTCCACTGGTCATTGAACACAACATCGTTGGCGTGATTGGTTTTGCGGTGAATGCAGAAATCAGCGATCGTGATTTCGTCGAAAAACAACTCGTGCTTGCTGGGGATTTGCTCTGTAGTGCGATTAGTCGCTCGATGATCATGAATCGTCATATTGAATCTAGACAGCGCGCAGAAGAATCGGAACGTTCTACGCGTGATTTTGTAGCAATGATCAATCATGAACTGAGAACGCCACTCAATGGTTTACTCGGTAGTGCTGAATTACTGAGAGACACTCAGCTCGATCAAATACAAACCGACTATATTGATAACCTTAGTCAATCTGGTGAGTTGCTTCGGGCGATTATCAATGACTTGCTTGATTTCAGTAAAATTGACGCAGGCATGATGGAGTTAATTCCTAAGAAGTTTCACTGGCAGCAATTGGAATCGACAATACAAGGTATTTTTAAACCCAAAGCAGCCGAGAAAAGAATTGTACTCAATATTGGCAGTGAAGGAAGAATGCCAACATGCTTCATCGGTGACTTAGAAAGGATCACGCAAGTTCTTGTGAATTTAGTCGGTAACGCTATTAAGTTTACTCATCAAGGTGAAGTCAAACTCCTCGCGGTATGGAGTGACGACCGCATTAATATTGAAGTAAAAGACTCAGGCATTGGTATTGCTCTTCAGCAACAAGAGAAGTTATTTGAACCCTTTACTCAAGCTGATCGATCAAGCAGTCGTCACTATGAAGGAACGGGCCTTGGGTTGGCTATTTGTAAACGGCTGGTTGATTTGATGGGAGGAGACATCTCCTTTACCAGTGAAATAAAGCAGGGCACACGCTTTCAACTATCTCTTCCTTTAACGGTCGCTCAGGAAGAGGTAATTGATACGCGAAACCCAGTTAAAGAATTGTGTGAGAAAGAGTTAAGTCAGCTAAACGTTTTGGTTGTGGACGATATTCGTATCAATCAGGTCATCATCAATCAAATGTTGAAGAAAATGGGCATTAAACCAACTGCCTGCATGAATGGAGTTGAAGCATTAAAAACGGTCGCTTGCCAGTCGTTCGATGTCATTTTTATGGATTGTCGAATGCCAGAAATGGACGGCTTTGAAGCAACAAAAAGGCTGCGTGAATTGGGTTACAATCTACCAATCTTAGCCTTGACCGCAGGCACTACACTGGAAGAGCGTGAAGAGTGTATTCAGTGTGGGATGGATGACATCCTGACCAAGCCTTATACCGCTGACGATCTTAAAGCCATGTTAGAGAAGTGGGGCTAACTTAAATTGCCCCACCTTCGGAATTTGCTCTTTGAGCTTTACTGGTCGGCATTGAGCTCAGTTAAAATCGGCAGAATTCGACATAGTTTGTCTAACGTTTCTTGATATTCGGAATCGCACTGGCTGTCCGCAACCACGCCACCTCCCGCCCATGCGTAAATCATATTCTCTTCAGCGACCAAAGTTCGAATAGTAATACTGGTGTCCATTCTTCCATGGCGGCTGATATAACCAATGCTGCCGCAATACACTGAACGTCTATGAGGTTCGAGTTCTTCAATGATTTGCATGGCTCGAATTTTCGGTGCGCCAGTAATCGAACCTCCAGGGAAGCAAGCTCGTAATAGGTCAGCCGCTTGGTATTGATTATCCAAATCTGCGCGAATGGTGCTCACTAAATGGTGGACCGCCGGAAAGCTTTCAATATCAAATAACTTAGGTACATGCACCGTGCCGGGTTTGGCTACGCGACCAATGTCATTACGCAACAAGTCCACAATCATAAGGTTTTCTGCTTGGTCTTTTTCCGCATGGGCAAGATCATTCGCGTATTCACGATCAAGCTTTTCATCCTTCGAACGAGGTCGAGTTCCCTTGATTGGTTTCGTTTCTATTTTCGTTTGGTTTAATTCTAAAAATCGCTCTGGAGATACGCTGATAATCGCTGCTTCATCGGTGCGAATAAAGGCAGAAAACGGTGCTAAGTTAAACGCTTCTAAACTCTGATAAGCATTCCATTCAGAGCCTAGATAAGGGGCACAGAAACGTTGGGCTAAATTGATTTGGTAGCAATCACCCGCGAGCAAGTAATTTTGGACGTGATGGAATTTTTCACTGTAAGTCGCTTTGGTCATATTTGACTGCCACGGTGCAGTTAATTTGAACGGAGATCGGTCAGAGGAGTCAGGTACCTGTTGGTTCAACCACTGCCAATGTTGCTCGACATTCAGTCCAATAACGTAAGCTTTGCTCTCTTTGTTATCGACGATAACCGCCCATTCATATAGACCTACAGCCATATCCGCACAATCAATATCTTGTACTGCTATGCTATCGACACTTTCGACTCGTCTGCCCAAGTCGTAACTAAAGTAACCCAGCGCACCACCCACAAATGGCACATCTAGCTCACAGCTTTGTGAAGGCAATAAAAGGTTTTGATAGTGGCTAAGGAGTGAGAATGGGTCATCCGTTGATTGAATGGTTTCGTTTGAAGAATAGCCTTGGTCTAATCGCTGAATCTCAGTGATCTCACCTTTGGTTTTCAGTGTCGCAATCGGCTGGGCGACTAAGATGTCAAACCGACTATCGATATGCTCAGTTGAGGCAGAACGTAGCAGCATTGCCCAAGGTTGAGCCTCAATGAGAGAAAACAACTGCTTAGCAAGATCGGGCTGATAGGTAATCGTCTTTATTTGGATTTGGTGCGTTTCGTTATTCATTTGTTTAATTTGTGACAAAGAGTTCAATCACTGCATGGCTTGTGAAGGAAAGCAAGAGTATCATAAAATCATATTAAAGGTGCTACTTCGTTGATTCCTCATACATAAGTCAACCGTATCTATCTGTTCAGATGCATTGACAATAAATAGCTCAACATAATGAGAATTTAACAAGTGGTATTATTAGGAAGCAGAACTATTAAAAGAGGCATGCAATGACGGTTATTCGCAAGCAAGATGTGATCAGCAGTGTCGCTGACGCACTTCAATATATTTCTTATTACCACCCTCTAGACTTTGTCCAAGCACTAGAAAAAGCCTATGAGAAAGAAGAGAGCCAAGCAGCAAAGGATGCGATTGCTCAAATCTTGATTAATTCCCGTATGTCAGCAGAAGGGCACCGCCCAATTTGCCAAGATACAGGTATTGTGACTTGTTTCGTCAATATCGGCATGGACGTAACATGGGAAACCACCGATCTTACTGTCCAACAAATGGTTGATGAAGGCGTTCGTCAGGCATATCTTAACCCAGATAACCCATTGAGAGCCTCTGTCTTAATGGATCCTGCGGGTAAACGTATTAACACCAAAGACAATACTCCGGCGGTTGTTCATATCAATATGGTGCCGGGTGATACCGTTGAAATTCAAATCGCGGCAAAAGGCGGCGGTAGCGAAAATAAAACCAAAATGGTGATGCTAAACCCATCAGATGACATTGCTGAGTGGGTGGAAAAAACCTTACCTACAATGGGAGCGGGTTGGTGTCCACCGGGCATGTTAGGCATAGGTATTGGCGGTACGGCTGAAAAAGCAGCGGTATTGGCAAAAGAATCTCTGATGGAACATATCGATATTCATGAACTCATTGAACGTGGACCTCAAAATGCAGAAGAAGAGCTGCGTTTAGATATCTTCGATCGCGTGAATAAACTGGGAATTGGTGCTCAAGGCTTAGGCGGTTTAACCACCGTAGTCGATGTTAAGATCAAAACTGCCCCGACTCACGCTGCTTCAAAACCTGTGTGTTTGATTCCGAACTGTGCCGCCACTCGTCACGTTCATTTCACTCTTGATGGTTCCGGCCCTGCCGAGCTAACGCCACCAAAACTTGAAGAGTGGCCAGACATCACTTGGGAAGCAGGCGCAAATACTCGACGTGTAAATCTTGATGAAGTAACAAAAGAGGACGTACAAGAGTGGAAAACGGGTGAAACCGTGCTCTTGTCAGGCAAAATTTTAACGGGTCGAGATGCTGCTCATAAGCGCATTCAAGGCATGCTAGAGAGTGGAGAAGGTTTACCTGAAGGTGTCGACTTCAAAGGTAAGTTTATCTACTACGTAGGTCCTGTAGATGCAGTCGGTGATGAAGCTGTGGGTCCTGCTGGTCCTACAACGTCAACACGAATGGATAAATTTACCGATATGATGCTTAATGAAACGGGTATCATGGGTATGATAGGCAAAGCAGAACGCGGGCCTGCAACGGTAGAGTCGATTAAAGATCATAAAGCGGTCTATTTGATGGCAGTCGGCGGTGCGGCTTATCTGGTTGCTAAAGCGATTAAGAAAGCGCGTGTGGTTGCTTTTGAAGATTTGGGTATGGAAGCGATTTACGAATTTGAAGTTGAAGATATGCCTGTGACCGTAGCCGTTGATTCAACGGGTGCGAACGCACATCAAATTGGCCCAGATACATGGAAAGTTAAAATCGCTGAAGCCAACGCGTAACGTTTTAATTAGGAGTCGGTTTGATGTTTGAGTCTGGCTCCTAATTCGTTTTCCTCAAGGGCTATTAGCTTATTCAGCCTTTATTCACAACAAAAGTCAGGAGCTTTTATGACTCGTTTTATTCAATTCGTCCAGCTAGCAGTATTGATCACCATCAGTGCGTTTGTTGGATATGATTTGATTCTTCATGGTATTTCAATATTCAACGATAAATACATTACTATTGCTCTGGTATTGGCTGGGCTGCTTGAGATTGCACTTTTTGTGATTTATAAATTGATCGAAGAAGACTAGCGGATTTTTGCTGTAAACTGGTAGAAACGACTATAAAGCCTCTGATTTTTTCGGAGGCTTTTTCGTTCATCTAGCATTAATGTTTGATATTGCATACTCTTAGCGAATAATTACTGGAGTATGTTGAATGAAAAGATTAACCCAAGAGATGAATGATTTGATCCATCGCGGAATGGACTCCCATTTACGCATAGCGGTAACTGGCTTGTCCAGAGCGGGTAAAACGGCATTTATCACTTCAATGGTTAATCAGCTATTGCACACTTCTACGCACCAAAACCTGCCACTACTGTCTGCTGCTCGCGATGGGCGTTTAATTGGTGCTAAGCGTGTACCACAAACCAATATGATGATCCCCCGTTTTGCTTATGATGATGCGATGGAATCACTACATGCAACGCCTCCTGCATGGCCATCACCAACCCGAGATGTCAGTGAAATCCGCTTAGCGTTGAAATATGCACCAGAGAAACGCAGTAAGAAATTACTGGGTAAATCCGCGACGTTACATTTAGATATTGTCGATTATCCGGGTGAATGGCTACTGGATTTACCTTTGCTCGATATGAACTTTGAAGAGTGGAGCCAAACGCAATTTGAGGCTTTGAAAGGTCGTCGTAAAGATTTAGCCCAGAATTGGCTCACACAGCTTGAAGTGTTTTCAGCACAAGATGAAGCCAACGAAAAACAGCTTGCTGAAATATCAGAGAGTTACACCTCTTATTTGCATGCTTGTAAAGATATCGGTTTGCATTGGGTTCAACCTGGGCGGTTTGTTCTTCCAGGAGAATTAGAAGGTGCGCCAGTGCTGCAATTTTTTCCGTTGCAACTTAGCGAAGAAGAGCAGGGCAAGGTTAGCAAAACAAGTCAATATGCGATGCTTAAAGCGCGTTATGAAGAGTATCAACAGAAAGTCGTGAAAGCATTTTATAAACATCACTTTTCAACATTTGATCGTCAAATCGTTTTGGTGGATTGCTTACAACCACTAAATGCAGGGGCCGATTCATTTCATGATATGCGTCATGCGTTAGAGCAGTTAATGAAAAGCTTCCGATACGGGCGCAGCAATATACTCAAGCGTCTCTTTTCGCCAAGGATTGATAAAATATTGTTTGCCGCTACCAAGGCCGATCACGTAACACCAGAACAGCACCCTAATTTAGTGTCGTTGCTACAACAGATGGTACACCCAGCGTGGCAGAATGCAGCGTTTGAACATATTGATATGAGCTGTATGAGCATTGCATCGGTGCAAGCGACCTCGACAGGTTTTATCTCATCAGGCCAAACCAACGTTCCAGCTTTACAAGGAACCACGGTAGACGGCGTTCCAATGACCATGTTCCCGGGTGATGTTCCTAAAAAATTACCTAATAGCGTATTTTGGGACACGAATGGTTTTGAATTTACCAGCTTTAGACCAATGGAATCGAGTTCTGATGAACCCTGTAAGCATCTAAGACTGGATAAAGCTTTAGAGTATTTGATTGGAGATAAATTGAAATGATCGAGTTAAAAACGAAGCAAGTCTTTGATCAACCTTTGGGTTCAGTAGAAAAAGAGCAAGAGTCCGCGGACTCATCTTCCTCCCCAGAACTGAACGCTCAGTTGCAATTTGAATCAGCGGAAACCTTCATCCCAACAACGGTTGAGGATAATGAAAACGAGTCGCCAATAGAAAGCGAAGATCAATTAGAGCGAGTGATAAGACCAAGTAAAACACGCAGTTGGATTGCAACAACATTAGCTTCGGCATTTTCAGGGCTTGTCGCTTGGCAGGCCATTGATACGGTCATCGTCGCAATTCAAACCGCTGATTGGTTGGCATTAGGTTGGGCGTCATTCATTGCGGGTATTGCCTCTTTGGGTTTAGGAGCCATCGGCAAAGAGCTATGGAAGCTACGTAAACTTAAAGCTCATTTCAGCATTCAAGAACAGAGCGAAACTTTACTGGCCAGTGATAGTGTCGGCAAAGGTAAAAGCTTTTGTCAGTCGTTAGCGAAAGAAGGGGGGATTGCAACGGAGAGCCCAGCTTACGATAAATGGATAAATAGCATAAATCCAGCGCACAGTGATGCTGAAGTACTCGACATGTACGATGCCATGGTAGTGGCTCAACAAGATAAGCAGGCGACCAAATTAGTGTCTCAGCTCTCAGGTGAGGCGGCGTTATTGGTGGCGATCAGCCCACTGGCGGTTGCTGATATGCTACTTGTAGCGTGGCGAAACTTTAAGATGATCGACAAATTAGCGGATATCTATGGTGTTGAGCTAGGTTATTGGTCGCGAGTGAAACTGTTCAAATTGGTTCTGATCAATATGGCGGCAGCGGGCGCGAGTGAGTTGGCCGTTGATGCAAGTATGGATCTGCTGTCTATGGATTTAGCGGGAAAAGTTTCGGCACGCGCGGGTCAAGGTATCGGTGTCGGAATCTTGACTGCAAGGCTAGGGATCAAAGCAATGTCACTGCTTCGACCAATCCCATGGAAAAAAGATCGAGCTGTACGTTTATCAACCATCCGCAAGCAAATCGTGAATAAGGTGCAAACTGTTGGTATAAAATAAGAGAAAAAGCCGCCTCTGTTATGAAAACAGGGGCTTGATGGCTTGACGACACACAGAGCTTAATTCACACTACTGTCAACATTTCCTGACACCTCTACTTAGGATTACTCTGTGCGTTTAGAAGTTTCTTGTGAAGATCGACTTGGTTTAACCCGTGAGCTACTTGATATTTTAGCGACGAAAAGCATTGATTTACGAGGAATCGAAATCGATGTGACGGGAATCATCTACCTAAATTGCCCAGACATTGATTTTGATACTTTTAGTGAATTGATGACAGAAATACGCAGAATTACAGGCGTAAAAGATGTCAAAAAGATTCAATTCATGCCAAGTGAACGACATAACACTGAGCTGATCGCCTTATTGGCAAACTTACCCGATCCTGTTTTAGCGATTGATCTGAAAGGGTCCGTTGATATGGCAAACCATGCGGCATTGAAGCTGTTCGCAAAAACAGAAACGGAAATGCTTGGCGAATTTATCTCAACTCTCATCCCAAGCTTCAACTTCTCTCGTTGGATTGAAGGTAATATTGCAAGACAGCGCCAAACAATCGTTCTAGGTGGCCTGGATTACAATCTCGAAATCATGCCTGTTTATCTCAGCAGCGATTCAAATGAGTCAATGCTAGCCAGTGCGGTAATGACGATTCGCTCTGGGTTGCAGAGTCAAACGATCAATGAAACCTTACCTGAACAGAATAACTTAGGCTTTGAGCATTTCGTTGGAATTTCAAACCGTCACAAAGCCTTGATGAGTCAATCGAAAAAACTGGCGATGCTTGATCAACCTCTGCTGATCGAAGGCGAAACCGGTACCGGAAAAGAGATGCTTGCCAAAGCGTGCCATAACCGTTCTAACCGTTCTTCATGCCCATTCTTGGTATTGAGCTGCGCTTCTATGCCTGATGATGTTGCTGAAACGGAACTGTTTGGGCATGCGCCGGGCTCGTTTAACCATGAACAAGGCCATAAAGGCATCTTTGAACAGGCGAATGGCGGCACCGTATTCCTCGATGAAATTGGGGAAATGAGCCCACATTTGCAAATCAAGTTACTGCGTTTCTTGCAAGATGGTACATTCCGCCGTGTCGGTGAAGAGCTTGAGGTGCATGTTGATGTCCGCATCATCGCTTCTACAAGGCATAAATTGGCCGACTTAGCCGAAGCGGGCACTTTCCGTGAAGATCTATTCTATCGCCTGAATGTGCTTACATTATCGATACCATCGCTGCGTGAACGTTCGAATGATATTGCGCCTTTGCTGGAACTTTTTGCCGCAAAATACGCACAGCAGTTAGGAATGGTTAAACCCGACATTGCCCATGAGCTGATTGAGCAGCTTGCTAATTATCAATGGCCTGGAAACATGCGCCAACTCGATAACATGGCACTTCGAGCACTCACAGAGATGTCTGGGGATACATTAAGCATTGAGCACTTTAACCTTCCTCAAATGGATCCTGTAAGTTCCAATGTAGCGTCACTGAATATTGATGGTTCGCTTGATGACATTATGAAAGATTACGAATCACAAATTTTAGAGCGCCTGTATCAATCTTTCCCATCAAGTCGTAAGTTAGCGAAGCGTTTGAATGTATCGCATACGTCAATTGCCAATAAACTACGTGATTATGGCATTAGGAAGAGCTAATGGATGATCTCAGCTCTACGTTTCAGTTGCATAAAAATGATGGTGAGATTCTTTTAAGAACCGCTCTGCCGACCGATGCGACTTTAATCAGCAATTATTTTATTAAAAATCGAGAGCATCTTCGTGGCTGGGAACCCAAGCGAGAAGCGGCATTTTTTACTGTTCAAGGCTGGGCTCAAAAACTCATTAAGTTGCATGAACTGCATAAAATGGGCTTAGGTTATTACTGCTTAATTACCGATGCCAAAACGGAAGAGATGTTAGGGACGATCTCCTTCAGTAACCTGTCTCGATTTCCATTTCACGCATGCAATGTCGGTTACTCTCTCGATGCGAATGCTCAAGGTCGTGGGATCATGAGAAAGTCCCTAAAAATGGCTTGTGACTATATGTTCGATGTTCAAAACATGCATCGCATAATGGCAGGTTACATGCCACGCAATCAACGCAGTGAAGCGGTTTTACAACAACTGGGATTCACACGCGAAGGGTTTGCAAAAGATTATTTGTTAATTAATGACAAGTGGGAAGATCATAACCTGATGTCATTAATTAACCCTAATTGGCGCGCTGAATAATTGCTATCGCACGCCAGTATTGAACCAATTTAAAGGCCTATCTATTGGATATGGCACATAGCACATTACTTAAAGATGCTATGAATATGGCACTATAAAGCCGAATAAATGAGGAATTTTGATGTCTTACACAACTTTGGATGAATACCAAAGAAAATGGATTTTTACTCATCAATCAATGCCCGTTCCTGAAGAGGATTTAGCGTTGATCAAGCCTATGACTCAATCTAGAGCAGCGCAGTTCTGGAAAGAGAATATTAGCCCACAGAGTCCCGATGCGGAAAGGTTCAGCTCACAAGACTGGCCAAGTAAAGACTCAAACTGGTCTGATAAAGTAGATTGGATGGTTGCATGGGAATCCGATGAGGCAGATTTACCAGAAGGCGTTGAATCTCATATTGATTGGCAAGATGATGTGACCGTGTACTTCTGCTATGAAAAATACAACATCTTGGAAACCAAGTGGTTAATATTCAAGAAGCATTGGAAAAACTTTTTATTCTATGATGATGGCCCAATTCTCCTCGGTCGCCGAAGAAATGAAGCCTTGTGGTTCGATTCTAAAGGTAAAGTAAGATTAGGTGAACGTACGTAATTTTGTGACTCAAATGACCAACAGTTGAATGATATTAATATGCCGAGCCCATTGTGGTTCGGTTTTTTTTGGATTCATTTTTAAGCGTTAACCCTCCCTTAACTCTCCCTTAACCCCCCAATTGGTAATCTTATCCCCATCAAATCTGGAACAAACAACAAATTGGAATACTGCTCAACACTCTAACCAAGAGATCGTCGGCGGTCGTGAGGTTTTCTTAAATTTCAATGTCAAAGACAAGAGTGATCAAAACTGCGATCAAAGTTGAAGATTTTCTCGTTTGACTGCAAATAGAATTATCATAGGTTGCCAATATGTTTCCCTTGAGTTGATTTTGTGTAACCTGCTGTTTTTGCTGAGAACATCGACGAGTTGCAACGTCACATACTGAATAAATATTGTTACCGAAACTTATATTATTTGATCTCACGCTAAACATCTTTCATATGGACTGCAACATAATAGAGATATTGGATGTCATGAGCCTCCCATAATTGTGAGTGAGCTTGGCATCTAAATCTATTAATCTCAGGAAGAGCAGCCGTATTATGCGCCAATACACCAAGTATATAATCCCACTTTTAATTCCTTTTATTATTCTAGTGTTACCGCTTTCCGCATTCCCTTTTGAGGGGATGACGATCATTCAGCAACGAGTCATAGCAATATTTTTGCTCGCGGCTTTATGTTGGGTATTCGAGCCAATTCCCATTTACGCCACATCGGTTGTGATCATTGTGCTTGAGCTTTTGATGCTATCGAACAAAGGCATTTTCTTTTTTAGGCTCGAAGAAGGGCAACCCCATTTCGGTGAATTGCTAAAGTACAACGAAATAATGGCAACCTTTGCCAGCCCCATTATCATGCTTTTCTTAGGTGGTTTCTTCTTGGCGATGGCGGCAACCAAATACCGTTTGGATGTGAACTTAGCGCGTGTGTTACTGCGTCCGTTTGGTCACGACCCCAAGTTCGTGATGCTTGGACTCATGTTGATTACTGGCATTTTCTCTATGTTTATGTCGAATACCGCCACAACGGCAATGATGCTCTCAATTTTAACACCGGTCATCGCGTTGTTTGGGCCAAAAGATCCAGGAAGAATTGCGTTTGCTCTCTGTATTCCTGTCGCTGCCAATATTGGTGGTATCGGAACGCCGATCGGAACGCCTCCAAATGCGATTGCCCTGAAATATCTAGTCGGCGATAACCTGATCACCTTCGGAGAGTGGATGGTGTTTGGGGTTCCATTCGTGGTGATTATGATGGCTCTTGCATGGTTTCTGATTTGCCACTTGTTTAAAGCAGAGCAACAAAGCATTGAGCTGAACATTAAGGGTAAATTCCTTAAAACACCGAAAGCAATTTTGGTTTATGTCACTTTCGCAATCACTATCATTCTCTGGTTAATGGGCTCCGCTCACGGTATGAACTCTTACACCGTTGCACTTATCCCAGTCGCGATATTTTCGCTTACTGGCATTATCAATAAAGAAGATCTGAAGAAGATTTCTTGGGATGTGTTGTGGCTCGTTTCTGGTGGTATTGCTCTTGGTTTAGCGTTAGATCAAACAGGGCTCGCAAGATTGATTGTGAATAGCATACCTTTCGATGAATATTCACCTTATGTAGTGCTATTTGGTGCGGCATTCCTCTGTTTAGCAATGGCGAATTTCATGTCGCACACAGCAACCGCCAACTTATTGATGCCGATAATGGCTGCTTTAGGCTCTTCAATGGCCTCTCTAACGCCACTTGGTGGTGAGATTACATTGATTCTTGTTGTGACCTTTGCCGCCTCATTGGGTATGTCCTTGCCAATTAGTACACCACCAAATGCGTTGGCACATGCTACGGGTCATGTTCAAAGTAATCACATGGCAAAAATAGGTGTGATTCTTGGTGTAACAGGGGTTCTGTTAAGCTTCATTATGGTTTGGATTCTTCATGCTGTTGGTCATATTGGTTAATGTATCAAGCGCGTTATACCAAAGCGTGTTTATACCTAAGCACGTTTGTACCAAAGTGCGTTTATGCCAAAGTGGGCTTATGCCTAAGAGTATCCTACCAAGTAGTTGAGATAGGTTATGTACGAAATTAAATTAGATCGGTTAATCGATGCCTATTTTTGTAATTCTGAGCGTCGGCTTATCGTCAATAGTGGTGACGTTATCATCCATCAAGATGGGCATAACGAGCGCCTCTATTATGTTTGCAAAGGTGAGCTAGAAGGCTTTTTCCAAGAAGAGGGCTCCAACAAACAAACTCATATTTTTACCGCCACAGAAAGAGCATTTATTGGTGTACATAGTTTCTTTTCTGGTAGTTGGGTAGCTTCATCCACTGTCCGAGCCAAAACCGATGTTGAATTGGCTTGGATAGACAGAGATACCGAAGAAGTTGAGCCTGAGACTTTTGGATCGCTTAGTGCTCAGTTTGCTCCTGTTATTGTGGACGAACTTTCTCGGCGACAGCGCAGAGCGACACAAGAAGCGGTAGAGAAAGAGAAGGCACTGCAGAAGTTAAATACTGCTGAGCAGATGACAACATTAGGTCAGTTAGCCGCGGGGATTGCTCATGAACTGAATAATGCGATTGGTGTGGTGAGCAGTAAATCAGAAAGGCTGGAAGATGTGGTGATCCAGTTGCTCGAAGAGGTGCATCCAGAGGCGAGTGGCTTTTTTGATTACGGGTTGGTGCATGGACAAAATAGTGCCTCGTCCGATGTAAGAAAACGAGGCAAACGCTTTGAGCAACAATATGGTTTGAGCAAAAGCCTCGCAAAAGATCTCGCTCGCGCAGTGCCAGAAGATGTGTTGTCGTCGCACTGGTTAAGTAACCCTGAACAGGCGGTGAAATATTGGCAAATTGGACGAGATTTGCATGATATGCGGTTGGCTACACGTCATACCGTTGGAATCGTTAAATCTGTGAAGCAACTTGGCCGTGCCGATGTGCAAACCGAAGAACTGTTTGATGTGAACGATAGCATCAACAAAGCGGTGTCATTGCTGCAAAGTGACCTGCGGCGTGTATCAGTGCGAATGAGCCCTGCGGCTTTACCTCGTTTTAAAGGCTCATCGACGGAGTTGGTTCAGGTCTGGGCAAACTTAATGAAGAACGCCTGTGATGCAATGAACCATACTGATGAGCCTGAAATTGATATACAAACACGAGTAAGTAATCAAAAAATATTAATCACGATTTCAAACAATGGTCCTGAAATCGATGAAGTTACACGTAGAAAAATATTCCAACCAAATTTCACTACTAAAAAGGGTGGTTTGTCATTTGGTTTGGGATTAGGACTATCGATTGTTAAACGAATAATCAGCGGATACGGTGGCACAATTGCAGTAAAAAGCGATTCGAGCCGAACAATTTTTAGAATTAAATTACCAATTGAGGGCGATTATGGAGAAGCTTAACCTAATTTGTGTGGACGACCAGCGTGAAGTCCTGAGTGCAGTTCTGCAAGATTTAGATTCCCTTTCAAATTGGATAAATATTGAAGATTGTGAATCGGCAGCAGAAGTACTTGAGTTGATGGATGATCTCGATGCTTCTGGTGAGTTTATCGCATTGATCATTTCAGATCATGTTATGCCGGGGCAAACGGGCGTCGAGTTGCTGAGTGAAATTTCGCAGGATAGTCGATTCAAAGAGACGAAGAAGATACTGCTCACCGGGCAGGCGACGCATTCAGATACCATAACCGCCATTAATTCGGCAGGTATTAATCAATATTTTGAAAAACCTTGGAGCGGTAAAACGCTGGTGGATACCGCAAGAACCTTAATCACCGAATACATATTTGATAAAGGTTTTGATTACACTGATTACCAAGAAAATTTAGATCAGAATGTCGTGTTAGCTCGACTGCGTTAATACCATCAAAGCCAACCTTCCGATGAAGCGTTGGCTTTGCTTTATGGTGAATCCAAATTGTGCGCGGAGAACAAATCAATTGTGGACTGGCTAGCTCAGATCTGCCMCAAAATTTGTTAGTACCGCTCTTTAACTAAAGTTGAGTACGCAATTTTTACAATACTTGAACTAATGGTATTCAAAGCAAGACCTGACGCTAAGGTTACTGTTATCTACTGGTGAGTGATTGAATCTGAACTATTTCATAAAGATTTCATGATGACTCTCACATTGAGTGACCAAGCTCAGCATTTTGATGGTTGTTAGGCTAAAACTGTCGATATTGAGGTTGGGCACAAAGAAAAAGATTCATATCTACAATAGGTTAAGAAAGATAATTCTCAAGGA
Source organism: Vibrio clamense (assembly GCF_050337905.1). Lineage (NCBI taxonomy): Bacteria > Pseudomonadati > Pseudomonadota > Gammaproteobacteria > Vibrionales > Vibrionaceae > Vibrio > Vibrio clamense. The sequence goes on along the minus strand of NZ_JAKJTJ010000019.1, from coordinate 93,276 downwards.
ATGGAATAATGACAGATATCTATCAAGAAGGAACTGAGGAGTTACTCAAAAGGCAAACGCCCACATATCGACAGGCGTATAGTGATCGCACCGCTTGGTTAATGTCGTGTATGTCTGAACTTGCTTATAAACGCTTCAATGAGTTTATACCAGGAGTCAACCTCCAGCAATTTGTGGAAGATGAACTATCGAAACTCGTTTCCGACAACTCTTCAAATAAAGCAGCAAAGTTTATTTCTATGGTGCAAGGCTTAGCGTATGACCACGAGGAAGAGCTCAATGATCTCAATCAAGGCTTAGGGTACCTTCATGCAGAACTGATCAAGACATTTGATAAGAATGGGACACAAGCAATTCTGGTAAAAACTGAGCAGTTTTATGTTCTGTCATTTCGAGGGACAGAAGCCACGAGTATTCGAGATGTAAAATCAGATGCAAACGCTGTATTGACCAAATGCGAGACAAAGGGCTTTGTGCACTCTGGGTTCAAGCGAGCTTATGAACAAGTAGCGAACGATATCGCCCACGAACTGGATAAGCTTGAGGAGGGAATCAAACCATTGCTAATCACTGGTCACAGCTTAGGCGGGGCAATTGCCACAATCGCCGCTAAGAAACTGAAGTTCAAAAGTGGCATCGCCGCGTGTTATACGTTTGGTTCCCCCCGAGTAGGCGATCACGATTGGATATCAGAAATTAAGACGCCATTGCATCGAATTGTGAACGCTGCAGACTGCGTAACTATGCTTCCGCCAAACGGGGTAGCTGTTGGAGCGCTTTCCATGCTAGTCGCTTGGATACCAAATATTGGCCCGAGACTAAATGAATGGCTGTCATCTAAGTTTGGACGTTACATACACGCTGGCAATATGCGTTTCTTGTCAAACTGCAAGGCCGAGCCATATGAGCATGTTCAACTGCTTTATCATGTTTCACTTCTCTACCGCTTGAAAGCTCTGTGGGTAAAAGGTAGAGCTCCGAATAGCCTACTAAAAGATCACTCAATAAGTGTATATCGCAAGAAACTTAAGGTTGTTGCTGAGAAACGTAAAACTATTGATTAGTTGTGAAACGTATTTCTCGCAGTATTTAAAGTATCCAATATAAAAGGATTAGGCTCTATGAAGAGACTATTAACCATATTGCTTATTCTCGTAACGTTTACGGGCTGCACGACAAAGCTACCAGCTGAGGTTGTGACCTTGTCCAGTAGTATGGAAAAGCAGCTATTAAGCTTGCAAAAATCGCACGTTACGTTGGTTCAGACATATTTTCAAATGGTTCGGCAGCAACGCGAAGGTTGGATTCAAACAACGTGGCTCCAAGAGTATCTGAAAACCTTTATCAAGACTGGACAGCTTGAAGAAACAGTTAGAGGAGAGGTGGTATGGGATGACGTCAACAAACGGTTTGTTGCACCGAGAGCTCCTTATGAAGATGTTCAGAAGTTTGACACTCTGATGATTTGGACAGGGCAGGTTCAAAAGCAACTGGCAAAAAAAAGAGCAGAGTTGATCGACCCTCTTCATATTCAAGAACAAGAGTTACTAGCAAAAGTGAACGCAGCTTATGCTCAGCTAATTGCTAACAATGCAACTATCACCGCTCATCTCGTTAGTATTAAAGATGTTGAGGATGTTCAGACTCGATTGTTAAATAAGGCTGGGATAGATGGGCTAAACGAAGATATTACTAAAACGTTTAGCAATATCTCAGAAGAATCAAACAAGCTAAACCAAAAGCTGAATGAAGCTAATAAAAAGTTAGGGGACTGATATGGATGAATTGGGAAACCAAGCGGCAGCAAAGGCAAACCTCTCACTATCGAGAGAACAGGAACAGTTGTTAGTAAAAACTAGCATCGACCTCAGTGCTTTAATTCCCTTGGTCAGCGGCGAACAAGAACTATTGGAGCTTAGAAATTTGATTAAGGAATCAACAGCACGCAATGAGAACAACGCTCAGTTAGTTGCTAGGCTCAAGAGTACGACGCAAGTTAGTCAGGAAGTGATTGGCAAAGTAGTGAGTTTAATTAAGGGCACCATAGTTTAGCTGTTTGTAGTGGACTAGGTAATTTTGCTACCTGATTGGATAAAACAACTTATAAACAGTTAGTTATAAAAGTATCAGTATTTTCACAGCAACGTTTAAGATTTCAAGGTACTTTTTCTAAACTGGCGCAAGTTGTATAGAGCGATACCACTAACTCACCTTTGTCCAAAGATTTCTCAGGTTGAATTTTTATACATGGCACTTTCTAGCTCGAAAATACCCCTCTCCTTGTTAACAACAGTAAACCGCATCAACTTAATCCCAAGAGGTTTCAATAGATTTTCTAATGACAAACGTGAGTTGGCTTTGTTGCGTAATTCAATTGAGCTTAATCAGGAACTTACGATCTGATCGGCTACATCAGTTAATCATTGTAGCCTTATACCGAAGCCTCGTTACAAAACAACTAACTGGAAGCAGTACAACAAAGCCCTAATCAATCGTGGTTCACTCACTTTCTGGATTGATGAAGAAGCTATACGCGAATGGAAGCAAAGCAAACAGAACAAGCGCGGCAGGCCTCGTCAATTCAGCGACCTAGCCATTACTACCGCACTGTGATGGTAAAACGCGTTTTCTCTATGCCATTGAGAGCGCTGCAAGGTTTTCTTGACCCCGTATTTAAGCTGGCTAACATACCGCGTGTTTGTCCGCATTACACCTGTATAAGCCGTCGAGCTAAGGAAGTTGAGGTTTCATTTAAAACCAAAACCAGAGGCGTGATACAGCATCTGGCCATCGATGTCACTGGTCTCAAGGTTTATGGCGAAGGTGAATGGAAGGTCAAAAAGCATGGTACTGATGGGAAGCGCAGAGTCTGGCGTAAGCCACATTTAGCTGTAGGTACCAGCACCCACGAAATGGTCGCAGCAGAGCTGAGATTTATCTAACGTTACCGATGCCGAAGTGCTTCCCAACCTACTTAAGCAGACACGTCGTAAAATCATTGAGATATCAGGTGATGGTGCTTATGACACAAGACATTGCCATGATGCAATACGTATAAAGCGAGCGGTTCCGCTCATCCCGCCAAGGGAAGGAGCTGCCTTCTGGGAACAAGGACATCCTCGCAATATGGCGGTAGGTTACCAGGAGCTGTACGGCTCCAACAAGAAGTGGAAAAAGTAGTATGGTTATCATAAGCGCTCGCTCTCAGATACAGCGATGTATCGGGTAAAACAGTTGTGAGGTGGGAAACTAAGCCTAAGAAATTACAACGCTCAGGTTGGCGAGACTTACGCTATGATCAAAGCGTTGAACAAGCTTACAAGGCTTGGTATGCCTGAAACTCAGTGTATTGTTTAAGTATCAATCAACATGGGGCGGCCATGTCTTCTCACTTAATTAAGTAACAAAGCCTTGTCAGCCACAAAAAATAAGCAATGCATTACATAGTCTCAACAACCGCACGCCAAGCTTGTCGAAAATTACAAAACACCACATTGACTACATGTGAGTAACCCATAGGCTTACTCCCACCTAAAACCTTTCCATACAATAAGTTATGAAATACATATTAAGTTTCATTGCCTGTTTTTTTGCATGTACAGCCTCAGCGACCAGCTCAGAGAATTTACGGATAGCGACATACAATTCAAAATTCCTTTCTGCGTGTATGAACAAAACCAGAGTTATAAACTACGAAAAAGTAGTAGAGGCTCTGAAAGCGGATGTGGTGGCATTGCAAGAAGTACGTGACCGATTCGCAGTAGAGCGTTTCTTTTCTCCCGATAAATGGGATGTCATTATTGATGATGACAGCACCGACGACATGAACCTTGCCTATGCAATCCGCAAAGAGGTGCAATACAGGCTTACTTCAAGAAATCGCATAAATGCAGATGAAGTGAAAGATTTCGCCATTGATAAGAATAACCAAAACTTTGTCGATCAAAGACGAGTTTTGAAGTTGTACGTTACCTATAAAGGGCATGAGGTTTTATTACTCAACCACCACGCCAAATCAAGATACAACGGTCGCGCAATAACGGATGAACAACGTACGTTGTCAGCGCTGGCTCTGATCTCAGTTATTTCTAACTCTTCGACCCCATATGTTGCATTGCTCGGTGATTTTAACGACACACCTGATGACGCCTCACTCAACACACTAGAAAACGGACAGCTGACTGGCGCAGAAGCAGAAAACCGCGTTGGTGACTTTTTAGTAAACATGACAGAGCCATTACTCAAGGGGGCAACATGTTTCTTATGGCCTAAAAAGCACAGATACGGCAGCAACGATAATAAAAATGGTGGATACATCCGTAGAGAACTCCAGACAAACCAATCTCGACAACTATACGTCCGATACGCCAGTGTCTAAAGCGTTGTACGATCAGATGCTAATCACACCTTCTTTAGCTAGCCTGCTCCAAGGGGGCGTTAGCGCTAGAGTATTTGATGATTTATCTGGTGTAACCGGAAACAATGATACTCGTGCTTCTGACCATTTACTGGTTTTTCTAGATTTCAACATTACTGCCAAACCAAAGTGGCACCGATAAAGGTAACGAAACCATCACCATATTCAATCAAGGTAAAAACTTTAAAGGCCAAATCATCATCCAAGACCAATCCCTTAAAAGCGAAGCTATAGATCTTGATATTGGCGAAAACGAATACGTAACTCATACGATCAAATCAGGAGTAACACTTAATAACTCTGGTGACACGATTAGATTACTGAACCGATACGAATTCATTTTAGATGAAGTAAGTTATTCATCCAGCAAGGAACAAACATCAATACACTTTCAAGGACAAATATGAAAATAGTGAATAAAATCGGAGTCGCGGCTGTTATCTTTTCCAGCTACGCATTTGCCACAAGTGAATGGTCACCAGATCAGGTATATACCTCTGGTGATGTAGTTACATGGAAAGGTGATATATACATTTCCTCACAGTGGACGAAAGGCAGTGAACCAGTAGTCAATAATATTAGCTGGGACGGCTGGGTATTCGTAGATACTCCAGAAATTCAGGATTGGGAGCCGAACAAGGTCTACCAAGGGGGGGGTATTGTTCGACAAAATGCCGATCATTACATTGCGAAATGGTGGTCTAAAGATGATATACCTTCCAACTCATCTGCATGGCGTAAACTGTCTGACTTCAATGTGAACCCACCGACACCTCCAGCGAGCCCTGTTCTTGGAAAGGATGAGGACAACAATGGCATTCGTGATGATTATGAACTGGCTGTGAGTTCCATGTATCCAATGAACAAACAGAAATATACACAAATTGCTATCGCTGCAAGCTATGTATGGAAAAAACAAACTGAGGTTGCTTTAGACAGCAGTATCATTATGTCCCCAGAGTCTGCCGCCTTAGCATATAACGAAGAATTAGCATTGGATCGCTGCTTTGTTAAGCTCAGAAGCGAAGACCCTGACTATGTTGCTCCACATTTGGCCTACTACAACAACCTTGAAAGAGCGTTGATGTCACGCATTGGGCATGAGCGTATCGCAAAAATGATAGGGGACAACACCGAATTAATTCAAATACCTACCGAACCATGCGTTGGGTATAGCAAGGAGGTGAGCTAATGAAAGTATGGACAAAGGCACTTCTATCTATTTTTGCAACAGGTTTATATAACTCTACAGCGATGGCTGATAGTTATTGTGTTCAAAATGTAGACAAACTTCAGCTATTCTACGTGAATGGAATGTTTACAAAGCATTCAGATTACACATCAAACAAGAATGCACTCAACCAATTTCAAGATAACTATTTGTATATGTTCCCAAAAGCTGAAGAGGTTAAAGGGGTCCATAATTTTGATGAAGCATTCTTTAAACAGATTTATGAGGTAGGACTACATAAACTAGAAGACTTAGACGAGAACGATCCAAAGCGAAAGCTTCTAGTATTATTTATTGCGGGTGAACTAAATAAGGCTTCTAAGTACACATTAGGATTCTTAAATGAGTTCATGGAGTTAATCATGGAAGAAAATATTTATGGGATAACTAATGAAACGAATTACGCAAATATGCGAGTTGTATTGAACTCTCTTCTATCAAAATGTAACCGAACTATTTTAGTTACGCATTCCCAAGGGAATTTCTATGGAAACAGCCTGTACTCGGATATCATGGGCACTTACCAATATTATGATGGCTCAACACTTAGTGATTACCCAATGCTTGGTTACATTGGCATTGCAAATCCTAGCTTGAGTGTCGGCGGCGTATTTGGACAACAAAGCCCTTCGATAGCAAAAACGTTCACCAACGAAAATGACCTCATTATGAGTGGCGTACGGAAGCTGTTTGGTGCAATTCCAGCAAATCCAATTAATGGAAGTACATTACATGATTTCTCAGCACACAGTCTGCAACACTCGTACTTAGAAAGTCAGGTTGTACGAGACATTATTGCTGAAATGATGGAAAGTATTACAAAAAACCTGACGCCATATCCGATGTCCGAACAAAACCCTTCTAGTTCCTCAGCGATTAGCCACATGGGTTACTCAAAAATAAGCAATATCCTAGACATCAAATTTAAGTATGGTGGTACTTATCGGTACTTTGATGTTCCTGCTGGTGTTTGGGAAAAATTCTACTATTCAACCAGCCATGGCACATACTTTAATCAGTACATAAAAGATAAGTTCTCCTATGAGAAAATTGAGCCTTAAGATTAATCAGGCTGCTCATCACGAGCAGCCTCTCTCAAAAACTGGCACGCAGACAGCCTCTATAAGATTACCGTCAATAGCCACAATGCCACTATGCATGCTGCTTCTTACAGGGTGTGGGGAAGTCAAGGAACTACACGCCTGCTTTACGCCAATACAAACCAGCGTTGAAGAGATGTTTTTAGATGGCACGGTTCGGGTTACTCCTACATGGAGCTCAAATCATGAAGAAAAGCAATTGCGAGATAGTGGTGTTAAAGGTTATCTAAGTATCTACGCGGATTATAAGCCTATTTCCCGTAGTTCAGCTCTTTACCTTAATGGCTCCGTATTTAAGTTCACTCCAGGTGTCGTAGAACGATATCTGGGAGGAAGTATGCCAAGAGTCCTGTATCGAGCCCGTATAAAAGCCGACCATTACGTTATTCCTGAACATGAATTTAAAACTGGCGCGATACCACCATTAGTGAACTGTAATTAAAATCAATCTGCGAATCTGAGGAACTAAACCTTACAAAATATGCATAGCACTTGCTCGATTTATAGTATGCGCCCCATGAACCCACGGGGCGATCTTGCTAATGTTTGAAGTTCCAAGGTAGGAGTGCATCGATATCTGGCTCTGCTTTCGCCAGCTCTTTCATGCACTTGACCATGTAATCATATAAGATAAGGCCATTTGCTTTGGTAGTTTCGACGATGCTGTAAAGCATCGCGCTCGCGTCAACGCCACTTGTGGTGGTCGAGAACAGCCAGTTATTCCTGCCAATAGCCAGCGGTTTAATTGCGCGTTCAGCACGATTATTATCGATAGATAAGTGACCATCGTCGATGTAACGAATCAGCTTCGGCCATTGCCCAAGCGTATATTTAATCGGTTTACCTAATGGACTAGAGCTTATCACTTGCTGGGTCGTCATCCACTCGTACAGCTCATCCAGTATCGGCTTGGCGTGTATCTTACGTTCTGCTTTTCGTGTTTCGACAGACGCACCTTTTAAGCGTGATTCTAGCCCATAGAGCTTCTGGATTTTGGCCAACGCTTTATCCGCTTTGCCTTTTACTTGAAGCTTCTTAGCCTCCATGAACTTACGCCGTGAATACGCCAAGCAGCCAACATTAGTCACCTGGTGAAGCCCATCATAGACCATAGCCATCCGTTTGAAGATAACCACTATAGTCTCCCAAGAAGGCAACAGGGCAGGCTCTCGCACGACTGTTTTGATAGTCGTACAAGGCGATATTTTTTACATTAGGGAGTGCGGCATCTGGCGAGTCTGCGCCCGAGCAGTAGAGCCACATGTAACAATGCTTATATTCCTTGAGCACATTGAGCGGCGTTTCATCTGCCTGAACCACCACTTGTTGAAGTAAGTGCTCTTTTAGGGCTGCACAGAGTGGTTTGAACTTCTCACTGACTTGGGTAACCCACCTTGGCATAGAACGTTGAGGGATTGAGTTCATTGAGCTTACAAAACGCGAGTGTCGACAATGAACTCGATTCAGATTGTTCGATAAGCGTTTCCCATTTCAAATATCCTCATGGTTGGATACTTGATCTTATTATGCGTGATAGGCGGTTAGAATGCGGGGTTTATGACGCGCTTACGAAGTATCCACCTGATTTCGCAAAGGAGTCCAGTTGTGGTAGATAAGAGAGTTTAGCCAGCACCATGGTTGCAATACTAAAAGTAATCCGAAAGGCTAGAGTGTGCTAAGAATCGTAACACGGAAATGTCCAAAATATTGCTAGAAAAAGAGCAAACCATATTGCCCTCGACAACAAAAACACCTTTAGTTCATTTAGTGGAACAAAAATTATGTGTTGAGTGCGCTTCATCTTCTCCAGTCATCTAACTCAGTTGCTCTACAGGCTTACTACCAGTAAGGTGTCAGCATCAATGACAAAAGGAACCTTGCCATGCCAACGGATAAAACAGATCTTGCCTCAAGTGGGGGTAACTCAAATACCGATTCTTCTGTACAGATCCACTTTGATAATAGCTACTTCAATGAGCTGTCTGGTTTTTATCAATCTCAAGATGCTGAACTTGCGCCATCCCCTTCACTGATTAAATTTAATTATGCGCTTGCTCATTCGTTAAATATCGATGTTCAATTGGCCACTGATGAGCAATTAGCGACTATATTTTCTGGCAATCAGAAACTCGAAGGAGCTGCGCCTTTAGCTCAAGCCTATGCTGGTCACCAATTTGGTCATTATAACCCTCAACTAGGTGATGGCCGTGCTTTGCTGCTTGGTGAGGTGATTGATCGTGAAGGTAAAAGACGCGATATACAGTTAAAAGGTTCAGGGCGAACACCATTCTCGCGTTCTGGTGATGGCAAAGCGGCTCTTGGTCCTGTATTACGCGAGTATCTTATGTCTGAAGCTATGCATGCGTTAAATATTCCGACAACACGCGCTCTTGCTGCGGTGATCACAGGGGAACAGATATGGCGAAATCAGGCCGCAATTGGGACGATTGTCACTCGTACAGCATCAAGTCATATCCGGGTTGGTACTTTCCAATATTTTGCAGCTAACGGAGAGCAAGACAAAGTTAAGCAGCTAGCCGATTACGTTATTGATCGCCACTACCCACAGGCAAAGAAGACGGATTCCCCGTATTTAACTTTACTCACACTTATCTGTGAACAACAAGCCAAACTTGTTTCTAAATGGCAGTTAGTTGGTTTTATTCATGGTGTCATGAATACCGATAATACGACAATTTCGGGCGAAACTATTGACTATGGGCCGTGTGCATTTATGGACAGTTATGACCCCAATACGGTATTTAGCTCTATAGATTCGCAAGGTCGATATGCTTACGCTAATCAACCTCATATTGCGCAGTGGAATCTTGCTCGTCTCGCTGAAACTCTGCTTCCACTTATCTCTGACGATGAAGAAGAGTCGGTCGAACTCGCCACTAACGCATTGCAGCACTATATGGCCTGTTATCAGGAATTATGGTTGGTGGGAATGCGCGCTAAACTGGGGTTGAAAGATCAAGAAGAGGGCGATCTTGAGCTTGTTCAAGAGTTACTAAGTTTACTCAATGAGCAAGATGTCGATTTCACACAGTTTTTCCGTTCTTTGTCGCAAGTGGTAGGTGGTGAGAAAAACGAAACCGAGAAACTAATTAAGCAAACTGAAGAATGGACTGCTTGGAACAAAAAATGGCACCAGCGACTAGATAGAAATCCGATCTCACCTGCCGAGAGAACAGATCTAATGGACAGTCATAACCCTGTTTATATTCCAAGAAACCATAAGATAGAAGAGGCGATTCTTGCGGCAGAACAAAATAATGATTTTCGGCCTTTTGAACGTCTACTCAAGGTACTAGAGAATCCATTTAAAGTTCAGCCAGGTTGTGAAGAGTTCGCACAACCCGCACCAAGTGATTTCGGGCCTTATAGAACCTTCTGCGGAACATAGGTGTTTAAATCAAGGGATTTGTTTTCGTTTGAATCGAATTAGATATAAATAAAAAGCGCAAAGTGGTGATTTACTTTACGCTTTTTGTTTTGAAGAACAGTAAGTCTTAGCTTTAGTCTTTAATCAAAGATAACCCACTTGGAAGCGCATCACCAAAGACGCGTTTCGATTCACTTTCCGATAACTCTTTTACGGTATCAACCAGTTCAATCCAAGAATCAGGCACTTTACTGGATTTGAGTTTGGTTAATACTTGATCACGATAATCGTCCGAAATATCGAATAAGCGATCGCCTGTTTTGCGACAAATCATTACCGTTGCAAAAGCCACCATCGGTTCTTTATTCCAGTTTTGATCGAGTAATTTCTGTAGCCATTGCTCAGCCTGTTCACGAGGAATAACGTTATGCTGACTGCCATAAAGTGGCGTTCGAGAAGCAAGACGACCTAATGCCCACCAATGCGCTTGAGGGTATTGTGGCTGATTGATCGCTTTACTTAAAAACCATGTCGAAAGTAGTACTTTATCTTCAACTTCCAGATGCTCAAGCGAGGCGGCTAAGCGCACCATCGCTTCATATCCTTTATCTTGAGCGGCTTTGGCTGATGCTGGGTTTTTCATTGCTCCGGGGTGAAGGTATTTGGCAATATCGGCAAGGATAGTTTCTTGCTGTTCTTGGTTTAAGCCTCCCGCAATTCGACGCCAAAATACCCACCAATCGCTCCAGCCTTGGTGATTTTCAAATTGAATGTTTTGCTGATAAAGCATCCAAACTTGCTCAATACGCCATGCATCGGTTGGATCACCAAAACCCGGACGCAGAGAGTAACCTGCGAGTCTTAACCAGTTTTTTTCATGCTGCTCTGAACGACGACGGCGCTTACGACCTTGCGAGAAAGTATCGAACAATTGACGTAAGGTGACAAAATCCCACTCTTCACGTTTACCTAAGCGTTTTTCTAACTCTTTAGCGAGCGTTTTGATCTCTTTCGAATCGGCACTTTTTTTGTTGCCACTGTATAAACGTGAGATCAGCTCTTTGCACTCTGGGAGGCGAGGGTGTAAATCTTGTTTCTGCTGTTCATCACTCTGTTTATTTCGAACTTCAAATTCAAGGTTCCAGCGTTTGCTCTCATCTTCGCAGCTTACGCATTCCATTTTCAAAGTGCCGACTTCGGTGAGTTGAAACGCAAGTTGCACTTCCACTCGATCTTTTTGGTTGGCGTGAAGATCGACAGCATCGCCTTCAAGGGTCGAGATATAAGGTGGCAGCGGCGTAAACAGGTCAGCGTCGACTTTAACCACTGCTCCATTTTTCACTATACCTTGCTCCGCTGAAAGAACATCGTGCGTGGATGTGAGCAAATTAAATTTAACGGGTTCTCCAAGAGTCAGAGAGAAACGACGGCCTGAAAGTCGAATTTCATGTCCCTCTTCGGTTCCTTTTGCAAGAAGGCAAAGTGCATTGCCCATCTTGTTTTTCTCTTGAAGATGCAGGAAGTAAGAGCGCGCAGCGCCACCACCAATTTTAAGTTGAGCACCACGTCGAGCTTTACCAAACGCAACCGCGCCCAGTGCCACAGACCAGTCTGGATGTGGATTATCCAAAACCGTTACGGGTTCGCCTCGCCAACTTTCTAGTAACTGAGTAATCCGAGAGGTAACCAGTTCACTGTTGAACACACCACCATTAAGTAATAGGCCAACAGGTATCGCAGCCTTGTCTTGATTCTCAGAGATTGAATCGAGTGAGGCTAGTGCTGCTTGAGAGACTTGCTGGTGCTGAGTTAAGAATTCAGCCACATGTTTACTCACCGCAGGATCGGCCACATAAGGGAGGCCGAACTCTACAACGGCGCTGCGGCGTTTATCCGGCACTTGGTCAAAATCAGTGAGAGGGAAGAATCCATCTAGTGCTATTTGGTGCACTTCCTGCTTCGTTAGACTGACACTTTTTGTGCCACCTAATAGTTTCGAACCACTGCCGAGCATGGTGATTTTAACTTCGTCAGGTGCACCTGTAGAGAGTAAACCTTCTTTGGCTTTACGTGTCTGCTGAATCAGTTTTGTTAAGCTCGATGCATTGAGTTTCTTGCTTTGATTGAAACGCTGTTCAGCAAGGTGAGCCAAGGCTAAATCAAGGTTGTCACCACCAAGCATTAAGTGTTCGCCAACACCAATTCGGTCAAGCCCTAGTTCATCGTCTGAGAATTTGGCTTCGATTAAACTCAAGTCGGTCGTACCGCCACCTACGTCACAGACAAGAATCAATGGCAATTGAGCGAGCTCTTGTGTCGCACTTGTTTGGTGCCTTGCATACCAGTCATAACAAACGGCTTGAGGCTCTTCAAGAAGCACGATTTTGCTTAAACCTGCGATGTTTGCCGCTTCTAACGTTAATTTACGAGCGGTTTCATCAAATGAAGCCGGAACAGTAACGACAACGTCTTGATCCTCAAGTGTGTTACTTGGATTGCGATAGTTCCACGCTTGGCGAATGTGATTAAGGTAACTGGCACTCGCAATAACAGGGGAGACTTTATCGACGTCTGCCGCGCCTGCCCAGGGTAAAATTTCAGAACGACGATCAACCGCTTGATGAGAAAGCCAACTCTTGGCACTTGATACTTGGCGGCCTTCGACTTTTGCGCCCAGTTCTCTTGCCCATTCGCCAACAATAGCGTTACTGATATCACCTGAAACTGGACAATGTTCCCAAGGAAGAGTTAAGTCCGATGCTGAAATTTGACCTTGCGCGGGATGATAGCGAAACGAAGGTAATAATGGTTTTCTTACGACTTCTCCCGGGCCGACAAGTTGGTCGATGTCGAAAAGAGAAACAGGGGAGTGCTGTAGATCATCGGTGATTTCACAAAATGCGACAACGGTGTTGGTTGTACCTAAATCGATTCCGACAAGAAAACGAGGAGATGCCATGAAGAACCTCTCTGATAATGAGCGAGATATACGCTCATGAAACTTAGATGAATGTAAAGTATATCAATTTAAGAGCGAATTAAATGAGATACTTAGAAAAACGGCACCCATAAGGATGCCGAATTTTTATGAATAGTCGATGTTATTCGCTTTGGTTTTGGCTTTCGCTATTTTGCGTAAGCGCTTCGCCTGACGCTTCATCGCGTACATCAAATTCAACGTGCCATTTCTGGCCATTATCCGCTGCAATCGCTTCTAAGTACAAAGTGCCTAGCTCGGTTACACGAGACGCTAAGGTAACAGGAACCACTTCGCCAATGTTACGCCCTTCAGATACAGGTAGCGTCACTTGAATTTCAGGTAACTCTTCCAGCTCTTCTGGCTGCCAGAAATCAAGATGAGTGCCAGCTTCGTCTTCACGGCGAGTCGTTGAACCGAAGAATTGGAAGTGAACAGGCTCGCCAATAACGAGACCGAACTGCTGGCTAGGAACTTGAACGCTTGAGCCCTCTTCCATACCAAATGGAGCAACACAAAGTGCTTCCATTGGTGGTGCCATTCCCGGAATTGCAGGCATCGCGCTTTCAATACCAACATAGTAACTAGACGCGATACCACCACGGATACGAACACCTTGGCCTCGGCGAACAGAACCATAGTAAGAGGCACCACTTGCAACGGCAAGATCCAGATCTAGACCAGAAAGCTGTTTAGCCATTTCTGTATCTGCATAAATTAACCATTCATTAATGGTGTCTGATAGGCGAGTTGCTAGCAGTTTTGATTTCAGAACACCGCCGTTAAATAGCATAGCAGTTGGCTTGATGAAATCGACACTTGCTGGTTCTGCTTCCGGCATGCCTGGCATATTCGCAAACGGGTTGAACTCTTGAGCAGGAGCAGAGCCTGAATCTTGAGCATTCGCTTGTTTAGATAAGAACGCAGCGATGTGGCGTGTAATACCTGCATCTTGAGCGTAAGGCAAACCCATTTGAGTCAGTGCGCCACGCGCTTTTTGTACTGGGTGATCCGCAATACCGACTTGTGGGAAGAAACCATCGACGAGCGTTTGTTGTACTTCTTCTTGTGTCAGTTCTGTCTTCAGTGTTGCTCCTAATAATTTAGAGCCACGGCTTGGGACTACAATCGGCACCGCTTGAAGTTCTGAGTCATTTAACAGTGCTTCTTTTGCATCACGGCATGCGTGAGTCATCGCTTGAACTTGCCAAGGTTGTAACTGCTTGCCATCTTGAGCCAGTTTCATTTTTAAGCGGTAAGCGAGAGCTAAATCCATATTATCGCCGCCAAGTAGGATGTGTTCACCTACAGCGATTCGATTCAGGTTTAAATTACCATCTTCTTCTGTCACAGCAACCAATGAAAGGTCAGTCGTACCACCACCTACATCGACGACTAATACGATGTCACCAACGTTGACTTCATCGCGCCATGTGTCATTGCTGTTGTCGATCCAGCTATAAAGAGCAGCTTGAGGCTCTTCTAATAGTGTTAAATGTTCAAAGCCTACGTTACGAGCCGCTTCAGCCGTTAAATCACGAGCGGCTGGATCAAATGATGCTGGAACCGTAATCGTTACATCTTGTTCAGAAAGCGGGGCATTTGGATTCGCGTGATCCCAAGCTTGCTTAAGATGATCGAGATATAATTCTGTTGTTTTTAGTGGTGATACTTTGCTGACTTCTTCAGGGCTACCTTGTGGTAGGAAGCTGTCGCGGCGATTGACACCGCTATGGCATAACCAAGATTTCGCACTTGCAACCAGACGAATTGGCGTTTTGCTGCCAAGATTACGCGCAATAGCACCGACTAATGCTTTCGGCTCATGAGTCCATGGTAGGGTACGAGAACCTTCGCCCATCTCATGCTCATGAGGTTGATACAAAAATGAACCAAGTTGGCTGCGATTTTCAACGGTGCCTGGTGCGGTCAGTTGTGGAATCTCCATCACTTGAACGCGAGCATCTTCATCGTTGATGTCAAGGTAAGACAGTACGCAGTGTGTCGTACCTAAATCGATACCAACACTAAACTTAGCTTGAGCCTCAGGTTGAGAGTGTTCCATTACAGTTCAACCTCCGCAGGAGCAATGATAGAAGCGTCGTAGTTTGCTGATAGTTTAGGTAAGTTAATTGCCTCAGCTTTCCAGCCTTTATGTACAAGAGTACCGTTGAATGGCGCATTACCTGTAACATTGCCTGTTAAACGAACTTCTTGAGGGTTAAAGCCTTCAGCGACAGTGATGCGAGTCTCTTCATCTTCAGTGCGAATGTGAGATAGCTCAACATACTCTTTCAATACTTTTTGACCGCCGGAGTGGATAACGCGCGCTGCAGCGCCAACTTGTTCATCTGCAAATGAAGTCAGGTCTTCGTTTAGGAAATCGATCAGACGCGCTTCTTGCTGCATAATTGACAGAAGTTGCAAAGCTGAGTCAGTTGAAGCCGTTGCCAGCTTTGATTCAACTTCGATCACTTTCTCTACTACTTTTTCAACTTCGATGATTTTTTCAATCTCGACAATTTTCTCTACTACTTTTTCAACTTCGATAATTTTTTCGACTGGTTTCTCAACTATTTTTTCTATCTCTTTTGATTTGCGAGATACAGCAATGAGAAGCAGTAGTACGCTTGAAGCCAACAGGCCCGCATGTAGCATGTCAAACGTAGTTGGAATTAGGTTTAAATCGACAATCATGGTGAATTCTCTTTGGATTGATTCAATATCACGTTGAGTGTTGGTTATACTCAACGTTTGGCATAAAGGCATTTAAATCGACGGTAATATACCGAAGGCTCGCTCAAAAATGGCTTATTTTTTGCCATGCATAGCCAAAAAATAGGGGCTGAGTCTAGCATATTCAAGGGCTAAGGTTAGAAGAAATGGCCATTTACACTTATTGATTAAGCTTGTTGGGTTAAAAAGACAACAAATGTGGGTCTTTGAAGCATTCCCATATATAATGACAGTTATATAAATAGAATAATTTTAAGAATAACAACTCAGTTTTTTACTATAAATAGTTTGTAGTTAATTTTTTGCCTATTTTGGGTGGTGAAATGAGCAGTCGGAACAACATATTTTCTTTATCTAAACTTTCATCTAGCACGATTGTTTTTATTCTCGCGATGAGTGTAACTTTGGTGTGTGTATTTGTAAGTTATAAAGCGCAGACATTTTACCGTCTAGCGTCGTTCAATGATGCAGCAGAAAGGCATGTGCAGTCTCTACAGTTCGTTGTAAAAAATGATATTCAACACATTGCAGCAAGTGCAATATTTTTCAGTGCTAATGATAGAAGTGATTGGGATAAATTTTCGATCTTTGCCAAACATACCATTGCAAACTCTGAAAGCCTTATTGGTTTGCAATGGATGGAAAAAGTGGAAGTTGACGATATTGAAAAGCATGTTGATCGTGTTGGGAAGACATTTCCTGGGTTTGGTATCTACACAATACCTAAGGATGGCGATGTCACTCATGGTTATATTTTGGAGGACAACGCTCCAATCTATGTTGCAACTGATATCTACCCAAGAACAAGAGAAAACGCACGTTTACTTGGTTTCTATCCTTCTCGTAAACGCTTTGAGCTGATTTTAGATGGAATCAGTCAAGCGGGTGAGCCAAACATCTCAGATAAAGTAAGATTAATACAAGATAGTTTTGATAAGTCAGCGCCTAAAAATGGCATGTTGGTCTATTTTCCTGTTTTCGAAATTGGGACATTTGATTTATTGGGCGTCGTGATTGGAGTCATTAGAACGACACCGTATTTTGAACACCTTGTCCATCGTATTGATTCTGATAACGGGTTGAAAATACGTGTCACTGATGTCGGTTTTGAGTCTGAAGATGCGCCAATTATGTACGAAAGTAAGAGTTGGGATCCGGCTGAAGACAATGTGATCCGCAAATCAATTCCTCTTTATAACCGTGAATGGGTTGTTGAGTTCCAACTTCCAAGCAAAATTACCATTAGCGATGCCGTTGTCCTAGTGGGTATATTTTTTGGTGGCTTAACGATCTCGTTGCTTTTAGCTCATATTGGTAGCCTACAATCGAGAGAAAGAGAGCGTCTCTCAATGATGTTAAAAGAGCGAACGAAAGAGCTTCAGTTCCTTGTTGAGCATGACAGTTTAACCGGCTTGCTCAATCGTCGTGCGTTCAATCGATACATTAAGAAAATGCTGAAACGTAAAGAGTCTTTCAGTTTGGTCAGTTTTGATATCGATCATTTCAAATCTATTAATGATCAACATGGGCATGTGTGTGGTGATGAGATGTTGATACATGTTTCAGATACGGTGACATCAGAACTGCATTCTGGAGATTGTTTCTATCGTGTTGGAGGTGATGAATTTAGCATTATTTGCCAGTTGACGGATGAGAAAGAACTCAAGAATTATCTAGATAGCATAAGGCGAGCGGTGGAGTCGAGTGTGTTGTATTTTCCTGGTATTGAGATTTCATGCACGATCAGCATTGGCGCTGCGCGATATGCCGGTGAAGGTTTAGAAGATATTTTACACAAAGCCGATCGTCAGCTTTACCATAGCAAAGAAAATGGCCGAAATTGTATCTCAGTTGCAGCCTAATTGAGCACTTAACTCGCATGAGGTCGAAGTTTACATTTGGCTCAGGTACAATCCGTCTTCGATGAAAGTAACGTAATTCCGAGACGCAGTAGAAAGGCCAATTATGAATCATAACCGACTTGTTTGTTTTGACTTAGAGATGTGTTGCTGGAGCAACGATGGTGTCGGAACGACGGGCGAAATTATCGAAATTGGCTTAGCTGAAATCGACATTGCGACAGGTAAAATAGTAAAACGCGCGCAGTATTACGTGAAACCTGAAAAGGATGAAATCTCACTGTTTTGTGCGGAGTTAACTGGAATTACACCACGTAAGATTGAGAAACAAGGACGCCCACTGGTTGACGTTTTAAAATCTATGTTGAAGAATTTCGGTGGCCCAAATAAAATTTACGCATCATGGGGAAGAGATGATCAAATCCTTTTCAATGAGTGCAAAGACAAAGGGTTAGATGCTCCATTTAGTGAGTTTATTAACCTTGCGACCTTGTATCGAATGCAAAATCGTTTGAAAGAGAAGCGAATTGGACATAGAGCCGCGCAAGAAGCGAAAGATATTGAATGGGAAGGTCGCCAACATTCAGGTTATGTTGATGCGTATAACTTGGCAAAATTAGCGTTAACGATGTTTTAGCTAAAATCCTCTCTTTGACTATGTTGAATGACGTTATCCAACCTACAATATGAGCCTTTTCCGCTGTAGGTTGGTATGATTTTCTATTGTGTTGAGTACCTATTAGTTATTACCAATCACGTCTAATTTCGCACGAATAAACTCGCTATGATCGACGTAAAGTAATTCTGCTGCTTTGCGAATAACCGAGTCTTCTATCGGGTCAATTTCCCCATCGGCATGCGCTACTTCCCACATTCCTTTGATTAATTCGAAACGTTTATCTTGAGATAGCTCTCTTAAGTGTGATGTGAAATCGTATAAAGAGACCGATTCCTTCACTTTTTCGTTCGCTTCTACGAGCAGGTCTGCGGCTTGCTGAGCATCAATGTTAACGAGACGCTGTAATAGTCCGAGCTTTGCTTGTTGCTCTGCTTCGTTGATCTGATGGTCTGCGCCTGCAACTTCACAAAGTAGTGATGCAATGGCTAAATTTGGTGAGACATTGGCATTCTTCCCAAGGTCTTGCCCTTCCAAAAGTTGTTTGAAAAGCGAGGTAAGAGAATTAAACATGATAAATGCTCCAAAAAAGTATAAATGTGAGCCGTTCATTCACGACTTCTGTTGTTGTCAGTATTAATAAGGCTTCTATTAATAAATAATGCCAATTGTGTTTAATCACAAGGGACTTTGCGAAACTTTACCTTTTTCTGACGTTCATATCAGTACTACTAGGCTCAGCTAGTCATTATCTGTCGGAGGGAAAGTGATCCGATACCCTTCACCTGTCAGTATGGATATGTCGCTCGGCTTTCCATCGGCGTCCAGCTTTAATTCACCGATGGCACTCTGATTCACTAAACGATAATAACGTTGTGAGTCTGGTGAACGTTTGGTGATTTTTAGTCGCTTTCGCTTTGTAAACCAGTTGAGCACAGAGCGCGGACTGTAGAGCAGCCTATCCATGCCATCGCAAAATTTGAGTAGGGCTGATGGGAATTGGTTTTTAATTCCACTACAGGTTATCTGGTAAATGTTCGGGCTCGACTTCCTAAAACGAAGCTTAATGTCATAGGCAAAAGAGTAGTGAACATCACCAGAGAGAATGACGAAATTGGTTGGTGTTTTTGTATGAGTAAATATACTCAGCAGAGTATTGGCGCTGCCGGGGTGAGCCATCCAGTTTTCAGCATCAATCACAAGTGGTTGCCCGATATTGGTCATGCCTTTTTGTAGTGCTTCGATGAACTTCACGCCAAACATAGGCGCAGCAGAGACTAATATCACGGCTGGCTGGTGCATGAGTTCATGTTGCATTTCAATGAGCGCTTCCCAATCCATTAAACCTGATGGCTTATTCATTCGAGATTCTGATCGCCAACGACGACTTCTGGTATCTAACACGACCATCTTAGGCTGAGTGTCGATGGTATAATGCCATTGCTCAAAACGATCTAAATAGTAAATAAAGTCATCTTGAGATTGGTCATTTGGCTGATTGAAAAAACGGTGAGCATAGGCCATAAAATCTGTCGAAAACTTTTCAGGGGCGTTCCCCCAGCCTTGGCATAACCAATAGCTGATAAGCCCATTACCGATAATCCGTTTTGATAGCGGATTTGATTGAGCGGCATGTTCCCAACCGACGGTTAAATTCCAATCGTCAGTAATATCATGATCGTCAAAAATCATATAAGTGGGAATGTGTGCCAATAAACGCTGTACTTGGCCCAGTCCTAAAACGAAATTATCAATATGCTTTGTTTCGTCTCGCCACGCTTGCTGCCACTTAGGGGATAATTGCTGACCACCTTGAGTGAAATTAACATTGAGATAACGGTCTCTATCAATGTGTTGCCATAAGGTTGGAGACCAAACCAATAGATACATGGCGAAAAATTCAGAGAAAGTGATGAGATGGTTTTCACATTCAGTCGAGCTGAAAATTGGGATCCCTTTGTGAGGAAAAAACTTCGCAAGTAAGCCATCTTCTTTAATGTAATGAGGAAGTATGGCATCACGATGGTAAAAATTTTCAGCACAGGAATAGAGTGATTGGCTGTCTGGCACCATGTCGCATGCTAGGTTTTCGTCTGGCAAGCCAAGTATATGAATCACTTGTTGAATGGCATCTAGCATTGGTCCTGCGACATGATCCGCGTAGATCTGGTCACCACTCATCATAAGAAGCGAAGGGCGATCTTCAATGCTTTGAGTCGCTACTTTTGAATCCGCAGCGACTAAACTGTCTCGACTAAAATGGTGAGGGTTACGGCAAGAGCCGTGTAATACATAATCGGCTTTGCTATTAATGCTGAAAGAGACCCGAGATTCATTCGGGTACAACAGTGTTGGACAGTTATGACTTAAAGGTCCGTCTTGAGTGATTAGGTCATACTCTAAAGCGGTATCCGTTGGGAAATGACCTTTGACGTGTGCGAGGACAACCCATGCTTTCGAACCAATTTGTATTTGGCCTTCAGTACAGACATCAGCAGAATAAAAAGGAGTAGAGTTCTTTGGGTAATATAGATTGAATTTGGCTTTTAAGGGCTGAGTGGTGACAAGCCATAAAGTGATCTCAGAGGGTGTCGTTTTGCGTAAAATTGGCCCTGCAATAATGAAAGGTAGTGTCGATGTCTTGCTTGGCAAACAGAACTCCTAAATGAAAATGGTGGTGTCGAATACTCAAACCTAGGTACTAGTCATTGTCGTACTAACTACTGTCATACTAACCAGTGACGTTCTAGCTATTGGCGTACTAGCTATTAGCGTACTAGCCATTGTCATGCGTTAAGTTGTTATCGGGATCTTCAAGGATTTCGATTACATCGGAACTAGAAAGTTCATGTCCCATTAAAAATAAAGCGAGCATGGCGTCAGCTTTTGTTTTGGTGTCGCTAGATTCATCCAGTAATTGTTCGAATCGACTGCGTAGCATATTGATTTCATGTTCAACAAACCCACGGCCTTCTTCATCTCCCTGCGTCTCTTCTGGAGCATTATCAAACTCTAAAAATAACAAACTCTCATTTAACTGAGTATTGATGAGCCTTTCGGGTAGCCACTCTTCCCCCATAACGACATCAGGGTCGTGACCTTCAGGAAGTGATTCGATGATTTTTTTTAATTCAGAAGCTTTCACATTTCTTACATCTGATGGACAATATTCTTTATTGTAACGGTGAAACGTACTGAATCATAAGCAAACATTGTATAAATCGGTAATAATTGAAGGATCATTACGAATTCTGCTGTTTGTTCGAGGGTTTAAAAGAATAATGCATAAACAATATCAATGTAGAGCCTTAACCGCGCTCTTAGCGATGGTGGTTTCTTGCCCATCTTTGGGTACAGAAGAACAAGAGTGGGGAATTGCGGCGATGTATCGCACGACCAGTATCCCATTCGATACAGCGGGAGGCGACCAGACCGTCAGCACCTTTGTTCCTATGATGTTTTTCGAGAATGAGTACGTCTTTGTCGATGGTATTGAGGGCGGAGTATTTCTATATAATAGTGAAGAATCCGATTGGCGGGTGAGTGCGTTAACTCGTATGCGCTTTATCGATATCCCGCAATCGGCACAAAATGCCAATGAGGGCGACACTGCTGACTTCGGTGTGCAACTCCAATATAAAATTGATGACACTTGGTCTTTTGATAGCGAGTTGATGACCGATGATGACTTGCAATTCCACAGCAATTTTCGCTTAAACGGTCAGTACGAATTTGGCGATTGGGAGCTATCCCCTAGAGCGACAATTCGTTATAAAGATGCTGATTTCAACAGTCAGTACTATGTATTTAAAGATGTTACTGGTGAAAGTATCGGAGCTGGAATTGATGTCAATCTAGGTATTGATATTCGATATCATGTGATCTCAAATTTATATCTACTTGGTTCGACTAGTGTCACGCGCTTTGATGACAACGCTTTCAATTCATCGATTGTTGAAGACCGCTATCAAGGTGAGTTCTATCTAGGTTTTGGATTTTTTAACGACAAAACCGCACCGACAAAACCGGAATTGAGCAATAAGCCTTATTTACGAGTCGCGCATGGTTGGGCAACGCCATCGAATATCGGCGACATAATGAAGCTGAATAGCGAGAAAGATAAATATAATAACCAACTGACTTCAGTCTTTTATGGTCACCCGTTGACCGACGAAGTGTTTGGCGTGCCAATTGATATCTATTTCACACCTGGTATCGCGCATCACTGGTCGTCGAAGGTTCAGTCTGGTAGTACGGAATACATCGCCGCAATAAAAGCGTTCTACACGTTTGATTGGCCTATTAAGTGGCGTTTTGGTGTTGCTGAGGGCTTATCTTACATCGACAGCATAACCTATATCGAACAGACCGAGATGGATGAGAAAGGGTATACCGCGAGTCATCTATTGAACTATTTAGACTTCTCATTTGATATTAATGTTGGAGATGCAGTGAACCAGTCCGATCTAGAAAATGTATGGTTTGGGTATTCTCTGCACCATCGTTCCGCCATCTTTGAAAATGCCTCTCAATTTGGGCGAATTAAAGGCGGTAGCAACTACAATACCATTTACATTCAATATGAATTCTAGCTAATTTTTTGACGTTTAATCTTATAAAAAAGCGTGAATGCTCAATACATTCGCGCTTTTTTGTGTTTGTAACGGGATTAATTTGGAGCGGAAGGGTTATCGTATGATTGTTTATAGTTTGGCTGTGATATAATTTTGCCAGTTTTTAGTTAGTAGATATAGGACACGCTTTGACCTCGTCACAGCCCAAAGCAGAAAAAAATCCTTCTGCATCAAATAGCCCGTCAGCATCCACCAATAACGCAACATCATTACGCAAAGCATTGAGCGAATGTATGATGCGCGATCGCTTCCGATTAGGTAAGCGAATCTCTGGCGCGAGTAGAATCAAGAACGAAAAATCCAAACATGCGGTATTTGATGAGATTGCATTAGATATCGCCAAATCAATGATGGTGGCGCAAAGCCGTATTTCTCATCAGCCAACCATTGAATACCCAGAAATTCTTCCTGTTAGTCAAAAACGTGATGACATTGCCAAAGCGATTGCTGAGAACCAAGTGGTGATCATTGCAGGTGAAACAGGTTCTGGTAAAACAACCCAAATTCCAAAGATATGTAGTGAGCTTGGTCGTGGTAAATATGGCTTGATTGGTCATACGCAGCCGCGTCGTTTAGCGGCACGCTCGGTTGCCAACCGCATTGCTGAAGAGATGGAATGCCAACTGGGTGAATTTGTTGGTTATAAAGTCCGATTTAACGACCAGATTTCAGATAACACTCAAATCAAATTGATGACTGACGGTATCTTGCTGGCCGAGATCCAACATGACCGTTATTTAAATCAATACGACACCATTATTATCGATGAAGCGCACGAACGCAGCTTGAACATCGATTTCATCATGGGTTACTTGAAAGAGTTATTGCCTCGTCGTCCTGATCTAAAAATTATCATTACATCAGCAACCATCGACCCTGAACGTTTTTCCAATCACTTCAATAAAGCGCCGATCATTGAAGTATCAGGTCGAACTTACCCTGTAGACACGCGTTATCGTCCATTGGGTGGTGAAGAGAGCAGCGATCAAGATCGTGACCAAATGGAAGGCATCTTTGAAGCGGTTGATGAACTTTGTGATGAAGGTTTAGGTGATATCCTAATTTTCATGAACGGCGAACGTGAAATTCGTGATACGGCAGACGCATTAAACAAACGTAACTTACGTGATACGGAAATTGTGCCGTTGTATGCTCGTTTGTCTGCTGGTGAGCAGAATAAGATTTTCCAATCTCATGTTGGTCGTCGAATCGTACTCGCAACCAACGTGGCAGAAACGTCACTCACCGTTCCGGGCATTCGCTATGTAATTGACCCTGGTACTGCACGTATTAGTCGTTACAGTTATCGAACCAAAGTTCAGCGCCTACCAATCGAAGCGATTTCTCAAGCGAGTGCTAACCAGCGTAAAGGTCGTTGTGGTCGTGTGGCGGAAGGTATCTGTATTCGTCTCTATTCAGAAGATGATTTCTTATCTCGCCCTGAGTTTACCGATCCCGAAATATTAAGAACGAACTTAGCGTCAGTTATCTTACAAATGACCGCGCTGGGTCTAGGTGATATTCAAGCCTTCCCATTTGTTGAAGCGCCCGATCAGCGAAATATTCAAGATGGTGTCAAACTTCTTGAAGAGCTAGGCGCTATCAAAGCTGCAGTTAAGAAAGGGACTTCAGATCCTAAGAAACAGTTAACACCAATAGGTCGTCAACTGGCTAAATTGCCAATCGATCCGCGTTTAGCACGAATGGTGATTGAAGCACCAAAGTATGGCTGTCTGAAAGAAGTGATGATTATTGTATCGGCATTATCGATTCAAGATCCTCGCGAACGTCCATCAGAGAAAAAACAAGCGTCAGATGAAAAACATAAACGCTTCTTTGATGAAGACTCGGATTTCATTACTTTTGTGAATCTTTGGGAACATATTAAAACCCAGCAAAAAGAGCTTTCAAGTAATCAATTCCGCAACCAATGTAAAAAAGATTACCTGAACTATTTACGTATTCGTGAGTGGCAAGATGTCTATTTCCAAATTCATCAAGCGATGCGTGAAATGGACACTAAGCTAAATAGTGAACCGGGTAGTTATCAAAATATCCATACCGCTTTGTTGGTGGGTCTGCTTTCTCATATTGGTATGAAAGATCAAGAGAAAAATGAATACCAAGGTGCGCGCAATGCTCGCTTTCACATCTTCCCTGCGTCTGGTTTGTTTAAAAAGCAGCCTAAATGGATTGTCTCTGCTGAATTAGTGGAAACGTCCAAGTTGTGGGGACGGATTATTGCCAAAATCCAACCAGAATGGCTGGAGTCGATTGCTCAACACTTGATAAAACGTAGTTACAGCGAACCGCATTGGTCTAAAAAGCAAGCTGCGGTTATGGCTCATGAAAAAGTGATGCTTTATGGGATCCCAATCGTTCCGAAGCGTCAGGTTAATTATGGCCCTATCGATCCGGTAGTCAGCCGCGAGATCTTTGTTCGAAGTGCGCTGGTGGAAGGAGAGTGGGAAACGAAACACGCTTTCTTTAAACAGAACCGTAAACTGCTGCTTGAAGTTGAAGAGTTAGAACATAAATCTCGTCGTCGCGATATTTTGATTGATGACGATGAGCTGTTTGATTTCTACGATCAGCGAGTCAGTACTGAAGTGGTGTCTGGACGTCATTTTGATAGTTGGTGGAAAAAAGCGAGTAAAGATAACCGCGAACTGCTTAATTTCGAAAAAGAGATGCTGTTCCGTGGCGATGCCAGTCATGTTACTGATTTGGATTATCCTAACTTTTGGCATCAAGATGGATTAAAGCTGAAATTAAGCTACCAATTTGAACCTGGTGACGATACCGATGGTGTAACCGTTCATGTACCACTGCCGATTTTGAACCAAGTGAGCCAAGCTGGGTTTGATTGGCAGATCCCGGGTTTACGTCATGAATTGGTGGTGAGCTTAATTAAGTCTCTACCTAAAACGCTACGCCGTAACTTTGTGCCTGCACCTAACTATGCGGATGCATTTCTTTCACGCGTGACGCCAATGGAAGCACCACTTCTTGATTCTATGGAAAAAGAACTTCGTCGCATGACGGGAGTAGAAGTACTACGGGAAGATTGGAAGTTAGAGCAGATCCCAGAACACTTGAAGGTGACATTCCGTGCAGTCGACCATCGCAAGCGTAAGCTAAAAGAGAATAAAGACCTGCATGAACTCAAAGAGAGCCTGAAAGATAAAGTTCAACAGACTCTTTCTCAAGTTGCAGATGATGATATCGAGCAGCAAGGTTTGCATACTTGGAGTTTTGGTGAACTGCCAAAAGTATACAAACAAAAACGTGGCGGCTTTGATGTTAAAGCTTTCCCGGCGTTGGTTGATACTAAAGACAGTGTTGAAATAAAACTGTTTGAGACAGAAGAAGAGCAGATCAGTGCAATGAGAGCGGGGCAGCGTCGCCTTATTTTGCTGAATGTTCCATCGCCGATTAAGTATCTGCATTCGAATCTGCCTAACAAATCGAAACTTGGCTTGTACTTCAACCCGTATGGAAAAGTACTTGATCTGATTGATGACTGTATTGCTTGTGGTATTGATAAGTTAATTGAAGATAAAGGTGGCATCGTTTGGGAGCCAACTCAGTTTGAACAACTAAAAGAACATGTTCGAGCGGAACTGGGCGATACCGTTGTTGCAGTCGCTGAACAGGTTGAGACGATTTTAACGACCGCGTTTAGTATTAATAAAAAGCTGAAAGGACGTGTTGATTTCACCATGGCATTTGCGCTTTCTGATGTAAAAGCTCAAGTAGAAAGCCTCATCTTTAAAGGTTTTGCTACCGAATGTGGTTGGAAGCGTCTCCCGGATATTCTTCGTTATATGAGAGCGATAGAGCGACGAATGGAAAAATTGCCAATCGATCCGAATAAAGATCGTTTGCATATGCTCAAAATTGAATCGATCACTAATGACTACAAAGAGTTGTTGAATAAGATTCCGAAAGGGATTGCTGTGCCAGATAATGTAAAAGAAGTGCGTTGGATGATCGAAGAACTTCGTGTAAGTTATTTTGCACAACAGTTAGGAACCCCATATCCGGTTTCAGATAAACGAATTAAAAATGCGATTGATGCCTGTTAGGTATAGATATTGCATACTATAAGTTAATAACAATTTATTGGCAGTTAGGTGGCAAAATGTCGCCATTTAAATTAACTGCCATGTTAAATGAGAAGGTTAAACATGAAAAAGACACTATTAGCTCTAGCTTTGATCGGTGCATCTACGTCAGTAATGGCTGATTCTTGGTTGTACGGTGGCGTTTCTGGTGGTCAATCTGACTTTGATGGTGAAAGCGATACTGCCTACGGTGTCCATGTTGGTACTGGTTTTCTTCCAATCATTGGTATTGAAGCTGGTTTGTGGAACTTAGGCTCTTTCGATAGCGTGTCATACGATGGCGCAGACCGTAAAAATGTTGATGCGACAACGGCTTACATTGCTGTTAAACCAAGTATTGATCTTGGTCCTTTGCATATCTACGCGAAAGGTGGTCTACATTCATACGAACTTAAAGGTGATTCAAGCTTTAGTGAAGATGATGTTGATATCATGTATGGAGTTGGTGCTGAATACTTTGTATTTGGTCCTCTTTCAGTTGGCGCTAGCTACCAAAACTTTAAAATGAAGCATGACAATATCGGTTCATTCACTGTTAATGCAACACTGCACTTTTTATAAGTCCTGATTTGCTTCAAATTGAATTAAAACGCCAGCAAGTATGCTGGCGTTTTTTATAAGCATAACTAATGAATAATGAATAATGAATAATGAATAATGAATAATGAATAATGAATAATGAACTAATTAGCTTACTAGTTGATGTATTGTCTCGCTTGTTGTTCGAGCTTTTGAAACTCTTTGCATTTTGAAACGGAACGGTGCTGATCGCAGATTGACAGTAAGTCTTCAATAAAGAAACCTAATGCTTTTAATTCAATGTTAAAAATACCCTGTTGCAGAGGTTGCGGTAAGTACCCATAAACAGATGCTGCGCCGAAATCCCCAAATATCATGTCTGCTGAGTCATTGACCAAAACGTTATGGGCGTACAAATCACCATGACAAACTTTGTTGCGGTGTAGGTGATGAAAAACATCCGTCATTTGAGTGACGATTTTAGAAATTTCTTCAATCGAAAGAGAAAACCCATCTTCAAACGTATCGCGAGTGCAAGATTGTAAGCTAGGCGGTAGACCTAAATTGAAGAAACTATTCGGAATCAACTCCATAACTAAAGCCAAGCCTGCTGGTTCAGATATTTGAGCCAGTGATTTGATGAGATTATCGTGTGTTCCTGCCTGTAGACACGCTTGCAATTCATCTTCTGGGTAGCCATCGCTGGTTATTTCCCCTTTAAATACTTTCACTGCAACTTCTTCGGGCAGATCAAGGGAGGTATTTTTCCAATCAGCATGAGAAATAACGCCAGACGCACCTTGCCCTAAGACTTGATTGAGTTGCAGATCCTCAAAGGAGACATGAGGAACGGTTTCGAACTCTTTTTCTCGTTGGCAAAAAGGGTTTCCAGAAAATGCAATCCAAGCGAGACGCGGAAGTTCGAGTAGTTGTTTAGGAAACTCGGCTAGTGCATTTGCGGATAAGCGGATCAATTCTAATGCGTTCAATTGATTCACAGTTTTTGGCAACGAGGTCAGTTGATTTCCAGCCAAAGCGAGTTTTTGAAGTCTTGGTTTATTACCTAGGCTATCAGGCAATTCAGCGATCTTGTTATCCGTTAATATTAACCAACGAAGTGTTTCTGGTAGGGAGTTTGAAGGAACATGGCTGATTTGATTCGCTTTAAATCCGACCATTTCAAGTTTTGGGCATTGGCCTAATACTTCTGGAAGCTCAGTAAACAGGTTATTAGAAGCGAAGATAATTCGTAGATTTTTGAGTTGAGATAGCTCATTTGGCAACTGTCTCAGTTGATTATTGGAGAGATCTAATATTTCCAATGTTTCAGCTAATTCAAGGATCTCTATTGGGAACTCTTTTAACTCTTCCGATAATTGGAGGCGGGTAATCCCTTGTAGTTGTCCCTTTCTAAGCTGTTCTAACGTTTGCAAACCGTTTTCCTATATGACCTGTACAATGAAATCGTATTCTACTTGGTATGTAGGGTATTGGCTCTTTTTTTTCTTTATGCTAATTTAATTAATAGCAGTACCGCTGGATGGGTACTGTGTAAAGATACAGTGTTTATTATTGACTAACTAACCGTTACTTCTATACTGTTTATATAAACAGTTAGCTTGGAGGTGCAGTATGTTGTGGGATACATTAGACCGTGTAAATCGTTTACGCCAAGAAGCATTGGCTAATCCAGAGTTTGTTGATTCAGCTAAAGAGCATGAACTTGCACTTGAGGAAGAACAACAAAGTGTCGAAACTAAACCTAAGCGTCGGTATAGAGTGAGAAAACCTAAAGCTCTATCTGATATTTATGATCATGTTGAATTTGCCTCTAACCCAACAGGCATTCAACACTAAGTATGCTCAATACATACCATCGACATTGTTACTTCTAGAGCCACATCGTGTGGCTCTTATCATTTATCGAGTCAAATCCGCTTCACGATTTTTGGAAGCCGCTCTCTTATGAATTCTCACCAATCTCATTTTCCAAAAAAAAGCCCCAGTGATTCACCAGGGCTTGTTATTGTCATTTAAATTAAAGTGTTAGAAGGTAGTTAACTAACTGGTTGTACTCTTCGAAACTCTTAATATTGTCAGGCTTTACGATATATTTGTTGTTAACTAGTACCCCTGGAACTCCTGTTAGCGTACTTGCCTCAAATTGTTTGTCGAAACGCTTCTGCATTGAATTTACGGCAAAGCTATTGTAAGCAGCATCATATTTTTCAGCATCAATACCGTAGTCAATGAAGATCTGACGCAGAGCAACTTCATCTTTTGGTGCTTGGCGGAGTTCATGAATCTGTTTAAACATAGCCGCAACCATCTTGTCTTCGACACCCAGAGCAATCATTGTTGCGTAGGATTTCGCCATTGGAACCGCCATTTTGCTACCCATGAAAGCGACATGCACTTTTTCAAACTTGGCTTCGGTAGGCATTGAAGATTTTAGCTGTTCAATAACGCCTTCGAATTTGTAGCAATGCGGACAGTAAAATGAGAAAAACTCCGTTACTTTTGGATTCGTGGCTTTTTCGACATCAAGAACTTGGTAGTGCGTGCCTTCAGAAAATTGTGCAGCTTGGATAGAGATGCTCATAAATAGAGCGGCAACAAGAGTGAATATTTTATTCATGTGTATTATTTCCATACAAAATTAAATAGATCTCAACCTGTAGTGCTGAGAGATGTTGTTTGTTTGACGTTAGAAATTACACAATTGGAGGGCGATAAACAGAGTTCGCTATGAGTACGGCTTTCTTACTTAACTCGTTGGGAATTAACGCCAAAGAGTGACTACGAGGTGATAAATCTGAATTGGTTCGATAATTTGGTATTTTAATAAGACATATTGAACCACAGCAGTGATGCTCTAAGGTTGAATCACTGATTTTATCGTGTTCAGGACAGTTCGATGCTGAAATGAAACTTGAATATGATTTGTCTAATGAGTTTGAAAAATGGATGGTTTCAGAGTTCGCAAGTGCAGTGCTAAACATGCTTGAGGTCAACATTGCCAATAAGGCTAATGTTGTAATCCAAATTGTATGTATTAGCTTTGGCATGAGAGTTCTTTATATCCAGTGAAAGGTAATTATACATAATAAAACCACGACACCATATCCTATATGAAAAACTGTTAACTTGAATGCTGACAGGGATAAGAGAGTACGCTAAATTCTATACTATAAGTGTAGTTGCAATGAAATAAGGTGAATTTGAGGATGAATTCGAAACTCCAAATAAAACCTGAGGTAAATGCCATTAATAATTCGCTTGAGTATAAATACCCAATGTTTGATTGGTCACTCAACCTTGATACTCGAGAGTTTAGCTACGATTATAACGCATTGGCCTCGTTACTTGATCTAGAAGTGCCAATCGTAACCATCACTGACTTCATGCAGTATATAACTCAAGAGCAGAGAAAAGAGTTAGAACTCGTATTTCTGCAAGCAATCAAGTCTGGTGAAAGACAACATTTCAGCTGTTGTTTCGTTCCTAACCAATCGATATTGGCTTATGTTGAATTTTATTTTGAGTTAACTCAGCCAAGGCAAATCGAGGGAACGGTTCGCCCGGTAATGCTTGTCTCCTCAAAACATCAGATCGCGAACGTATTTCGCAGCTTATTTGAAAATAGCCACCATGGGGTTTTGATCACCGACAGCGAAACTCGAATTATTGCGTGCAATCAACATTATGAAAACCAGATGGGGTTTGAGCATGGAACGCTAATTGGAGTTAAAACTAATATATTCAACG
This sequence comes from Vibrio clamense, assembly GCF_050337905.1. Taxonomy (NCBI): domain Bacteria; kingdom Pseudomonadati; phylum Pseudomonadota; class Gammaproteobacteria; order Vibrionales; family Vibrionaceae; genus Vibrio; species Vibrio clamense. The sequence goes on along the minus strand of NZ_JAKJTJ010000019.1, from coordinate 61,904 downwards.
TTGGGAAGTATTCGGATCAGTTCTATGACGACATGTGGCATCAAATCCATACCAATGGTTTTTGGAGTGGGACCTTGCTCACTCGTGATGCTCATAATCAAGTATTCCCTCAAGAGTTAACAATACAGAAGATAGAAGCAACACCAGGAGAGATCTATTATTTAGGGCTCACAGTCGCTCTACCTAAACAGACAACTCAAATTGCGACAAATGAGCTAGGGGGACTCGCACTGTCGAGTAAGCTTCCTACTAAAGATAAATTTCTTAACCAGTTACGTCAATTATGTGGAAAAGATCATCAAGCGAACAGTAAAATTGTACTGACTATTAAGCCGAAATTTGCCTGTGATTGTTACAATGATCATGTTGAACTTTCTGAAGTCATCTCTTTAGGTAATGTTAGCCAAGCGATTGGATATTTAGGCGATCAAATATTTGTGGTTTGCATTGATTGTCAGGCAAGGCATGAAAGTATTGAATCAAGGTGTGTTCGTTCTGCGTTACGTGATTTTTTTCAAGAAATTAGGCTAAATAGTCGAAAAGAAATATATGACGGAGTGATGAATGGGCGTATTGGTGTCTCCATCTTAGGGTTAGATAGCCAGAGCGCCTCACAATTACTGTCTCATGCAACTCAAGCTATGTTGGAACGGCACTCTGGAGAAGATCGCAATATTAGCTTCTACCACAGTACCATCCATAATGAGATTAAAAGGAAGAAAAGATTAGAGGATGGAGTATTACAAGCCATTCAAGAGCGGCGTCTGGAAGTTCACTATCAGCCTATCGTGGATGCGAGGAGTGGTGAAATAACCAAGTTTGAAGCACTGTGTCGTTTTCCTAGTATTGACGAGGAATCAAATGTTCAAGAGCTGATTAATATCGCTGAAGATTTAGATTTAATTAATGAGCTGGATTCTCAAGTTAGTATGATCGCATTAGATCGTCTAGAGGATATTCACCAACAGTTTGGTGAACATGTGGGCCTTACCTTAAATTGCTCATTAAACACCCAAAGAGAACCGGTTTCGGTTTTAAATAATTTGGCAGAGCTAATATGCACTCATGCAAAAAAACCTGAATGTGTCACTATCGAATTGACAGAGAGTGCCTATTTTGACAATGAGGCGAATCAGTCTGATGCACTTAAAGAGCTGCGAAATTTAGGTGTTAGCATTGCTATTGATGATTTTGGTACAGGGTATTCCTCTTTTAGTTACTTGAGCAATAGCCAGTTTGATATTTTGAAAATAGACAAAGCATTTGTATCTGATATTCATCTGCATTCGAACAAATTCAATATTGTAAAAATGATAACTGAGTTGTCACATACTTTAGGCGTTGAAGTTGTGGCGGAAGGTGTCGAGAACTATCACGAGTTTAGAGTACTGCAAAACTTAAAGGTTGATAATGTACAAGGCTTTTTATTCTCAAAGCCTAAGCCATTTTTTGAGTTTAATTCTGGAAAGCCCTATGTGGATCAATTGAAAGAAGTAGGGTTGATTATGAGTGAACAGTCACACGGTACTATCTTAGGTCTATCACGAAACGGTCCACCAAGAATTCATCCATCAGAACCATTATCTTTGGCATTTCAGTACATTAATGAACAATCTATTCCTTATATTCCTGTCGTGATCGACAATCGATGCGTAGGCATTGTTGGCAAAGATTCCCTCAATCTACATTTAACCTTGACGATGGGAACCGATCTTGAAACCACGAAGGAGTCTCAAATTTGGAGAAAAACAATTAATCAAGTGATGCAAGTGAAGTTCACCCAGTTGCAAGATAGTCTGAATATAAATGAGTTGGCGGCATTACTTGATAGCGAAGTGGCTTTTCCATGGGTATTTGTAGACTCAGAAGGAGAGTATAGAGGTATTTTGTATGAATCTGACATCATAAGATATTTTACTTCTTGCTAATTATTATCGGTCGAATAAATAAAAAATGACTCATAGCTGGTTAGACGCCTCATATTAAATGAAAATAATTAACTTTCTTGTTAGTAAGGGGGTTTAGTGTGCAAAAGGAGACTATTATTGATGAACAGCATTATAAAGCTGTTCAAGTATGGTGAGGAGAGTTGTATGAGTTTGAGTGCTCATTGTTTTCAGTCTGCAAATGAAGAGAGGCAACATGTTAATTTGCCATTGGAATTTCTAAATGATTTAGCTCAGTCTCAATCTGTACAAGAGATACTAAATTGCACTTCTTACTGGGTCCGGAAAATCTTTAATGCTGATCGTGCAAGTATTGCATTAGCAAAAAATGAGACAACATTAGAAGTTTTTTCACTGACCGGAAATACTGTCATCCCATTAGGCCGAGTGATTCCAATCCAATCCACTTTGGTTGGTCGTGTGTACCTAAGCCGGGCCCTCGCTATTTGTGAGAATAACCATTCTGCAGAGTATATTGATTGCCAGTGGTTAGCCGAAGGTGGATTGCTATCGTGTATGGATGCGCCACTTCTCAGCCATGACGCCTGCTATGGGACACTCAATGTTGCACATAGCGAGCAGTGCCGTTATCAAGAGAGTGACGCACAGATCCTGACCAGCATTGCGCAATGGGTAGCCGCTCAAATTCGAGTACAAAAACAGATAGAAGACGCAAAAACTTTAGCGGGGATCGATTGGTTAACGGGCGCCTTGAATAGACGGGCGTTTATGGAGATCACCGACGAATTAAGCTTCAAGCCGAGTCTGAAATCTCACTGCCACGCACTGTTGATGATTGACATTGATAATTTCAAAAAAATAAATGATCAGTATGGCCATCTTGCGGGGGATGAAGTGTTGATTATGGTGTCACGAGCTATACGTAGTGCCAAACGAGAAGACGACATTTTTGCTCGTATTGGAGGTGAAGAATTTGCGCTGCTACTGAAAGATGTTCCTCATGAAGTTATTTTAAAGAGAGCAGAACTTCATCGGACTGAAATTGAAAAGCTATTCATCAACCTGGATGATAACAAAATAAGTTGCACAATCAGCGTAGGTGTCGCGACTCCGATAGAGAGCGACGTTTCATTCAGGTGCATATTAGCTCGGGCAGATTGTGCTCTTTATAAAGCGAAAGGTGATGGAAAGAATAGAGTAATAGTTGCTGATTAAGTGGATTAGCCGTAGCTTAAAGCTAGCCTTCGATGTCCAACAAGCACTATAATAAGCAGCTAGATAATAAATAGGTATTTACATGAAAATTTGTGGTGTTGAGATTAAAGGTAACGATGCGGTTATCTGTCTTCTTTCGTTGTCTGACGGTGTGTTCAATATACCTGATTGCCGCGCGTCTAAAGTGTCAATTAGTGACGCGAATGACACTCAACAGATGAAAGATTTCCAGTTTTCTTTTGCAAAGCTGATGGAAGATTACCAAGTTGATAAGATCGTAATCCGTCAACGTCAAACTAAGGGTAAATTTGCAGGTGGTGGCTTTGGTTTTAAATTAGAAGCAGCAATTCAACTTGTAGATGGCTTGGATGTGACCGTTGTCTCTCCTAATGAGATCAAAGAAAACCTAAAACGAAATCCATTAGCATTTAAGTTTAAAGAGACAGGGCTTAAACAGTTCCAAGAACAAGCCTTTACTACTGCTTATGCTTGCCTAATGAGCTAAATCAATCAAAAAGCCTGACTAATATCGATTCGTCAGGCTTTTTATTTTTAACAGGTATCGATAAAGTAAAATACTTTACACTTGAATCTATCTCTATCTCTATCTCTATCTCTATCTCAATGGCATAAATATTTTATAATTATTCCGATGTTCATTCTTGACTTGATACATCGCTTTATCCGCATTTTCAATTAAGGTAAGTTCATCATCCCCATGTTCAGGGAAGATTGAAATTCCAATGCTTACGGATATATCAATATATTCCTGCCCAACTAAAACTGGTTCTAGAAAACAATCCATAACTTTTTTAGCAAATAAAGTGGCATCGTGATCATTGATAATGAGAGGGAGCATGATCACAAATTCATCGCCTCCCAAGCGAGCAACGGTGTCTGTCTCTCTTTGAATTAAGCCTTGTAGCCGTTGAGAGACACTAATGAGTAGTTCATCTCCAGATTTGTGCCCAAGTGAATCATTCACAGGTTTAAAATTATCGATATCAAGTAAAAGTAGCGCTAACTTTTTTTGCTCTCGCTTGCAATGTGCCAAAGACTGGTGAAGATTGTTAAATAACAGGCGGCGATTGGGGAGGTTGGTTAGCGGATCATATAAAGCGTCATGTTCTAATTTTCTCTCATGGGCTTTTCGTTCACTGATATCTTCGATAATGCCGAGAACGATTTCTTTGCCGTCAATATCCGTTAATGCAACACCACTGATGGTGATTGGATACCTGGTGCCATCTTTACGAATATACTCTTTTTGGTTGGGGCCAAAGCGTCCGGTTCGTTTAAGATCTTCAATCTGTTGAAGCTCTTGTTTCTCATATTCTTTAGGCGTGATGTCCCAATAACTGAGTTGGATAAACTCATCTTTGGTATAACCTGCTGAGTTCAACACGGAGTCGTTTACTTCAAGAAAATCACCCGTTGTGGCATCAACAATTGCCATTCCAACAGGTGAAAGTTGGAACATAGTCAAAAACTTATTATTTGCTCGTAATAATTTATCTTTTAGTAACCTATCGGAGCATTCTTGTGTGTTTATCATATTTAACGATACTCCCATCGATTATATTAATTATGAATGTTTACATATGCACCCACATTAAATAATGTGTATTGGTAAAGACAAGATGAAGTATTGTAAATAGAGACCTAGGTAACGGGATTTCGTGCGTGTTAAAGACGCTAAAGGTTTAAACAGTAAATGTATTTGTCACTTGCACTCAGCAGATCAATCGATTTAAATAGCTGGGAATATTTTTAAACCGAAGGCTTTCTATGTATTTAGTTCTGTATTGCCATAATATTGGGATGACCGACTTTTCTTTTTTCGAGACGGCGGATTTCGATGAAGAAGAAGGGTACATCGTTCGTGGCAAGTGGCCAAACGAACAGGCATTTATGCTCTATTTAGCAAAAGAGTTTGGCGATCTATCTCACTATACGATCATTAATTTGATTAAAGAGGGAAAGAGCGCTGAAGATTACTCACAGCAAGACCTAATTCGTATTGCAAGGGATCTACATTAGATCAGTCAGCTAGAGATCTACTAGCATTGACGAAAGAAAACAGACAGAAAAGGCGTGGGTTAAAAATGCACTACATGAGTTTAAAGTTAGATAACGCAGCACTAGAATTAGTCGGAGACTTAGTTAAAGAGTTAGATAATGATGATGGATGGATAAAGATGACTGCGCGAATTGCTGCTCAAATAGATTCAACGTTATCGTCCAGTGATTATGTTGGTGTTGTTCTATGGTTTAGTGAATCAGATTATATTGAGCAAGAGATAGTGTATCGCTAAACAGCAATCTACAATTTAATCCAGCGACAGGCTGAACGAGTATATGTTCAGCCTGTGGTTTCATAAGATTAAAGGTAGCGACTTCTCAAATGATTTTGGAAGTGTGTTGCATTCAAAATATCACCCGTTGCCTGTCTAACCAATTCATCGGTTGAAAATAGACTAGCTTTGCTCCAAATGTTTGCTTCCAGCCAGTTGAAGATTGGAGATAAATCACCTGAAGCGATCACGGTTTCCACATCTACTGTCCTCTTCATCGCTGCCATGAACTGAGCCGCATACATCGCACCGAGTGTGTAGCTTGGGAAATACCCAAAACTGCCGTCTGTCCAGTGGATATCTTGCATACAACCATTTTTGAAGTTGTTCTGAGTAGATACACCAAGGTAATCCTGCATTTTGTGGTTCCACAATTCCGGTACATCTGTATGTGAGATGTTGCCATTCATTAGATCACGTTCAATTTCATATCGTAAAATAACATGCGCAGGGTAGGTCAGTTCATCGGCATCAACGCGAATGAAATCTTTCTTCACACGTGTGTATATTTTCTGGAAGTTCTGTTGTTCGAATTCAACTCCTGAAAATTGTTCTCTCGCAAGACGAGAAAGGTGGCCGATGAATGCATCATTACGACCAACTTGCATCTCAAAAAATAGCGATTGAGATTCATGAATGCCCATTGAACGAGCTTCACCAGAAGGCAGGCCTGCTAACGAAGTTGGTAGCCCTTGTTCATAACGAGCGTGTCCAGTTTCATGCACAATGCCCATTAATGATTGAACAAATTCATTCTCATCATAGCGAGTGGTAATACGAACGTCAGACTGAACACCACCGCAAAATGGGTGAACACTTTCATCGAGACGGCCGTGATTGAAATCGAACTGAAGCAACTTCATAACTTGAAGGCCAAGAGCTTTTTGTTTGTCTGTCGAGTAAGTGCCATTTGGAACAATAACACTTTCACTGGCTTGTTTATCGATCACTTGATCGATCATCGATGGTAGCCAAGTTTTTACATCGTTAAAAATCAAATCTAGAGAGGCAGAGTTTGTATCTGGTTCATACAGGTCAAGCATGGCATCGTAAGGCGTTAAACCAGTAGCATCAGATCGAAGTTGGGCTTCTTCTTTTGATAGCGCGACGACTTCTTTCCAATTTTTTTCAAAGCCAACCCAATCATTATTGCCACGTTGGGTTCGCCAAGCATGTTCGCATTTTGAACCCGCCAGTGATTGTGCTTGGACCAAAGAATCAGGAAGAATAGTGGTACGCTGCCATTGACGTTTAAGTTCACTAAGGCTGGCTTTCTCTTGAGTAGATAACACTTCATTCTCTGCATCATTGAACCAATCGCCTAACTGAGGTTGAGTCATTAAGCCGTGAATGTGTACAGATAATTCAGCCATCGCTTCGCTTCGAGCATCGTTACCACCAGAAGGCATCATGGAAGCTTGGTCCCAACTACAGATAGCGGAAAGATGTTGGAAGTGTGAAATTTTCTTTGAATGGTCGACCAGTTTTTTGAAGGCGCTCATTGGTTCTACTCAATTAGGGAAAAAGTTAGTTTACCAATCGTTAACAATCACTCCAAGTAGCAAGTCATGGTTTTGACTATCTATTTAATCGATTTCATAATTATTTTCTCGCTTTTTGCCTGTCTGAAAGATAAGTTGGCTTAACTATCTAGGGATAGAGGCTGAGCCTTCGAAGAGCAAGGCGTGAATAAGAGTGAAAGGAACAGGGATAGGCAATGTATATTTTGAATTTTGAAGCTTTTTTGATTGCGATTACAATTCTTACATTAACTCCAGGCTTAGATACGGCACTGGTGATTCGTAACACTTCCAGAGGGGGCTTAACCGATGGGTGTGCCACTAGCTTGGGTATTTGTAGCGGCTTGTTTATTCATGCGCTCTTTTCTGCTATCGGTATTTCAGCCATCCTTGCCCAGTCTGCGGATTTATTTAATGTGATTAAAATGGTCGGTGCTGCTTATTTGATTTGGCTTGGTATTAACAGTTTACGCGCAACATTTTCTCAGCCCAATGGTATGAATATTCAAAATGGAACAGATCATACTCTGGTGGTAAGTCGTTCATTAAGAGAAGGTTTTTTATCGAATGTGCTTAACCCAAAAACCGCAGTATTTTATTTGGCTTTTTTGCCTCAGTTTATTGATCCGCAAGGTTCTCCTTTACTGCAATCGATGTTTATGGCGGGTATTCATTTCATGATAGCGATGATATGGCAGTGCGGTTTAGCTGGGGCATTAACAAGAGCCAAAACATTATTGAAAGATGCCAAGTTCATGAAATGGATGGAAGGTACAACCGGAGTTGTGCTTGTCGCGCTTGGGCTTAAATTATTAATAGAAGAAAGAGTGTAATGTTTTTATCAACCCATTATATGTTTAAGTTACTGATTGCGGGAGTGGTCATATTGCTTTTGATTATTGGGCTAGTAGGGATAAACACTGTGCCTCAGATAAATTATTTAAGTCGAAACATGGACTGGGATTGGCACTGGGCTTATTTTGAACCACTGTCCAATGGTATACAACAAACGAGAACTCAAGATACACGGCAATTGTTACTGCGACGGGTTTACATTGAAAAGTCGATCTCCGTTTTTGTTATGACAACATTAGATAATAAATTAGAGCTTGATATCGTTTATCAAAATGACTGCAAAGTTGGTGAATATAAGAATCTAAACTTGCTCATTAATGGTGAACATAAAGAAAATACCGCTATGGTTTGCGAAACGAATGGGCAAAGTTTTATATACCGATATGTTGATACGAAGCTTGAAACATTGTCGTTGGCTCTAGACTCGATTCACCTTGAAGAAGACTTTGCATTTTGGCCTGTTGATGAGCTGAAGCTAGATCAATTTAAACAACAGCACTCAAGCTTTTTTAGAAAGAGTGGTGAAAGCGTGGAACATGATTGGTTACGCGATTAAATCAGCAACCTTACCATCAATTAAATAGTAAAAAGCCCGCGAAGTTGTCGCGGGCTTTTTGTTGGTTTAATCGTTTTATATTTTTACTGTATCCAAACTCTCTGATTGGTTCGAAGAGGTAAAAAATTGCTTAGTTTCTTCAATCACAACTTGGCGCAATGCGATTAAGCCAATAAGGTTAGGAATCGCCATGAGTCCGTTCACAATATCAGCAATTATCCATATCATGTCGAGCTTCATGAATGCACCAGAAGCAACAAGTACGACAAAAATGAATTTATATGGAAGTATGGCCTTAGTTCCGAAGAGGAAAACCACGCAACGCTCACCGTAATAGTTCCAACCGAGAATGGTCGTAAATGCGAAGAAGATTAAGCCAATAGAGACGAGCATTGGACCTAAAGTGTCAGCGTTTAGACCGACCGCAAAAGCGTGAGTTGTCATCGCGGCACCCGCTAAATCTGTTTGCCACGCGCCTGTAAGAATTAACGCTAACCCTGTCATGGTACAGATGATGATCGTATCGAAGAAGGTGCCAGTCATCGAGATCAGACCTTGTTTCACACATGAATCTGTCTTCGCCGCCGCCGCCGCCATAGGGGCGCTACCTAAACCAGATTCATTGGAGAATACGCCGCGTGCTATACCTGATTGAATTGCGAGCATGATACTTGCACCTAAGAAACCGCCTGTTGCCGCAGTAGAGCTGAAAGCAGAGGTGATCACCAACTCAATGGCGCTTCCTAACTGTTGGTAATTGGTAATGATTACGCTTAAACAGGCAACGATATAAAATAGCGCCATGGTTGGAACGACTTTACCCGCAACATTCGCGATAGACTTAATGCCACCTAGAGTGACGCAGGCAACCAATACAGTCAGTGTGACAGCTGAAATTTCGCGTGAAAGCCCAAACGATATCTCAGTGGCATCTAAAATCGCGTTCACTTGTGGGAAAGTACCTATACCAAAACAAGCAACCCCAAGCGCAAATACAGCAAACATAATCGCCAACGCTTTAGAGCCAACCCCGTATTGAAGGTAATACATTGGGCCGCCGACCATTTGGCCTTTGTCATCGATTTTGCGGTATTTCACAGCCAGTAAGCATTCGGCGTATTTTGTCGCCATTCCGAATACAGCAGCAAGCCACATCCAAAATAGCGCACCCGGCCCACCAACTTTAATCGCGGTAGCAACACCAACAATGTTACCCGTACCAATAGTGGCAGAAAGAGCAGTACAAAGTGCAGCGAAACTCGTTACATCACCTTGGCCTGATTTGTCTTTGCTAAAAACCATTTTTAGCGCGGTTGGGAGATGGCGAAACTGTAGTAAACCTAAACGAAAGGTAAAGTAGACACCTGTACCAACAAGTAAAATAAGAAGTGGTGGACCCCAAACGAAGTTATCGATGGTCTGCAGTAAAGATTGTAAGTTATTCATGGTTCCCCTTAATAAAACAAAAGTGCGTGGTGCACGATTTAAGGAGAAGAGGGAAAGGGCAGTGATCTGACAGATAGAACCATCAGCCACTACTTAATAGTGATACTTATACATAAAGCAAAGTTAATATTAAGGTTGTAGCTTTCCACTCCTCTGTCCTTTTGCCTGAGAGTTTCACTAAATCATCGAATAAGATGATAAAGCTTGCTCCTTCGGCGACCGATCTAACGGTTCTCTCCAGAGGTTCCTCCAACGACAGTCCTCACTTTTCTGGATTTCTCCAGCATAAAGCGCCTGAAAGATTTACTTCTTCGGCGGGTTTATCTAACCAAATGTTAATATTTGGTTAAAAACCACTCTCCTGCAGTCTTCATCGGAACAATTACCTATAATTTATAGATAATCTGTATGCGAATCCTAACTGAATAAAAGTGTGATGTCAGCAGCAAAAAAACTGTTTGCGCAAAAGTTAAACAAGTAATCGTTGAAACTACTTTTCTCTGACGTTTTCTTCTTACAAAATGAGTTAGAATAGAGAGACTAAGGAGGGGTTATGACTCGATTAATTGCTATCGTATTTCTGATTGCTTTGGCGTTTTTACTTTTTCGTTATCGCACCAATGAAAAGCTTCAGAAGGGAGTGGTATTGAGTGTTATTGTTGGATTTTTAGTTTATACCGCATCGCTTGTGGTTTCAGAATTGGCTCGATAGAACGAGCGCGTTACTTACGGAGTATATGCGAGTGAATCAGAATACTGGTTTAGATGAACAAGATGAAGTTGTTGTTATAGAAGAGCGTGATAAACGTAGTCATATCTATATTGCCATCGCTGCCGTCATTGGTATTGCTCTAGGTGGCCTGGTTGGCTCAGCGGTTACGACCAGTAAATGGGAAGCGAGTTATCAAACGTTAGAGAATCAATACCAAGCATTACAAGCCGATAAATCACAACTTGTAACTCAAGTTGAGCAACGATCTGCGAATGTCGACTCTGAAGTTGATGAAAAAATAGCGGCTGCGTTAAAAGAGCAAGATGTTGTTCACCAACAAGAACTCGTTGAGGCTCAGCAGATATCGACAGAACTAGAGAAGGCCAATCTAGCGTTAGAGTCGCAACTCGCTGTACAGAAAACTAAGATTGAAGAGTCTCAAAAGATAAACTCGAAACTGAATCGTCAAGCGGACATGCAAGCCACAATGTTTGAAGGCTCGCGGGATCTTTTTCGTCGTGAACTGAAGGTTTCGCAAGAACTGGAAGCACTGCAAACGGAGAAGAGCCAGTTAGAGCCGAAGCTTAAAGTATTGAAGAAAGAGTGCGATATTTATTTGGATGGAACATCTTGGGATGCGAAATCGGACTCATGCGATAAGCAAGATGAAGTTAACTCGCGTTTAAGCCAGATAAATCAAATGATCGAAGTTCACAAAATGGACTTAAGGCAGATAGAAGCACTAACGGACGAAATGGGTTTGTAATTCCGAAATTTACTCATTATACGGTTGGGTCGAAGTGAAACGCGACAATAACAAAATTAAAGGCTCATTGAGCCTTTTTTTATACCTATCATTCAGAGTGTAAGGAACTGAAGTCGAATAAAATGTATAACTAAGCGGTTTGTCACGGTATGTAGGCGTAGCTTATCAATATATTTATCAACTTAAATTTATAGAATGGATAGATATTATGAGCATGGAGCTAAATCGACAGCAGGCACAACTGGCCTTTGTTGAGAGTGGAGAAAACATTGTAATTGGAACTTTGGATGGAGTTGGAGTCTCATTAGAAGCACTTAAAAAGATAGTTGACGACTCCTCCTATGTTGTAGAGTCTTTTTCATCTGGACTGACAGCCAAGGTTTATCACCTGAGGATAAGAGGACGAGATTGGACTCTAAAACGTAAACGGCCAGAGAGTTTAGTTAAAAATGTTGATGGACAAACGTCATTTCTAAATGAAGTTCAAAGGCGACGCGACCTAACCGCTTTAAAGCAAAAGAATCCTGAGAAGTATTCGCACATTGTTGAGACTCAATATGCATCGTTGAATGATGGAATTTTACTCTCACCTTGGATTGAAGGAGCGCTTATTACCCATTTTGATGCTGATATTTTTAAGCAGATCTTTTCAACAATATCAGAACTAGAACTGGCAGGTCTGTTTGAGTGGGATTTCTGTCCCGGCAACATACTGATAGATAAGATGAATCAAATAAAGTTGTTCGACTTTGGCTATATGTATCAATTTAAACCCATGACACAATTCAATAGTAATGGGCAAGATACGCCGCTTTTCAATGGTGTGGAACGTTTCGAAACACGCTTTCTGTTTGATTACTTATTAAGAAATCCGCTTGATTTGACCCTTGAACAGATCCTTGATTTGTATCGAGTGGAAAAAAGCGCTGCACTTGCGGCTTATCAATTCAAAAGGGATAAGCTGATTGCTGGTGGAGCCGATAGCCCAGTCGTCGAGTGGATCACTAACTCTATCGATCAGTGGCAACATGCTTTGAAAAGTCCTTCCGGATTAGAAGCCTTGTATCGTATCGAAAGTTTCCGCTCAAACTCTTTAGATCTTATGGATGATTTGCACGGAAAATCGTGTAGCCCAATCACTTTGAAAAAAGCTGATCAGGTACTGCAATACATTGAAAATGATTTTGATGTGCTAAAGCAAGCGAATGGGTTTTTCTTTGGGGATGAAAACATGAACCAAGCTGAATTGCTCAGTAAATATCGCGGTCTTAAAACTGACGCTAAGAAATATCAGCTCTGAGAGTAATGATTCTCAAGGCAAAAGATAACCATCACCACAACTAAAATTAAAACCGTTAGCGAGCTTGAGTTGTATGTGCTCGCTAACGGTATTTGATTATACACTCAGCCGATTAAGGGTGAACACGTTGATCAAATTGTAGGCTCCGCTTGAATGACCAAAAAGCTAATGCACCCCAGCCTAATGTTTGCAACCAAAGTTGTGTCCACTGACTCGCGATTTGGCTCCATTGGGCACCTAATTGGTTAACCGATACAAATGCTTGAATACCTGAAGTACTTGGGAATAGTGACGAAACCCAAACCATAGGGGCAGGAATCATTTCAATTGGCCAAATAAACCCGGCGGAAAAAATGAGAGGCATTGAGCTAATCAAAATAATAATGGTGACTAATTCACGGCGTGGAAGGATTGAGCCAAGCCAGATTCCGATAAAGCAAGATGACAACAAAAATGGCACTAAAATAGCCAAAAGTGTCGGAATTTCAGCGAGTCGGGTTATGCCATGCATATCGAAACTTGCGCCGAAGTAATACATACTCAGTAAGAAATAGACACCAACCAGCACTAGCGCTCTGATACTAAATACTGCACGTGGCGAATATTGGTTCCAATACCCAGTCCCAAATTTTTGGCTACCAACCATTAGCCCAGACGCCATGGCTAAGGTTTGCTGTAAAATCAGAACAAAAACAGCAGGAACAACATAATCCACATAACCCATTCTTGGATTAAACGTTGGCTTCAAATTGAGCTTAATCGGTGAAAAGTGCTCTGAAGCTAAAGCGAGTGGTTCACCTTCCATCACAAGTCGAGAGACTTTGGCTTTTGCTGCTAAAGTGCCTCCTGCTTGGGCTAACCCCTCGACAACGGTTCCGTAAACCAAGAAAAACGAAGCATCACCTGCGTATGCAAGCGTCGGGCTTTTACCAAGAAGAATGTCTTTATAAAAATGTTCAGGAATCACCAGTATTCCGCTAACAGAGCCGTCAAGAAATGCAGTTTTGGCCGATTCAATCGTGTGATCACGTTGCACTATTTGGACTTGCGGGGTGGCATCAACCATTCTTTCAAGTTGGTAGCTTGATTGACTTTTATCCAAATTAACGACAGTGATCGATTGCTCTCTTGGCGTTTGTTGTGCATATGGAAGAGGGTATAGAAAAGAGTAAAAAACCACTCCGCCAAATACAGTTAATACGACAACTGGATTGGTCATTAAAGCTTTGAATTCTTGCTTGAGTAGAGACAACAAACTCATCATACTTTCTCACTCTGCTTTAAGTGTTTATTGATCAGTAAAGCGGTCAATAACAGCGGGAATAAATATCCAATCATCGGAATCAAATGTACGAGCGATTCAATTTGCGTGACGCCGTAACTCGACTGGCTCACTTGTGTCTCAATATAATGGCTAATTGGCAATAAATTACGCCATGCTTGAGCAAAAGGGTTCATGTCCGTAACGGGAAATGTAATCCCCATGAAGGCAAAACTAGGCGCGGTGAATGCACCAGCAAAACTCATTGCTCTTGCTGGATCTAGGGTCAAAAAGAAGAATAGTGAGCCCATAATCATACAAGCGATAACCGTGGCTAATTGAGCAAAAATTAACACACTAAAACCGCCATTCATTGGCCATTCAAACCCTTTATAGAACCAAAGTAAAAAGCCAATGCCTTGAATCAAGAAAACCGGTATGTAAGCAGCTAATGTTTTGACTACCGTTGTCATCGGTGATGATTTGAGCCACTTTTGAGTGCCGTAAGTACGGTGGTTAGCGGCTAATATCATGATGGTTCCCACTACAATGACAATCTGCCATAGCGCAGGGACAACGGCAGACACAAGAAACTGTGCGTAGTTGGTATTTTTATTAAACAGAGGCGTTATCTGAGTTCGAACCGCTACCGCTTTGCCTAATGCACTTTTGGTGGTTGTATTGCCTGATGTTAACGATTTAACCACATCAAGTTGGGCGTTGAATGTACCTTGGGCTTGAAGTATTGCTGAGTTCACTAATTTACCAATCAAGATGTATTGGCTGTTATAAAAAACAGAAACTTGTGGCGGTGTAGCACGGTATATGTCTTTAGTGAAGTTGCTAGGGATAATCACATAGCCGTAAATATCCCCAGAAATTAAGGCAGTTTTAGCTTGGTTTATATCGGCGTAATTGTCGTGAATTGCAAGGCTTGAAGTCGCATCAAATTCACGAGACAAAGTTCGAGAAAGTTGACTGTGTTCCAGATCGACAATGCCAATAGGTAGGTCGCGAGCGATACCCTGCGAGAAAATCCACCAGATAGAAAGTGCTAAGAGCAATGGCACCCATGTTAGGCAAGAAAGTAGCCATTTATCATGTCGAACTATCTGCCATTGGGTACTAACACGCGTCGTTGTTGTCATATTTTTCACAAAACATTTTTTCCACAAAACATACTTTCCACAAACAGGTAGCATACAAAGATTACAGCTCAACAACTAAACTCATGCCCATGCGAAGCGACTGAGTTTGATCAATTGGGCGGGCTTCTACTTCGAACGTTCGTAGGTCGAAGCCTTGTGCTGAATCTGTTGAGCGCCAAGTGGCAAAATCACCCATAACAGCAACATGAGACACTTCAAACTCTAAGGTATCATCAAGGGCAGGAAGGTAAGCTTGAAAGCGAGTCCCTTTTTGGAATGATTTAAGTTGATCTTCACGTACATTTAAAACGGCCCAAGAGTCTTTAGTATCAATAACGGTTACAACAGGGAAGCCTTGTGGAGCAAGTTCACCACTGTTAAGCAGTACTTGTGACACTTCACCGTTGAACCAACTCTCGATTTTTGTATCCGCAGCATACGCTTCCACTTCTGCAACAGCGCCCGCTGCCATTACCGCTTTTTGTTCAGCAGCCAGTTTACTCTCATCACGTAAACCTTCTTTGGTCAGTTGGTACATCTGGAACGCTGCACTTTCGGTGTATTTAGCCGCTTGCCACTGGGTTTTGGCTTCATCTCGTTTCTGTTCAGCAACCACGCCATCGTTATATAGGTTGTTCACACGTTGGTAGGTTTTTTCCATCAAGTTTGCCGCAGCTTTGGCTTTTTGCCATTGGTCTTTAGCGGCTTGAATTTGCTGTGTTCGAGCGCCTTTCTCCGCTTCTTTTGCCATTGCGCCAGCCGCTTTTTGTCCAGCAATAGCTTGCTCTAATTTAGCCGCAATTTCTGGGCTATGAAGAGTGAAGATAAGCTGACCTTTTTCAACCATGTCACCTTTGCGCACGAGAACCTGATCAATTCGCCCCGGTACTTTCGAGGAAATACTGTATTGTTGCGCCTCGATTTGGCCTTGCAAGCGAATCGGTTGAGGTTGATAAGCGTGATAGAAACTACTTCCTACCCAACCAACGACACCAATTGCAAAAATAGAGATAAGTGCTGGCTTTAGTCGTTTCATGATGGATCCTTTTGTGTTGCATTGTCAGTCGTTGATGCAGAATATTGGTATTGAGGGAAAGCGTTCATTTCACTGCTTAAAGCCAACAGTTTATTGAGTGAGATTAAATATTGAAAACGTGCAACGGATTGTTGAGTTTTAATGCTGGCTAAGTAAAGTTGCGCGTCAACCACTTCTAATGAGTTAGCCAAACCTTGCGTAAAGGCTTTGCTGCGAAGGCGAAGGTTTTCATCGGCAAGTTTTAAACTTGAATTCAATCCACTGACTTCTTCAACGGATTGTTCTGCTTCTAAATAGGTTTTCTCTACTAGCACGCTTAAGTCTTGTTTGGCTTGTGCCTTTAAATACTTCACCTGAGATACAGCACTATGGGCCGCTTTAATATTTTCCGAACGCCCAGAAGTTTCAATAAGCGGAATATTAACCCCAACGCCAACTAGCCAATCAGGTTTCATCTGGCTTGCGAGTGAATCGTCTTCATGCAGACTGTAATCACCAAATAGGAAAACTTCAGGGTAATATTTGCCTTTTTCAGCGGCGATAAGGCTACTGGCTTGCTTTTGTTTAGCGTCTAAAATAGCGAGGCCAGGGTAGGTATTCAGTGTTTGATCAATGAAAGCGCTGAGCGGCGGTAGATTATCATTGGTAAACAGAACATCACTTGGTTCTACTTGTACATCTTGGCTAAGAATTTGAGTGAGAGCCGACTGAGCAATATCAAGGTTACGCTGGGCTTTCTTTCTATCTACGATCGCTTTATCAAGAGAAGCTTCTGCTTGAAGTCGTTCAACATGTGCGATTTGGCCTTGCTGCTCCATTTTTATTGCAAAATCTCGGTGCTGCGTTAACCCCGTTTCTACACTTTTACGAGTCTCTAATACGTCTTGAGCCAGCAATACGGAGAAGTAATATTTGCTTAAGTCTTCGTAACGAGCTTGTACTTCCATCGCCAACTGACTTTTCGCTTCGTCAGATTGACCTTCCGCTGCGTTTTGAGCCGCAGTAATTCGACCACCTGTAAAGATAGGCCAGATAGCTCGGATTGATGAACTGAAAATGTCACGTTCGGTAATGGTCGACGTTGTACTGAGTAGAGCATTTGCAATAGCATTTTCAAAGGGAGGAAGTGGTGGTAAAACCGCACCTGTACTATCGAGCAGTTGCTGTCCAGAAACGGTCACATCGGTATCAAGGCGAATGTATTTCGCACCAAGAGTTACTGAAGGTAAGTTCAGGTCATCCTTCGCGCTTTGTAAATGTTGGTAGCGTTCGACGTTAGCTCGTTGTGCAGCTAAAGAGTTGTTGCTTTGCTGCAAAATTTGCCAAGCATCTTGGAATGAGATTGGTGCCGCATAGGGTTGGAAAGAGAGGGCGCTAGAGAGCAAACCTAATAGCGCAGATGCGTATTTAACCTTCATGACAGCCTTGAAATTAAAATTAGAGTAATAGCTCTAATTGTACCATAAAACGATTGATTTGTCTCGAAGTGATGATCAAGTTGAATATATTAGAACTAATTGAAAGCAGAACTGTGAGCCAGAATTTATTGTGATGCAATAAAAAAGAGTACGAACAATATCGTACTCTTCCTTAAGGTTGAGTATAGATGAATCAGCTCGACGTGCTGTTAAAACAAAGCTTAGTCAAATGCAGGGCAGTGGTGATCTGCTCGCCATTCAAGTTGTCGTGAACCTTGCATGGTGTTTAGCAGATCTCGACCAGACATTTGAGGAAAAGCAAGTAGTACATGCAAATCACTTGGTGAGCTTGCGTTTTTTTCATACGCACGAACGTGTGTGAAAGTAGCTTGTACATTATTTAGCAGCATCGCCTTAGTTAGGCAGATTCCAAAACAGTCTCGTTGCATTGTTTTATTCCTTTTAACAATGTTAGAACGTTATGATTATTGTACTATTTTGAATAGACATCCTGATTACGTAGGTAAGTATTCATGGTGGAGGCTTGGTTCCTCTCTGCTATTTGCCTTACCACAGGGCAATTCCATTGCGTATTATTTATCCACTGAAATAAGTATATGCGTATTGATCTAAAAATAGATAAAAAAGAGCTAAAATCTACATGATCTAGATCAATTAAATGGCTTATTGATATGCATCTGATAGCACCAGCTTACAGAAGGTTCGGAAAGAATAGTTAGGCATTATATAAAGCAGACTAAGTTTGAATTTATGTGCTACTGAAGAGGTAAAGATAAAAGCCTTCTGTTCACAGTTATTTATACCATCACAAGCCTTGTTGTTGCTTAAATGTTAAATTAGATCCGTTGTAGTGTTTGAATTTTTAATGGGGTGCATTCATGAAGTGGAGGCAAATCAGTTTTCGAAAACGAATGCTGATCATCATGACGTTATCGGGCTTAATTGAACTGCTGATTTTATCGGCGGCGGGCTTTGCCTATATTAAGCACTCTCAAGAGAAAGAGATAGGTTTAAAAGCGTTGGGTGTGGCCTCGTTTTTAGCAAAGTCGGATGCGGTCGTGAATCTGATCGAAACACGAAATTTTCGAGCAATGAATAGTGCCGATGTACAAGACCGATACCGAAAACTAACGGAAATGATTGGTGCCGCGTTTATTGTGATTGGCGACCACGAAGGCGTTCGTCTAGTTCACCCGGTTGATCAGCGTTTAGGTAAGCCAATGAAAGGCGGGGATAACGCTCGGGCTTTAATTCATGGCGAAGCTTATGTTTCTATTGCTCAGGGATCTCTTGGGCGCTCGGTTCGTGGGAAAGCAGCGATATTCAATCGTGATGGTGATGTGATAGGGGTGGTTTCCGTTGGTTATCTACTCGACACATTACAAGATAAAATCGAACCTTACCTCGCTTTTCTGATCTTAATGGCACTTCTAGTCGTTGCCGCAAACGCACTGCTTTCAAGTTATGCTTCACGCCGGTTTCAAAAAGCCATTTTAGGTTTTGAGCCCGAAGAGATTGGCCGTTTATATGTGGAGCTGGACGTTACCATGAGTACAATCAAAGAGGGGATCATCAGTATTGATTCAAATGGCATACTGCGCTCAATCAACAAAAGTGCCTGCCAGATTTTAGATATCGACGGGAAATCCTCGCTTAATCAGCCATTAACGAAAGTGTTGCCTGACAGTGACTTGAATAAATTACTTAAATCCGGTGAACACGATCATGATATTGAATTGTATCTAAAGCAGAAACGCTTAATTGCAAACCGTAGCCCGATAGTTGTGGAAGGGAAAGTGGTTGGTGCGGTGTCGAGTTTTCGTTTACGAGATGAGATAAATGAACTGACAGAGCAACTCTCCCAAACCAAAGAGTATGCGGATTTACTGCGTTCCCAGACACATGAGCATCAAAATAAACTGAATACTATCAGTGGATTAGTTCAGATGGGGGAATTAGATGCCGTACAAAATTTAATTGGACAAGAAACAGAGCATTATCAAGCATTGATTGAGTTCTTGCGTGAAACAATTAAAGACCCATTGATTGCTGGCATGTTGTTAGGAAAAACAGAACGGGCACGAGAATTAGGCTTAGTGCTAAAAGTTGAAGAGGGCTCCAGACTTGAAATCATGCCAGCTTGGCTAAACTCGGATGATGTCGTTACAGTATTAGGAAACCTCATTGATAATGCGTTCGATGCGACCATGAGTGTGATTAACAGTGATCAACATATTTCACCTGATAGGAGGATCATCGAGGTTTCTTTAAGTGATTTTGGAAATGAAATTATTCTTGAAGTGGATGACCAAGGCTGTGGTTTACCCCACGATTTAGATACCACAACACTGACGAATAAAGGGGTTTCAAGCAAAGCGAAACACAACCGAGGTGTGGGCTTGTATTTAGTGAAGACGCTGGCAGACCGATATCACGGACAGCTAGAAATGACGAGTGACAAGGAGTACGGAACGAGAATGACGGTCTATCTACCGAAGGAGTCTCAGCTATGATCTCAGCCACTAAAGTGATGATTATTGAAGATGATGTTGCGATTGCTGAGCTTCATCACCGCTATTTACTTCAAATGGGTGGCTTTGATGTTGTAGGCATTGCGACGACTCAATCTGAAGCTGAAATGCAACTTGAAGTATTGAAGCCTGATTTAGTGATTTTGGATGTTTATCTTCCTGACGGAAATGGCCTCGATATTTTACAAAAAGTGCGCGGTAATAATCAGCACTGTGATGTTATTTTGATTACTGCTGCTCGTGATGTCGACACACTACAACAGGCGATGCGTGGTGGTGTGGTCGATTATTTGCTTAAGCCTGTGATCTTTTCTCGGTTGGAGGTGGCGCTTAAAAAGTACCAATCTCAACAAACAGAACTGGATAATGTGGCCGATTTTAACCAAGGTTTGGTTGATAAAATGCTTCAAGCGAATGCCAATGTAGAACCGAGCCATCAACGCTTACCGAAGGGTATTGATAGTGTGACACTCGATAAAATTCGTAACTTATTTCAAGACCCTGTTAGCTTAACAGCGGATGAAGCTGGTGATCAAATAGGGGCAAGTCGAACCACCGCAAGACGCTATCTTGAGTACTTGATCAGCTCGGGAGAGTTGGAAGCGGATTTGAACTATGGAAGTGTAGGTAGACCTGAGCGGTGTTACTGTCGATTAGTACGTTAGCGGTATTTAAAACATGGGAATATACACATAAAGAAAAGGAGCAGTGAATGCTCCTTTTAGTGATTTGACCATATTGAGATGCAATATCAGTTTTTACTGCGCATTAAACGGCAATAAGAATAAGCCTGTTGGATTTATAGTTAAGTAAGCATGATCTGATAATGAGGCATCAAATTGCGATGAATTAAGCTGCAATAAAATCTCGTGATCGTGCCAAGTCACACCAACTTCATACATTGTGCCCATGTAAGCGACTTTATTCACTGTGCAACGTTGGCTCTCTTCACCGTGATTGGTAAGCAGTATCGCTTCAGGGCGAACCCCAATTTGATATTCGTTGATGGGAAACCCTTCAATCATCGTAGGATCTGCCGGTATTTTATATTCGTTAATGTTAATGCTTTCGCCATCAAAATAGCCAGGAAAAATGTTGGCTTCACCCATGAAGTTCGCCATAAACATTGATGCTGGTTTTTTGTAGAGCTCGGTTGGTGAACCTTTCTGCATGATGTCACCGTCTTTCATTACAATCACGGTATCAGATACGGCAAAGGCTTCAGTTTGATCATGAGTCACGTAAAGCGATGTAATATTAAAGCGCTGCTGTAACTCACGAATGGTTTCACGCATATTACGGCGCAAGTTAGCGTCTAAATTACTTAATGGCTCATCAAAAAGTAGCACTTTTGGTTTCAATACTAAGGCGCGAGCTAAGGCGACACGTTGTTGTTGACCACCTGATATTTGGTCGACAAAACGGTCCCCAAATCCCTCAAGATCAACTAACTTAAGCGCTTCATCCACTCGTTGTTTGATTTCGCTAGTGGGTAGTCTTAACATTTTTAAACCATAGCCGACATTTTCATGCAGAGACATATGAGGGAAAAGTGCGTAAGACTGAAACACCATACAAATGTCACGCTGTTGAATCGACGTATTGGTGACATCTTGCCCATCAATAAATATTTGACCGCTTGTTGGCTTTTCTAGCCCCGCAACTAAACGTAACACCGTGGTTTTTCCGCAACCAGAAGGGCCAAGTAGTGTCACTAAACTGCCTTTTTTGATCTCTAGGTCCAAGTCGCCAATAACTGTGTTATCACCAAACTTCTTGCAGACATTTTTTAGAACCACAAAGTTTTCATTTTCCATTATCAATATCTCCAATCGTTATTCTTGGTTGTTAGCTTTAGAGCGAGACACACGTGCTTCGCCTACAAGAGAGTCAAAAATTAAAATAATCGACAACATCACTACAATGAGGATTGAGCCGTATGCGATAGCGATACCATATTCGCCATCTTCAACGCGGTTCAAAATGTAGGAAGTTGCGACACGGGTTTCTGGCGTAACCAAGAAAATGATCGCGCTTACCGTCGTCATTGCACGGACGAAGCTGTAAATCAGCGTTGAAAGAATTGCCGGCCTTAACAAGGGAAGTAGAATATGGGTAATCGTTTTGAGTGAATTAGCGCGCAGGCTAAGTGACGCTTCATCTAACGATTTATCTAATTGTCCTAAACCAGCAACCCCGGCGCGAATGCCAACGGGTACATTTCGCATTACCATGGAAATAATCACGATTGCAGCAGTTCCCGTAAGATAAACTGGTGCGTCATTGAACGCGAGAATATAAGAGACACCTGCAACCGTTCCAGGTACCGCAAAGCAGAGCATAGTGGCAAATTCGATGACTTTCTTGCCATGGAATTGTTGCCTTACTACGATGTACGCAATCAATAAGCCGAAGAAAGCCGTAATTGGAGCAGCAATACCAGCGTAAGTCATGGTTGTGATTAACGATGGCCATGCACCTTCACTCATTCCCATGCCAAATAGATTGATGTAGTTGTCGAACGTTAAGCTGTAATCCACACCCCAGTTGACCGTAAAGCTACCGAAAATAATGCTGCCATAAAGCAGAACATTGAAGGCCATCCAGAAGTAGAGTAGGCCAGTGACGCCATGTTTCAGTGTCGGCGGTAGTGGTTGAACATCACCACGGTAAGATTTACCCGAAATCGTGACGTACGAACGTTTACCAATCCATAAATACTGGACCACGAAAATAGCCAGTGAGAACAATAGTAGAACAGCGCCTAATGTACTGGCTGAAGCATAATCGAGCTGCGCACCTGCAATATAGAAGTAGATTTGAGTTGCTAGAACATCAAAGCTGCCGCCCAGTACTAATGGGTTACTGAAATCAGCCAGAGATTGAACAAAGATGATTAAGAATGAATTAGCCAGTGCAGGTTTAAGCAGCGGCATCACTATCTTGAAGAAAGTTTGGTAGCGATTGGCTCGCAAGGTGTAAGACGCTTCTTCCAGTGAAGGGTGTAGCGACTTCATTGCTCCATCCAAAATCATGAAAGACATTGGCGCGAAGGCAAGTACTTGAGCCATCCAAATACCAGTAAAACCATACAACCAGTTTGTCTGTTGCAAGCCAAACCAATCGACCATGAGCTCAGTAATGTAACCTGAACGCCCCAGCATTAATGTTACCCCAAGGCCGACAACGAATGGTGGTGTGACAATCGGAAGGATGGAGAAAATACGTGCGATAAAAGCTGAACGCTTGGCGATTCGAGTGGTGTAGATTGCAAAGATAAGACCAAAGAAGGTTGCGCCAATACCAACAGAGGTGCCAAGCATGATGGAATTAAGAATGATTTGAACAATTTGTGCTTTAGTGATGATTTCGACAAATTGCCACATCACGAAGTTGCCCATATCATCTTTAAACATAGGCACGAAAATCGCGATGCTTGGATAGATGATGAAAATAGAGATCAGCAATACTATTGAAATCAATGAACCGATAACAAACGTATCTCCACCTAAATATTCAAGTCGAGAGAAGGCAAGAGTGATGACCGCGCCGAGACCAACGAATAAAAAGATACTGGCGTAGCCTAGGCCTTGCTCCGTGTACCAAGAAGTGAGTAACGCCAAGAGCATACATGCACTTGAAAATCCAATATCGAAGTAGTGACGTTTTTTTGCGTATTTGTTTTGCGCTTGGCATGGTCTAATTAATAGAACCAAAGGCAAAGCAAACCACAACCATGAGATGTTCATCCCACTCCAACCCATTGCGGCTTTGAACTCTTCTGGTGTTGATTCAAAAACACCATAGTCGAGAGAGAACACAGGCAGCAATATAAATGCTCCGATCAGCATAGCAACCCAGTAGAAAACGGGATCCCTCTGATGCGTTTTTTGATCTTGGTGAGAACTTTGGTGTTGGTCAGAGCTTTGGCGCTGGGGAGTAGTCGATTCAGCTGCTAAGTCATTCATTGTAAATTACCAAATTAAGGGTGTGAAAAGCCGTAAGCATGACACGCACGCTTATTGAAAATCGTATCGAGAATAAAACGGTGAGCAGCGCACAAACGCTGCTCGATATGGGGATTACCTAGGTGGTTTATTCGCCCATTTTAACGACGTTTACCCATTTGTTGATTAAACGCTTACGCTCTGCCGATGAACCGTATGTGTCCATGTCATAGTTGATGAGCGTCAGATCTTTCGGGTTAAGTGCATTTGGAGATTGCTCTGCTGATGTGTTGGTTAGGATTTGGAAAGATTGACCTTTTTTCCATGCTAACTCTTGGCCTTGTTTCGATAGCACCCAATCGACAAACAGTTTTGCATTGTCGATGTTACGTGCACCTTTAATAATACTCACTCCACCAATTTCATAGCCAGTCCCTTCACAAGGAGAAATTAGCTCAAGTGGTGCACCTTTTGATTGCTCTAGTGAGTAATCGTGTAAGAAACCAATGCCAATCGCGATTTCACCACGAGCAGAGTTACGTGATGGGGTTACGCCAGATTTGGTGTATTGCGAAATGTTTTTATCCAGATCTTTAAAGTAGGTAAACGCTTTGTCTTCTGTCCATAATTGAATGAACGTTGCCAGCGCAGTATAAGCGGTACCAGAACTTTGTGGATCGGCTATTTGAATTTCATCTTTGTATTCAGGTTTGGTCAGGTCACTCCAACAGCGAGGGATCTCTAAACCTTTTTCGGCTAGACGCTTAGTGTTGACACCGAAACCAAGAATCCCCATGTAAACCGCAGAGGAGTAGTTACCTTTACGTTTTGCTGGATCTTTGTAGTTGTCCATGATGAATTCAAGTTGTGGCGACTTGTAGGCTTGAAGTAGATCCATTTCCCCCGCTTGTGATTGCGGATCAAGTGTACCGCCGTACCAAACATCGGCACGTGGGTTTTTCTTTTCTGCTTCAATTTTAGCTAATGTGCTGCCTGAACCATTTCGAACAAATGATGTTTTTACATCATATTTTTCAGAAAAGGCTTTTGTCTCCGCTTCACACATTGCATTTGTTGCGCTGCAATATACGACAAGTCGACCATCTGCCATTGCTTGAGGGGCAGCAAATGCAGAACCAAGGATGCAAGCGGCCAGTAGGCTACGGTGAGTTCTAACTTTCATGTTATTTCCTCTGCTTTTTATAATGAACTCAATGCGAGAGTGTGGTTGTAGGGCGCATTGAGTTCTTACCACAATCCAGTGATAAGTTTGTGTCACCACGCATAGAGCCTGATGATTTTATTCGTGAGCAACGTGGGTAAGCAGAGAACACCCACGTGGACTGATTCACGCTTGTTAAGGGGTTCTCTTTCAGCACGTTGCTGTGCTTTTACAAAAGGCAAAATCAGTAGGCCGATAGAAGCCGCCGATAATGTAATTATGCTGAAGAAGCCTTCCCAGCTAAATTGTTCAATAATTAGTGCGATTGGGTAACTCGCAAGTGCGGCACCTAAGTAGCCAAATAGACCGACAAAGCCTGTTGCCGTACCTGCTACGTCTTTATGCGAACATTCCGCGGCTGCCATTCCAATCATCATTTGTGGGCCAAAAACAAAGAAACCGATGGAGAAAAAACAGCCAGAAAGCACGATAAAATTGTCTAAAGGCGTGAGCCAAAGTGCAGCAACTGAAGCAAAAATCCCTAATGCGAAAATCAAGTTCATCGGTGCTCGGTTACCACGGAAAAATCTATCAGAACCCCAGCCACCAAACAGAGACCCGAGGAATCCGCCGATTTCAAACATTGACACGGCGGCATTGGCTGAAAACAGTTCAAAACCGTGCCTTTGCATGAGATACAGATTGCCCCAATCATTAATCGCAGTCCGTACCACGTAGACCAAGAGATATGAACTGCACAGTAACCAAATATATTTATTACCTAATACATAGGTGGTGAGGATCTGTCTAAAGTTAAGTCCTCGGCCTTCTTGTTCATGACGTTTTTCAAGTTCATCATTACGCCATTCACCGACGCTAGGCAGGCCCATACTGGTGGGCTTATCTCGCATGCGAAAGCATAAGACTCCGCCGACTAAAATGGCGAAAACACCAGGCAATATAAATCCGTATCGCCAACCCCAATTCATTGCGGTGAATCCAATGACGATTGGAATCAAAGCGCCACTTAAATTGTGGCAAGTGTTCCAAATAGACCACCAGAAACCACGTTCAGAACGCGAATACCACGTGGTGAGAAGTTTGGCGCATGGTGGCCAACCCCAGCCTTGGAAGAAGGCGTTTAATGTCCACAGTATGGCGAACATCAAAAGGGATGAGCTCAAACCAAAAGCAATGTTGATAATGCCAGTGGCGATTAACCCTAACCCCATGAAATAACTTGGTTTAGATTGGTCGCTCACCATGCCAGAGACAAACTTTGATACACCGTAAGTGATGTAAAAAAGTGTGCCGAGAAAGCCAATGTCGGAATGTTCTAATCCGAGATCTCTGAGCATAGCGGGCATAGCAAAATTCAAACTTTTTCGAGTGAAGTAAAACACGCCATAACCAACATACATCGATAGCATTAAGTGCAGTCGCCAATATTGATAAGTGGCGTCGATCTGACTTTTGTCTGTTATCGGTTTAACTGGTTGCTCGGTAGAAAGAAACCCCATCATGTTGTTGACTCTCCTTGGTACGAATTGATGTTACTAAACAGATTGAGATAATGAATGAGACAAATTTATAAACGACTAAGAAAATTTCCTAGTTTTATTGTGGGAAGGTGATTTTTGTGGGCTACTTAACAAATTACTTACTTAAAGAAAACGTTTTCGTTGGTAAATTGATGGTAATTCGGGTTCCGTTGAACGGTTTTGGGTCTAAATGACCTTGTTTATCTAATTCAGAAGGCATATCTGGGGCTAATTGGCGGGTTTGAATGGTCATATTTCCTCCTAACGCACTGACCCGTTCTTCAATCCCTTTAAGACCTTGGCCCTTGATTTTCCAACTCTCAGGTAACCCTTTGCCATTATCTCTCAGCTCTAAACTAAAAATATCACCAGGCATTAAGCTCAGTTTTACTTCGGTGGCATTTGCATGCTTACTGACATTATTAAGTAACTCTTGAGCAATACGGTATAAGGTTACAGCGGTGATATCGTCGAGTTTTTCAGCGAAAAGACCAAAATTTAGTTTAAAATCAATTTTACGTTCGGCAAAACGCATTTCTGAACTAAGTTGACGAACCGCATCCTCTAGACCAAGCTCATCGAGAGTATGGGGGCGAAGTTGGGTTAGCAGTTGGCGAGTGGAGCTGTGTATTCTTAGCGCCAGTGAATTGATGGTTGTAGCAATGTTCTTGCTATTTTCATCTTGGCTTATTCGATCTGCTAACATGGCTTGAATTTGAATTGCGGTAATATTCTGACCGATTTCATCATGTAACTCACGGGCGACAGATTTTCTTATGTCTTCTTCTACTTGAACGAGCTGTCTAGCTAAGTGCTGTTTATTCGCGAGCTCGATTCCCAAATCGTTATTGACCTGTTGTAGTTGTTTGGCGAGTAAATATTGGCGGCTGATCGCGATACCAAGCCCTAATCCAACCAGTGCTTGCGTGGTCATAAAGATTTGCAGCTCTTGGTCTGATTCAAAGGAACCAGTGATCTGCCTTGCGGTAGCGAGCAACATACTGTTGATTACACTGGCTAACACACCGCCTTGCCAGCCATATTTATACGCCATAAAAATGTTAGGCAGCAGAATGATAAGCAACGCGAGCGGCTTCATTTGTTCCAATAGAGTTAGCTCGGCCAGCAGCCCAATACTAAAGAAACTGATTCCCCATAACAGCGCGGAAGGGCGTAACCGAACTTCTTGATGTATGAGTGTTGGGCTAAGAGGGAGCCATATTTTCTGCTGCAAATAGTCGTAGAGTAGGTATAAAAATGGAGCGAGTAATATTCCACCTGTTAATGCTGAAATTGTGGTGGAAAATACATAGCTGATTGGCATTTCTAAGGGCTTTATTAAAAGCAAGATAGCTAGGCCACAAAGCAAACCATGAATTAACGTTAGGCTCGTTAGTGCAAGAATCTTTTGCCAATAAACAGTGAGAGGCTGCCAGTAGCGGTGAAAGGGGATGGCGATAAAATATGGAAGGAAAGCAAAGACAGGCAGCAAATTTTCATGACTATACTCCGCTAATAAGTAGACTAAGCTTCCTGAAATTACCAGTTCACTGAAAACAAAGACTCGCCATAATGGGCGCGGTGACAAAGTGAATGCGACAAGTTTTAAGCCACTTGGCAGCAATAGCCCTGCAAGTAATATATCGGGTGATAAGTAACGACTAATATTCCATAAGCAAAACCAACTGATGCTGTAAATAAAAAAGCCAAAAGCATAGGTAAAGGTGTCGGCAAAGATTGGTCGGGAGTTTTGGTTTTGTTGTACCATTGCTTATTCAGCGAGCAGTTTGTGCTTGAGAGCGAAGCGGATGAGATCCACATTATTAGCCAGCCCTAGTTTACTTAAAATGTTGGCGCGGTGAACATGAATTGTTTTATGGCTGATCGAGAGTTCTGTACCAATGTGTTTGACATCTTCACCTTGGATCAGGTGGTTAAATACTTCGATTTCTCGCTTCGTAAGCTCATCTAATGCTGAGGGAGTAGCAGACGCGTTACTTAAATTGAATAGCGCATCGGCACATAAATATCGATCGCCGTTGGCGACTGTTCTGATGGCAGTTACTAACTCACCTGGCCCACAGCGTTTAGATAAATAACCGCAAGCTCCTGCTTCAATAGCTTGGCTAACGAATGAAGCTGAATCATAAATACTGAGAATAATGGCGCGGAAGTTCGGCTGTTCTTTACGAAGTTTACTTAGTAATACTAAACCACTTTCATCAGGCATGGAAATATCGATGACAGCAACATCTACTGATGATTTGACTAAGGCTTTAAAAGCTTCTGAGGCACAACTATGTTGGCTGTGCACATTAATATCAGACTCAACACTAAGCAATTGTGCAAAGCCAGAGCGAACCATAATGTGGTCATCAACGAGAGCGACAGAAATCATATATATATCCTTATTTAAGGTCGCCATCATTGCAAAAGGGATTTGAACCTTCAAATGGCTCGACAAATAGATGTGATGGTAGTCGCTCATCTTTGGTGATTAATTTATAATTAGTGGTTAGAAATATAAAGAGAGTGCCATTTGGCACTCTCTTTCGTTGACCTGTAATATTGTTTGAGTCAAATATTCAGGATTATGGGCACTGAGCAATCATGGTTTGTTCTGGTGTTCCATCGTTGGCGAACTTTAAGCTCCAAACGTAATGACCTGCTTGAAAAATAGTGGTAGCGGTATCTTTACCATATCCACCTGGAACCAGCGTTGCTTCTTGACCAAGTGAAAGGGTCATGTTGTCAGCTGTAAACTGCTGGGCCCAATCATTACTTGCATATTGCATCTTATAGCTACCTATTTTTTCATTAACGACGACTTGGTAAACCCCGTCACCTTTGTATTGAAAGGCGCGAGAAGAGACATGTTTCCAATTCGAGTCTGAAAAATCTCCGACAACGTATAAGGTTTCGGTGATTGGACCGGGCTCATTCATCGTTGGGTTATCACATTGCGCCATAAATGAGTCGTTGTCCGGGTTGGGTTTACTGCTGTCATTTTCGATTGGTCCTTCAATGCTCGGTTGATCAACGCTTAAAAATTTTGCTTCAAAAGGGGCCAATTCAATTTCGTAGAGGCCACCAGCAAGGTTGAGTTTCGTACCGGATTGAAGGTTTGTAAGCGTACCTTTTGAGCCAATATTATTAGCGGCTAAAGTTAATGTTTGAGTTTGGTCACTGGTGCTGACCAGATATAACAGAATATCGTCGGTGAACTGCTTATGATCCACATAAGCATCTTCTGTGGCAATAATATTGGTGCGTTGGCCGGAAGAGAGTGCAGGGTGTTGGGCTCTTAATGTCATGAGTTCAGTTACATAGGCTTTAAGGTTTAACTGCTTCGTATTTAAAGAGACGCTGATGCCTTCAATTTTAGCGCTAGTTCTGGCGACGTGGTCATCACATAGCCCGTCAATGGCACATGTATCATTGGTGACCTGTTGAGAAAATCCGTCTAATTGGTCACCGATCTCATCGCCGTAATAGAGTGTGATAGGTCCGGTGTAAGCAGCTTGAAATGATATCGCGGCTTTATAGCGCTGCCAATACTCGGCATCTTCAGGGTTTGCTATATTTCCACGTTGCAGTAAGTCGCCGAAGCGAACGAGATCGTGGTTACCTAGCATAAGATTTGGTTTGGCGTGGTCAGGATAGAGTGCATGTAAGCGCATCCCTTCATCGAGCCATTTTCCGCCTTTATTTCCTACATTGCTTTCATTGACAGCAAAGGTTTCAACGACACGATAACGAACAGGAAAGTCGTAGGCAGAACAGAGTGCAGGGTTGTCTTGTTCACCATAGCCTGTCTCTTTGATGTAATTCTCATTATTCCAAATTTCAGCCACCATATAACCGAGAGGATTAACAATTTGGCCATCGCTGTTGGTGTAAGTCACTGATGATGATGCTTGATCGACCGTTCTACGAATTTCAGTCCAAGCATCAGTTGGAACTTGATAAGCTTGATCCAATCGCCAGCCATCAATTTTTAGTTCCTTAATCCAGTATTCAGCTACTTCTTGATAAAAAGGCAAGCTTTCTGGATAAGAGACTGGGTTACTTGCACCAGAAGGGAGTTGCCCCGTTGGCGATGGCATTATATTCGCTTTGTGATGACCAAACACGCCATCAAAGAATACATACAAACCTTTTTTATGCGCTGTTTCAACTAATTCTTTGGCTTTGTCTATGTCACCAAATCGAGGGTCAATCGTGAAGTAATCTGTGGCGAAATATCCTGTTGCATCAAGTCTATCGGCCCAATGGTCTTGACCTTTTAGTGGTTCAGAGTTAAATACAGGAGTCATCCATATGGCGTTCATTCCAAGCGATTTTATGTAGTCGAGAGAATCGATAATGCCTTGAATATCGCCATTATGGTGACTGGATCCATAACCCGTACCATGGCCAATATTTGTATCACCATCAATAAAGCTTTCCACCATGACTTGGTAAATTCGCAAATCGTTGGACGTATTATTAGTCTCAATAGAACACGCATAGGCGGAAGGCGGTGAGGTGGTTGCTTTTGATGATGATTCAGAGCCATTACAGCCAGTGATTATTGTTGTTATTGAAAGGATAGTCGTGGCGATTATCCTATTTTTTTGATTGTTAATAWTCACGTTATTTTCCTGATTTTAGTTATAACTGAATAATAAACAACACGAAAAATAAGATAACCTCCTTAAAACTGTACTTAAGGGGCGGAGTGGAAAGGCTGAGAGATCTTGCTCACGTCGAAGTTGTTTGGTAGGGCTACCAAATGAGAGTTGACGCAATTTATAAGATTGTGAATAGGGTTATTTAGAAAAAGAAGAGATTTTTGTTAAAAAAAATACAAAATCTAATCCTATTCTTGACACTCTAAAGAGATGAACTAATGTTTATGTAACGTTGTACGGTCTGCAACGTTAGGCTTAGGATAATAATAAAAGGGCGTAAATATGGAGTTACTCGAATGTCAGTTGCAACTGAATGATGACAGTTTATATGTGTTTGATTCAGTAGAAAAATCGCTAGCGTATGTAGATAATAACCCGTTAGATAATTTCCACTCTGCTAGTCTAAAAGTGGTTAAGAACGGTCAACAGTACAGTTTTAATGCTCATAGCAGTGAAGATATGATGGAGAGTCTATTCAATCTTTAGTGCTATTTGATGATTTTCCGCAACAAAGAAGGATCTCATTGAGATCCTTCTTTTTATTGGTGTGCAACGAGCACGAGAGCCTAATTGTTGTTAGATGACGGCTGTTCAGGTTTTGTTGCGGTTGTGTTCGCTCTTAATCGATTGATTAATGTCATTACCACTGGGCTGGCAAGAACCAGAACAGCAATAACGGTGAAAGTGAGGGTAATGGGTCTCTCCCACAAGAAGCTTAATTCACCATCGGCAATCATTAAAGCACGGCGTAAGTTCTCTTCCATTAACCCCCCTAAAATGAACCCAAGTAATAATGGTGCGAGAGGAAAATTGGCTAACCTTAAAGCGATGGCCGCCATGGCAATGAATAACATGATGAACACGTCCATGGTATTAAATGAAACCAAATAGACACCAGTAATAGAGAAGAACAGAATCATTGGAAGCAGTACTGTTCTTGGTACCGCTAATAATTTCGAGATATACGGGATAAGCGGCAGATTCAGAATCACGAGTACAATGTTACCAAAGTACATAGAGATGATGACTGACCAAAATACATCTGGGTGATCAACAAATAGACGTGGTCCGGGCTGAATACCATAGGCGATAAGCGCCCCAAGCATAATGGCAGTCGTTCCTGAACCAGGGATCCCTAGTGTTAATAGCGGAACAAATGAACCACTTGATGCGGCATTGTTAGCCGATTCTGGTGCGACCAAACCGCGAATACTGCCTTTACCGAACTCTTTCTGCTTCTCTTTCGGAGCAAGGCTTCGTTCCATTCCGTAACTTAGGAAGGCTGCTATTGTGGCTCCTGCGCCAGGTAATACACCAGTAAAGAAGCCAAGAATAGAAGAACGAATCGAGACAGGTGCCACTTCTTTAAGTTCTTCTTTGGTGACTTTCATACTACCGATATCGGCCATTTTGTTTTTTTCTTCGCCACTGGTATCTTTCTCTGGATTTAAGATACCCATGAGAGTTTCGCCTAATGCGAAGGTGGCCATTGCAAGCAGTAGAAAACTGAATCCATCCATTAAGTCAGTCAGCCCGAAAGTGAATCGCTCAACCCCGACGCCTTTATCTATCCCGACGGTAGATAACATCAATCCTAATATGGTCATCATCCAAGCTTTGATGACTTGACCGGGCCCGGCAAATGCAGCAACCGCTGATAGGCCGACAAGCATAAGCGCGAAATAGTCTGAAGATTGAAAACTCAGAGAAACCGAGGCTAAAGCAGGAGCGGCAATCAACAGCATAATGGCAGACAGCGTTCCCCCTGTGAAAGAGGAGTAAGCGGCGAGCGCAAGTGCTTTACCCGCTTGGCCTTTCTGTGCCATAGGATAACCATCAAAAGCGGTGACAACGGTTGATGAACAGCCCGGAGCATTGATTAGAATCGAAGAGGTTGACCCTCCAAATACAGCGCCATAATAAACCCCAGCCATAAGAATCAAGCCAGAAGAGGGCTCTAACCCGTAAGTGATTGGGATCATCAAAGCAATGGCAGATATAGGACCAAGCCCCGGGAGCATACCAATGAAGGTTCCAACAAAACAGCCGATAACGACCATCATGATATTCATGGGCATCACTGCGGTCGATAACCCTTGTAAAATTCCGTCTAACATAATGTGTTCCTACTCATACTTAAAATAAGCCAACTGCGGTTGCTCATTGGCTATCAGTATTACCAAAGGGTGAAGATAAGACCGGGCTCAAGGTAGATGTCTAATCCTTGAGTTAAAAGAAGATAAAACCCGATAACAAATGGGAATGAAGCCCCTAATAGAATCGATTTACGGCGTTCGCCTAGTAGGTAAAACCCTGCGAGTAAGAACAAACTGGTTGCTAATACAAAACCGACGTATGTTAGGCCAAGGCCATATAGCGCCATTAGTGCAAGGAAGGAGAGTAATAGCTTCCAATTGAAGCCAAGGATCGCGCCGCTTTGTTTGTCAGGTTTCCCCATGATAAGAAGAAGGAGTGATAAGCCACTTCCTGCTATCGTGAGCAATATTGGTAATGTTCTTGCGGTAAACGGTTCGTATTCATCACCTGGAAACAAAGGGATCAGTGTCGTTTGATAGCCATAGCATAGACAGGTAATTAAGAAAATGAGTGCACCAACACGATCTCTGCACAGAAGGTATTCGCGACTAAAAAATTTGGTTGGCAAATCCGACATATCCAACTCCATTTGTGGTTCATAAAAGAAAAAACGTATACAAGCGAGTCAATAAATCACTAACTAAGCGTCATCCGATTGCTGCTAGTCAAACGGGTTCGCAATAAACAAAGGAGTTTGGGTAAACACTTGTATACGTGAAACAGGGTAGGGTCGATAGATTGCCCCAAAGGTTATTGATGTCATCAAGGTGGCATCAATAACCTATATTTCTATATTGATGACCTCAAGAACACTACTTCAAGAAGCCGAGTTCGCGCATCAATGTACCCATCTGCTTCTCTTGCTGCTCTAAGAATGTGTAGAAGTCTTTGTCTGCTTTGTAGTTGTCGATCCACCCATTTCGGTCTCGAACCACTGCCCATTCATCGGTTTTGTACATTTTCGATAACGCTTGGTTCCATTCATCTATTTTTGCTTGGCTAGTGCCGGGAGCGGCGAAGAATCCACGCCAGTTCGCAAATACCGTTTCATTGCCATACTCAACGAGAGTTGGAATGTCTGGCGCGGCTGCAAGTCGTTTCGGAGCGGTAACGGCTAAGATTTTCACTTGGCCTGATTTAGACATTTCAAGCACTTCACCTAAACCCGTAGATAGAAGTTGAGTTTCACCAGAGAGGAGTGCAGCCATTGCCTTGCCACCAGCATCGTATGCAATATAACGAACTTTCTTAGCATCGAAACCTTCACCTTTAAACGCAGCGGCTACGACAAGATGATCCATACTGCCGCGAGCTGATCCTCCGGCAATTTTTACTTTACGTGGGTTGGCTTTGAAATCGGCCACCACCTCTTCCCAAGAGTTGTATTTAGAATCAGTCGAAGTCACGATTGCTCCGTAATCGGCAATAGTGGCGGCAACTGGAGTAAGGTCTCTGAATGATTGTGGGAAAATACCAGTAAGAGAGCGCACAACAATAGGTGTCGAGTTCACCATCAAAGTATCTTCTTGACGTTTGGCGGTTTCAATTAAGTGTGCGATTGCTTTACCGCCACCACCGCCAGATAGGTTTTGAAAGGAGACATTTTCAACGATATCGGACTTTACGAGTACATCACCAGTACCACGAGCCGTCATATCCCAACCGCCACCCGCTCCGCCAGGGATTAAGAAATGTATTTTTTCTACGTCTGCTGCAAGAGCACTGAAAGATAAGCTTGCGGTGATTATCGTTGCCGCTAGAGTCGGTTTTAATACCTTAAACATGTTTCACGTTCCTTATGTCGGCGCATGGAATTTGAATCAATCCATGCTTTTTATAATATGTTCACCACAAGAAAGAGCCATTCGATGTGGATAGAGTAAAGTTAATGGCTTGTTATGAAATTGTCGTTATAACGATGATAAAAAGAATAAAGGGCATAAAGGGAGTTTTGGTCATAAAGTTCATGAGTTGCTGATAATAATAATTTGCGAGCAGTAACATAAAGTTACGGATTATTTGCGTGGATTCTCACAAATAAGAGAATCACTGTTGCATATGTGTTATGTTGCTATTAGTTGTGTTGCCAATTTGGATACTATTAAGCAAGGATTGCAAATAATGGGCTCAAGAAAGGTAGGAAACAAAAGAATAACCATCCGAGTGACCGTCGTTGGGATGTTTTTAATCGCAACACTGATAACTGCACTCATCGCGATTAGTTTACAGTACCGTTTTAGTAAGCAGATGGCAGCAGAAAACGCAGTCACAGAATATCGGGGTGTCTCTGAGCAGATCAGCAGTTACATCAAAAGATTAGATAGAGAAGCGACTTATACGGCAGAACTGCTCGGTAAGATCATGAACGAATCTGAATATAATCAGTCGTTCGAAAAGACACGGTCTATTTTTGCGCAGGCAATGAATAAAAACCCTCTGTTCTATAGCCTCTATGTCGGGTATGACAACGAGAATTTTTATCAGCTAATCAATTTAAATTCCGCTCCGATCGTTCGAGAACGAATCCGCGCAATTTCAAGTGATCGCTGGGTTCTAATTAAAATCTCTAATATTGGTAACCAACGAATAAAAGAGACGCTTTATTATGACGCCAATTTCAACATAAGGCATACAAAATCCGAAAAGAGTAATTACTATCCTACTCAAAGACCATGGTACTCCGCCCAAGGAAAAACAGAGGTAGATAAAACCTTACCTTATCTTTTTCAGCATCTAAAAATACCAGGGCAGACTTACTCAATTGGTATCCCTGAATCGAAAGCGGTACTGGGGATTGATATCGTTCTATCATCGGTAGAGTCTGAACTGGCAAAGTCTTCAATAGTAAAACGTAATTCTCAGCATTTGACTGAGGGTGAATTGGTCAATGAACGTGATTCATCGACAATACTAGAAGCTTATATCTATCGTAAAAATGGAGAGGTAATCGCTTCTAATCAATCCTCTTCTCAGCTCGTTATTTTGCCACCATCCAAAATATTACCTCTCACCGCGAAACAGCAATCCATTATCGCGGACGCACGTTCATTCAAAGTATCTAATCAAAATGATTGGGCACCTATGGATTTTTCATTGGCAGGCCAGCCACAAGGGTACAGCGTGGATACTTTGGGGCTAGTGTCTGAAATGACAGGGTTAAGGTTTGAATTCATAAACGGTTTTTCATGGAATGAACTGCTTGCTAAGTATCAAAGCAATGAGCTGGATATGCTGCATTCCCTTCAAAATAATAAAATGAATCAAACATTGGGTGTCTTTAGCCAACCGATGTATGAGCTGTCATTTGGAATTGTCACTAACACTGGAGTGGATGATATAAAAACGCTCACAGAGTTGAATGGAAAGCGATTAGCAATTTTAGACGGTTGGTCTGTTATTCCACAAATAAAGAAACAATTTCCTTCCATCCAATTACAAGTTTATCCAAGTGTTCGACAAGCGATTGAAGCCGTGAAAAGTGGTGATGCCGATGCTGTTATTGATTCCCAAGTAATTTTATCGCAAGTGACTCAGCAGTATTTCATCGAAGAGCTACAGGCTCACAATAATATCGTGGAGTTTCAGTATGGCTTCTCTGATGAGTTTCATTTAGTGATGAAAGAACCGGACCATGAAATTGTGAATATCATCAATCAGGCACTTGCGAATATCACTCCGGAACAGAAGGAAGCATTAAAGCGGAAATGGTTAAGCGGGCCTGAAACGAGATCACCAAAGCAATCAGATCTTGTTGTGCCTTATGCTGAGCTTATGGAAATAGCCGATCAACCAACACAGCAGCATAAGTTAGTTTTGAAAGATATTGCTGGTGAAAGTAAATATATTTTTGTGAGTGATGTTGGTGTTGATGTGGGCTCTGAAGAGTACTTTGCGGTAGTGATCCCACAGACGGTTATTTATTCGGTAGCCAAAAGTAAGGTTGTTACTTCTGTTTTGTTAACGGCGGGATTTTTATCTCTCTTTCTACCGCTGTCGTGGTTTTTTGGTTCACCCATCGTCAAACCGATTGCGCGGCTTCG
This sequence comes from Vibrio clamense, assembly GCF_050337905.1. Classification (NCBI taxonomy): domain Bacteria; kingdom Pseudomonadati; phylum Pseudomonadota; class Gammaproteobacteria; order Vibrionales; family Vibrionaceae; genus Vibrio; species Vibrio clamense. The sequence goes on along the minus strand of NZ_JAKJTJ010000019.1, from coordinate 24,398 downwards.
AGAGCAGAGTGCCAAAATTAAGAATCGTCAATATGATGATGTGCAGCTTGTGGAAACTCAAGTCAAAGAGTTGTGGGAGTTGTCCGTTTCGATTAAAGAGATGTCGTGTGAACTTAAACGACATGAGGAGGCTCAAGAAGAGTTCGTCGAATCTTTCATCCGCCTCATCGCACAAGCGATCGATGACAAGTCACCTTATACCGCAGGACACTGTAATCGAGTGCCTGAACTTGGAATTATGCTCTCGGAAGCGGCTGAAAAGTCAGAGTCTGGCCCATTTAAGAGCTTTGCGTTTGCGAATGATGATGAACGACGAGAATTTAGAATTGCTGCTTGGTTGCATGACTGCGGTAAAATCACCACTCCCGAACATATCGTAGACAAAGGCACTAAGTTAGAAGCGAGTTATAATCGAATTCATGAAGTAAGAATGCGATTTGAAGTACTATGGCGGGACGCTGAAATTGAAACCTTAAAACAATTGGCGTTGGAACCACATAATCATGAAATTTTGATGCAGAAATTGAAGCGAGATCAGCAGCAGTTGGTGGATGATTTTGCGTTTGTAGCATCAGCCAATGTGGGTTCAGAGTTTATGAATGATGAGAGCATCGAACGTATTCATGATTTAGCAAGTAAGACTTGGACTCGCTATTTTGATGATCGCCTAGGATTATCACCCATCGAAGAGCTAGCCTGTGAAGGTGAAGCGAGCCCGCTCCCTGTGACCGAAACTCTGCTTGCCGATAAAGCGGAACACATTATCAAGCGTAGCCAGAATGTAGAATTTGATCCACAGTTCAATATAAAAATGGATGTGCCTGAACATCAATACAACTTGGGTGAGATCTACAATTTGACCGTAAAAAGGGGCACTTTAACCGCTGAAGACAGATTTAAGATAAATGAGCATATGATCAGCACAATTAAAATGCTGGAGAATCTGCCATTCCCTCCAGAACTTGCTCGTGTGCCTCGTTATGCTTCAACGCACCATGAGACGTTAAAAGGAACAGGGTATCCAAGAAGACTCACGGGCGACCAGTTATCTGTGCCTGAACGTATTTTGGTTATCGCGGATATATTTGAAGCATTAACCGCAGCAGACAGGCCATATAAAAAGGCGAAACCAATCAGCGTTGCCGTCAATATTATGTATAAGATGGCTCTTGATGATCACTTAGATATTGAGCTATTCAGGCTGTTTCTTGCTAGTGGTACTTACCTTCGTTATGCGAAAGAGTATTTACGACCAGAACAAATCGATCACGTTGATATCAGCCAATATTTGGATGATGAGTTAGCCGCATAGCAATTTTGTTCAATATTTATGGATACATTCAGCCTAGGCTGTCGGTACCACACATTCACTGAATTTAATTATGTTCACTGTTTTTATTTCAATGGCGCTTTTTGCCTTAGTGGGTTCCATTTCTCCGGGCCCGGTTAATGTCATTGCAACTAGTACGGCTGCTAATTATGGGATCAAACGAGCCATGCCTTATGTCATGGGCGCGACGATCTCATACACTTTAATTGTATTTCTTGCTGGCATTTTACTTGAAAGTTTAACGACGTTTGTTCCTCAAATTTCTGGAGGAATGCGTATTGTCGGTGGGCTATTTCTGATCTATATGGCAATTAAAATCGCGACGGCTGAACCTAACGTAGGAAGTAAAGAAGAGAGGCTGTCTGCACCTAGCTTATTTGATGGCGCAATCTCTCAGGGAGTAAACCCGAAGGCGTGGATGGTATCGATGTCAGGGGTCAGCTTATATGTGATTGGTCAGGGAAGCAGTGGCTATTATCTATCAATATTTTGCCTGTTCTCTTTTGTGATTTGCTTTATTGGGGTATCAATATGGGCGGTTGCCGGGAGTGTAATAGGACAGTATTTGCAATCACAACGTAGACAGGTGATATTTAACTGGATTATGGCGATGTTGCTTATTGGTTCGGTTCTATCCATGTGGCTTGCCGATTAAGAGCAGGGCTGTTAAAAAAGTACTATGAAATAGCATGATTTACCAAGGAGGGTGAGTTGTGAAACAAGATAATTCCGTATTCTTTAAGCGAAGCGACTTGCTGCCCTTTGTTGAGATGCGAAAAGCGACCCGGTCAACGGCTTGTTATCATCAACATTCACATGATGAGTTTTCGTTTGGGATCATTGATCAGGGAAACGCATTATATAGAAACCGACAGACAAACCATTCGATCAGTCAAGGGGACACAGTCACCATTAATCCGAGTGATGTGCACAGTTGTAACCCAGCGAAGGGAAAGTGGTCGTATAGAATGCTGTTCATTGACGCCCATTGGATGGGGGAGATTCAATCTCAGCTGTTCAAACATAACCGCATTGATTATCACCCTTTTGAGCGTCAATATGAAACATCAGAACTTTTTTATCAGAGTTTTAATCACCTGTTTCAATCATTGAACCAAAATTATGAGCCATTAACGTGTGAAGTGCAGTTGGTCGACTTTTTAGAACTATGCTTCAATGCGCAAAATTCAATGGATAGTCTGCAACAGAACCAAACCTATCGCCCTTGCTCTAATATGCGCCGTATAAAAGAGATGCTCCTAGATCAAATCGGTGAACAATTGAGTTTAGAAGCGTTAGTCTCTGAAGTTGGTATCAGTCAATACCATCTTATTCGTCGTTTTAGGCACTACTTTGGTATGTCACCCCATGCGTACTTGTTGGATGCTCGAATTAAAAAATCCAAACAAATGTTACGAACAGGTTGTAAAATTGTCGACATATCAAATAGTCTTGGTTTTTCAGATCAAGCTCATTTTCAGCGTAACTTTAAAAAAAGAATTGCTGTTACACCAAAGTGTTACCAGTCATATTTCCTTTAATACTCTAATGACCCCTAAAATTCACCCTTCTAGACCTTAGTCTAAATTGTCGACAATTCACTTGATTGTCGACACTTTGATCGTCTATTTTATATTCAGGTTAACAAATTGTTGACAACTTATCTCGCAGACGAGTGATGAATATGAACATAGCAATGCAGCCAAAAATCAAAGCAACAAGTAAAGAGAATACTAAGTCTGAAAACCTGACTGAATACTTGATTGATGCCATCGTTGAAGGTGACATTGCACCCGGCAGTAAAATCTCTGAACCTGAACTGGCTAAACGGTTTGAGGTGAGCCGCGGCCCATTACGAGAAGCAATTATGCGTGTCGAAGGGCTAGGCTTGATTGAACGAATTCCTCACATTGGCGCACGTGTCATCAGCTTTTCTACTGAACACCTTTTAGAGCTTTATTCTGTACGAGAAGCACTTGAAGGTATGGCGGCACGATTGGCTGCTCGCCATATTACGGCAGAAGAAATACGCAGTTTAGAAGCCGTACTGTCGACACATTCAGAACATATCGATCAAGTTGAAGGGGCGTCTTATTTTCATCAACATGGTGACTTTGATTTCCATTATCAAATTATTAAAGCGAGCCGCAATAAAAAGCTAGTGTCATTGCTGTGCGACGAGCTATATCACCTCTTGCGTATGTACCGCTACCAATCACCCCGATCTCATTCACGGCCAGAAGAGGCGCTGGATGAGCACAAATATATTCTTCAAGCGATAACAAACCGAGATGAAGAGTTAGCCGAAATGCTAATGAGAAGACACATCTCAGGCAGCCGTCGTTTGATAGAGCAGCAGTTAGACAATGAACAGGGAGAAGAAAAATGAGCTTAAGTCCAGGCGCTAAATTTCGACAGGCTGTAGAGCAAAACGAGCCATTGCAGATTGTCGGAACCGTGAATCCGTATTGTGCAATGATGGCGAAAAATGTGGGTCATCAAGCGATTTATCTATCCGGTGGGGGAATCGCCAATGCTTCATACGGATTACCTGATTTGGGTATTACAACATTGAATGATGTGCTGGTGGATGTAGAGCGTATTACTAATGCATGTGATTTGCCACTGCTGGTGGATATCGATACTGGGTTTGGGGGCGCATTTAATATTGCTCGCACTGTCAAAGCGATGGAAAAAGCAGGCGCAGCGGCCATTCATATGGAAGATCAGGTTGCTCAGAAGCGTTGTGGCCATCGTCCAAATAAAGCCATTGTCAGCAAACAAGAGATGGTTGACCGAGTTAAGGCGGCAGCGGACGCAAGAGTGAATCCAGAATTTGTGATCATGGCGCGAACCGATGCGCTTGCCGTTGAAGGTATTGATAGTGCGATTGAACGAGCGATTGCTTGTGTTCACGCTGGTGCCGACATGATCTTCCCAGAAGCGATGACCACTTTAGAGCAGTATGAGGTTTTCTCTCAAGCTCTGAAATCAGCGTGTGGAAAACATGTCCCAATTCTTGCCAATATCACCGAGTTTGGGCAAACCCCTCTCTACGGATGTGACGACTTGGCTAAGTCGAATGTCGATATGGTCCTTTATCCGTTAAGTGCTTTCAGGGCGATGAATAAAGCTGCTGAAATGGTTTACTCACACTTACTTGAGGTCGGCAATCAAGAGGCGCTATTAGACTCAATGCAGACTCGAAAAGAGCTATACCAACACCTTAACTATCATGATTATGAAGACAAATTAGATAAGCTTTTTAACGAGCAATCTGATGTGTAATTAACGAATTCGTCAATATTAACTTAATCCAATAACGTGAGAAGTGTGGTCTCAGAGACTGAAAACAGCCCTTAACTATAGGTCGATATAAACCAGTACATTCGTTCGGAAGTCGATGTATTTGGTTCACTATCACGCACTATAAGATGCCGTGATAAGCACCATAGTATAGAAAAAGGCTGAGATCCCGCTGAAAAGGAGTTCACAATGTCAGCAACAACAATCGATAAAAAACCAGCAATTGGTGGTGCAGGATTGCGCGGCCAAAGCGCAGGAACCACGTCATTATGTACCGTAGGGAAGTCAGGAACAGGGCTGACTTATCGTGGCTATGACATTACCGACTTAGCCAATAACGCACAATTTGAAGAAGTCGCTCATCTATTATTGAGAGGCCACCTACCGAATCAGACCGAATTGGATCTCTACAAATCTCGATTAGTCAGTTTACGAGGTTTACCGCAAGAATTGAAAGCCGCCTTGGAGCTGATCCCAGCGGATGCGCACCCTATGGATGTGATGCGAACGGGTTGTTCAATGCTAGGTAACTTAGAGCAGGAACAAGATTTTTCTGAGCAAGAACAAGCGACGGAACGTATGTTGGCTCTATTTCCAGCCATGATCTGCTACTGGTATCGTTTTAGCCATGATGGTGTGCGCATCGATACAGAAGATCAAAGTGAAACATGCACAGGTGGCTATTTCTTAAAAATGCTGACCGATAAAGCACCCACTGAATTGCACAAAAAAGTGATGCATTGTTCGTTGATTTTATACGCAGAGCACGAATTCAATGCCTCAACATTTGCTGGCAGAGTCTGCGCTTCAACACTCTCAGATATTCATTCGTGTGTGACGGCAGCAATAGGAACCTTACGTGGTCCATTGCATGGCGGAGCAAACGAAGCAGCAATGGCGATGATCGAGAATTGGAAAACGGCGGAAGAGGCAGAATCTAAAATCCTTACGATGCTAGAAAACAAAGACAAAATCATGGGCTTCGGACATGCCGTCTATCGTGAAAGTGACCCACGAAATGCACTCATAAAACGCTGGTCAAAAGAGTTGTCGACTGCTGTTGGTGATACACATCTTTATGCGGTTTCTGAGCGCGTAGAAGCCGTGATGAAACGCGAAAAAAGACTGTTTTGTAATGCCGATTTCTTCCACGCTTCCGCTTATCACTTCTTGGATATTCCGACCAAACTATTCACTCCGATTTTTGTTATGAGTCGTTTAACTGGCTGGGCTGCACACATTTACGAGCAGCGAGCGAACAACCGAATTATTCGCCCAAGTGCTGATTACGATGGCCCTGAGCATCAAGATTGGTTGCCAATTGAACTGCGTGACTAACGATAACAATAAAATGCATGGATGGATCTATGAGTGATGTAAATATGAACAGCCAATATCGGAAAAAACTAGCGGGTACTTCAGTTGAATATTTTGATACCCGTGAAGCGGTGAATAGCATAGCAGCAGGCGCGTATGACTCTTTGCCTTATACATCAAGAGTGCTTGCCGAGAATTTAGTAAGACGTTGCGATCCGAGCTCATTAACTGACTCACTAAAACAGATTATTGAGCGTAAAAGTGAATTGGATTTTCCTTGGTATCCTGCGCGAGTAGTGTGCCATGACATCCTTGGTCAGACGGCATTAGTTGATTTGGCTGGTCTACGGGATGCCATTGCGGATCAAGGCGGCGATCCCGCGAAGGTTAACCCAGTTGTTGAAACACAATTGATCGTCGATCACTCATTAGCGGTTGAGCACGCAGGCTTTGATAGTGAATCATTTGAAAAGAATCGAGCGATAGAAGATCGTCGAAACGAAGATCGATTCCATTTTATTGAATGGTGTAAAACCGCATTTAAAAATGTCAGTGTCATTCCTGCTGGTAACGGCATCATGCACCAGATTAACTTAGAAAAAATGTCGCCAGTGGTTCAAGTGAAACAAGGTGTCGCATTTCCTGATACTTGTGTCGGAACGGATAGTCATACTCCTCATGTTGATGCCTTGGGTGTGCTTGCTATTGGTGTGGGGGGGTTAGAAGCGGAAACCGTCATGCTTGGTCGTCCGTCCATGATGCGCTTACCTGATATTGTGGGAGTGAAAATAACAGGCCAGCGCCAAGCCGGAATTACTGCGACAGATATTGTGTTGGCGATAACGGAGTTTTTAAGAAGTCAGCGAGTGGTGTCGTCATATTTAGAGTTTTTCGGAAGCGGTGTGAAAGACCTCACGATTGGAGATCGAGCCACCATTTCGAACATGACCCCTGAATATGGTGCAACAGCGGGCATGTTCTATATCGATGAACAGACCATCAATTACCTTAAGCTCACAGGGCGAGATGCCGAACAGGTGGCGCTTGTTGAACATTATGCAAAACAAACTGGCTTGTGGGCGGATGACTTAGTTAATGCGGAATATGAACGCGTACTTGAGTTCGATTTGTCTATGGTACAGCGTAATCTTGCTGGGCCATCAAACCCTCATCGTAGGCTTCCTACCGCCGAACTAACAGAGAGAGGGATTGCTGGGGAATGGCAAGAGCAAGACGGCTCAGACAGTGATAAAACGATGCCTGATGGTGCAGTTATTATTGCGGCTATAACATCATGTACAAATACCAGTAACCCAAGGAATGTGGTTGCTGCGGCATTACTGGCGAAAAAAGCGAATCAACTTGGATTGGTGCGTAAGCCGTGGGTGAAAACCTCGTTTGCTCCCGGATCAAAAGTCGCAAAATTGTATTTAGAAGAGGCAGGTTTGTTGCCTGAGCTTGAACAATTAGGTTTTGGCATTGTTGGGTATGCTTGTACTACATGTAACGGCATGAGTGGTGCTCTAGATCCTGTCATCCAGCAAGAAATTATCAATCGTGATCTTTATACCACAGCGGTCTTGTCTGGTAATCGAAACTTTGATGGGCGAATTCATCCTTACGCAAAACAAGCATTTTTGGCGTCACCACCGCTCGTTGTGGCTTATGCGATTGCAGGTACGATACGCTTTGATATCGAAAAAGATGCTTTGGGTGTCGATCACGAAGGCAACGCGATTTATCTCAATGACTTATGGCCAAGTGACGAAGAAATTGATGCGGTAGTGAAGCAGAGTGTTAAGCCTGAGCAATTCCATCAAGTTTATATCCAAATGTTTAAGCTCGATGATGAAGAGAGTAATAGCAACCCACTATATGATTGGCGACCAATGAGTACTTATATTCGTCGTCCGCCATATTGGGAAGGTGCATTGGCAGGTGCTCGAACATTATCAGGAATGAGGCCACTTGCCGTACTAGGCGATAACATTACCACCGACCATTTGTCTCCATCAAACGCCATTCTTGCTTCCAGTGCTGCCGGAGAATACCTCACAAAAATGGAAGTGCCAGAGGAAGACTTCAACTCCTATGCGACCCACCGTGGTGATCACTTAACTGCTCAACGCGCAACGTTTGCGAATCCAAAACTGTTCAATGAGATGGTTAAAGAGCAGGGAGAAGTGGTGCAAGGTTCGGTGACCAGAATAGAGCCTGAAGGCAAAGTCAGCCGAATGTGGGAAGCGATAGAGACTTACATGAATCGTAAACAACCACTTATCATTGTTGCAGGAGCCGATTATGGCCAAGGCTCATCACGAGATTGGGCGGCAAAAGGCGTTCGGTTAGCTGGCGTTGAGGCGATTGCCGCAGAAGGATTTGAACGAATTCACCGTACTAATTTAGTCGGAATGGGGGTCTTGCCTCTCGAATTCAAGGCTGGGACTAATCGTCAAAGTCTGCAACTGGATGGCAGTGAGCTCTATGATGTCATTGGTGACATTGAGCCGGGTGTGGATTTAGCCCTAATCATTACCCGCACTAACGGAGAAAGAGTCAAAGTACCTGTGACATGTCGATTGGATACCGCCGATGAACTGAGCGTCTACAACGCTGGCGGTGTATTACAACGTTTCGCGCAAGACTTTTTGGCTCAATAGGGAGAAGGTAATGACTGATTCTAAACTTCAACCTCGAATTATTAGCAAGCCTCAAATTAAAGTACCTGCCACTTACATGCGCGGAGGAACCAGTAAAGGGGTATTTTTCAATTTAAGTGACTTACCTGAATCGGCGCAGGTCGCAGGGCAATCGAGAGATAACTTACTGCTACGCGTCATTGGAAGCCCTGATCCTTATGCCAAACAGATTGATGGTATGGGGGGCGCAACGTCGAGTACGAGCAAGACGGTGATTGTGTCCAAAAGTGACAGTCCTGACCATGATGTTGATTATCTTTTTGGGCAAGTTTCAATTGATAAAGCCTTTGTTGATTGGGGAGGAAACTGCGGCAATTTGTCTGCGGCAGTTGGTCCATTTGCTATCCATAGTGGGCTTATTGATCCTGATAGCGTTCCAAATGACGGCATAGTCAGTGTTCGGATTTGGCAAGTTAATATAGAGAAAACCATTATTGTGCATGTGCCTATTTGCAATGGCCAAGTTCAGGAAATGGGCGATTTTTCACTTGATGGAGTTACCTTTCCCGCGGCGGAAATTCAAGTCGACTTTATGGATCCAGCGGACAGTAATGGGTCGATGTTCCCCACTGGCAACTTAATTGATGATCTTAATGTTCCAAACGTTGGCGTATTGAACGCAACATTAATTAATGCGGGCATTCCAACCGTCTTCATTGATGCTCACTCAATAGGTTATCAAGGCACTGAGTTGCAAGATGATATCAATAATAACCCTGAAGCCCTGGCTATGTTTGAATTGATTCGATCTCATGGTGCTTTGAAAATGGGCCTAATTAATGATATTGAGCAAGCAAAATTAAGCCAGCACACCCCTAAAGTTGCTTTTGTCTCTAAACCTAAAAATCATCAATCGTCGAGTGGAAAACCCATTGCTGAGAAGGATGTAGACGTATTAGTGAGGGCGCTATCTATGGGCAAGCTGCACCATGCCATGATGGGAACCGCAGCGGTTGCTATTGCCTCTGCGGCTTGTGTTCCCGGTACATTGGTGAATTTGGCAGCCGGAGGTGACGTAAAAGAGTCGGTTACGTTTGGTCATCCCTCTGGTTCGTTAAAAGTTGGGGCAAAAGCGAGTCAAAAGGCACAAAGTTGGATGGTAGAAAAAGCGGTGATGAGCCGCAGTGCCAGAATTCTCATGGAAGGGTGGGTCAGAGTTCCCGCTGAAACTTGTGAGCTGAACGACAGCGAAATGGCTGATTAGTGGCTAGGACAAAATTAGGAGAAGGCATCATGTCTGCTTATTTAAATGAATATCAATTTTCACAAAATGAACCTGAGCAATTTTGGCGACAGCAAGCACAGCAACTTTCATGGTTTGAAGCACCAAAAACGATTTTGCAAAATGATCAAAATGGCATTGAAAGATGGTTTCCCGACGGGGTTTTAAATACATCTTGGTTGGCGTTAGATTACCACTGCGATCAAGGCCGTGGAGAGCAAACCGCAATTATTTATGATTCTCCGGTCACCAACACCAAGAAAAAATACACCTATCTTGAATTACGAGATCAAGTTGCAAAAGTGGCTGGAATGCTAGCGGAACAAGGTGTGTCGAAAGGCGATCGCGTTATTATCTATATGCCGATGATCCCAGAAGCCGCAATGGCAATGTTAGCGTGTGCGCGACTTGGTGCGATCCACTCGGTGGTGTTCGGTGGGTTTGCCCCTAATGAGTTAGCCGTTCGAATTGAAGATGCTGAACCTAAAGTGATTATGACGGCATCATGCGGAATAGAAGTAAATAAGGTATTGCCATATAAACCACTAGTTGATCAAGCGATTATGGATAGTCGATGGAAGCCTGAAAAAGTGTTCGTTCATCAAAGACCAGAATGTTTGGCGACATTAGATAATGAACGTGATATCGAATGGAACAGTGCCGCTGCCAGTGCGCTTCCGCATGCATGCGTGCCTCTACTATCAACCGATCCACTCTATATTCTTTATACGTCAGGAACTACAGGGAAACCTAAAGGCGTGGTTCGTGATAATGGTGGACATGCCGTTGCGATGAAATACTCAATGAGCACAATTTACGATATGCCTCAAGATGGTGTTTTCTGGGCTGCATCGGATGTTGGTTGGGTTGTTGGGCACTCCTATATTGTCTACGCTCCTCTTATTCACGGTTGCACAACGGTTTTATTCGAAGGGAAACCTGTGCGAACACCAGATCCAGGTGCATTTTGGCGAGTGTGTGAAGAGTATAATGTTCAAGCATTGTTCTCGGCTCCGACAGCATTTAGGGCCATAAAAAAGGAAGACCCTAATGGCGAATTGTTGGCCCAGTATGACTTATCTAAACTTAAAACCATTTTCATGGCAGGGGAACGTTTAGACCCACCAACTTTAGAGTGGGTGATTGAGCAAACCGATAAGCCAGTCATCGATCACTGGTGGCAAACTGAAACTGGGTGGGCGATAGCAGGGAACCCAACAGGATTAGAATTAATGCCAGTTAAACCGGGTTCTGCTACAAAACCTATTCCTGGCTATCAAGTGGCAGTATTGAATGAAATTGGCGACCAATTAGCGGCGAATCAGCAAGGCTTTGTGGCATTAAAACGTCCATTACCGCCCGGTTGTTTACCGACGGTTTGGCGTAATCATGACAGATTTGAATCCGGTTACCTGAGTCAGTTCCCTGGTTACTATGTATCAGGTGATGGCGGTTATTTAGATGAAGATGGTTACCTATTCATCATGGGTCGAATTGATGATGTTATTAACGTAGCAGGACACAGGCTTTCAACCGGAGAAATGGAAGAAATTGTCGGAGGTCACCCTGCGGTGGCGGAATGTGCGGTTGTTGGCGTACATGATGATTTGAAAGGGCAAATGCCTTTAGGTTTAGTTGTACTGAAAGATGGCGTCAAAATTGATGATTTAGAATTAGAAGGGGAGCTGGTGGGCAAAGTTCGGCATGAAATTGGCCCAGTTGCTTGCTTTAAACATGCTCTTGTCGTCGAACGCTTACCGAAGACTCGATCTGGTAAAATTTTACGTCGAGTGATCCGCCAGATTGCGGATGGTGAAAGTTATACAGTGCCATCGACTATTGATGACCCATCAAGCTTAACTGAAATTGAGCAAGCTCTTCATCACGAGTAGTGTTTTGGTCATCAGTGCTGATTAGCCCCTTCAATTGATATTGAAGGGGTTTTTCGTATGTATGATTGTCGATCTTACAAATAGCAATTCCTTAGTTCGTCAGGTAATCTTCATTCAAACTACTTATATACGTCAATTCATAGGTCATTAATGCACAATATTGAAATTAGAGCAGCAGTTGTCACGGATCTTGATGATTTGAATGATTTAATGTTTGATTTACATGATCACCATCATCAAGCATGTCCTGAACATTTTAAAACGGCTGAAGATATTGAGCAGGAAAAAAGTATTGCTCGATATCTCGATGACCCAGAATGTGTAGTGTATGTGGCGAAGCAAGATGATGAAATTATTGGATTTATCACCGGGCATTTTTGTGAATTAGTCTCTACGGTCAGTAAACCTGTTCCAATGGGAAGTGTTGACGAACTGTATGTTGTTCCGAAATTTAGACAATTACAAATAGCGCAGAAATTGTTTGAACATATTGAAGTCATTTTTGAACAATATGGTGTAAAACAGATGTTCGTTGAGGTTTGGGAATTTAACCAATCAGCTCAACATTTTTATCAGAAAATGGGATTCACTCATCATATTCAGTGGATGCGTAAAGCGATAGGTAAATCGACACAGAAGAAAACGTAGAATAGAGATACACTACCACTGCATTACTAATTCAAGGATTTTTATCGTGTTTCAGCGATCGACTCAATGGCTTCATTTTACCCTTCTGTTTAGCATCACCTTTATTTCGATTATGGGCCTCAGCCATTCATTTCCTTCTCATGCTCAAAGCACAGCGCTACCGGATAATATTCGAGGTGCTTTATGCTTAGTTCGGGCTGATGAACAAATTGTATTAGTCAATGAGAAAATTACAGGTAAGTTTTCTCTTCCTGGCGGTGGGATATCACCACATGAGCCAGCAAGCGCTGCCGCTGAACGTGAAGCATGGGAAGAGACGGGTTTAGTGGTAACGGCAAAGAGCGTCATTGGATACACTGATACGGCGGTTATTTTTGATTGTGTATCTGATTCTGAACTGGTGGCTTATGAGTTCCAGAATTGGGAAGGTGGGTATGTCTTGCCTATTTGGTTTGCTCCACACTATGGCGTAGAGACGAATTCTGCGATGTTGATTGACCCGAATCGAGTGAATGCTTCGCAGTATCGATACCCAGAACAATGGAATGCCATTCGCAAAATATTCGCCATCGCAAGCGAGCAACCGGCATTATATTTAGAAGATTTGATTAATGCTGCTCCGGTCTTTCATCAGCGCGAAATAGAGCTGATCCAAAAAATACAAAATTCAATTTCGTCGCTGCCGGAACCGTTATCTAATATTATTGGATCTATTATTATTACGGGAGATATATTTGGTCAATCTTGGCTGATATTGATCCTATTTCCGCTCTTGTTTTCTTGTGTGAAAAAACAGGCGGCTATAAAGGTAATGTTTGTTTTTGTTTGTACTTCATTGTTGGCTCTCGTCGCTAGACAGGGTTTCTCTTTGCCTGCTCCTTATGCCTATTTCCCGGAGTTACAACGCTTACCTGATGTTGGATTAAGTTTTCCTAATATCGCGATTACATTGTGGGTGAGCTGTTCGTTAGTATTAATGTCGAGTCTAAAATGGCTAGATTGGAACAAATTTTCAGCATTAATTTTTACGATAGGAGTGTGGTTTGGCTTATCACAGCTTTGTGCGGGGGTTACTTACTTTTCAGACATTGTCGTTGGCGCTATTTTAGGTGTTCTCATTGCTTGGCATGTTGAACGTTTGGAAAGAAAGCCTGAGATTGACTTAGGCAAGCTACTCTCTTCAAAAGGTTTATGGTGTGGGATGGCACTGATTTGCCTAATATTAACGATGATTTGGCCTCAACCAATATTTACTCAATGGCTTGGAGCGACAGTCACTATCGCTGTCGTTTTTTGTTTACCGGGTTCTTCATTTAGTTTTGAGGGCCGTTCATTGGTCCCATTAGTTATATCAATTGGATTGATGACTGTCAGCTCTTTTGCTCTTAACTATCTTAAAATGCAGTTAAATTATAGTAGTCTTTACATACTCATCGTAGATATGTTGCGCTTTCCATTAATGGTTTCAGTTTGGTTATTTGTTTATATGAGTTGTTTGAAAGGGCCAAAAGTACGTTAAAGATTAGGCACCTGTGTTTATATAAAATCCGATATTTCACAATTAAATATCGGACTTTATTGATAGGTAAAAATGTTTTATCTGTTCACTTTAGACTTTGAATTGAGAAACTAATTGATCAAGGCTTGTACACTGCTCTGATAGTGATTCACAAGCATTCTCCGCGCTGCTTACCATCTCAACCATATGCGAACTATTTTCAGCGATCTTATGAACGTTGGTGTTTACCTCTTCACTGACACTCGTTTGTTGACTTGCAGCGGTAGCTATATGGGTGTTCATTTCATTCATTAAACTGATTGATTGGCGAATGTCTTCAAGGGAGTTAGTGGCTGAACCTGCCGTTTCTACCGTTGCTTCGCCACTTATTTTGCTTGATTCCATCACTGAAACAGCTTGTTTTGCCCCAGTTTGTAAGCGCTCAATCATAGTTTGTATTTCACCAGTACTCTCTTGAGTTTTACTTGCTAATGCTCGAACTTCGTCAGCTACAACAGCAAAACCTCGTCCCTGTTCACCCGCTCTAGCTGCTTCAATAGCCGCATTAAGGGCAAGAAGATTAGTCTGCTCAGCAATACCACGAATTACATCTAGAATAGAAGCAATGTTATTGACATCTGTGTCGAGGTTATGAATAACACCGCTTGCGTTGTCGATATCGCTTGCCAGGCATTCAATTGATGACACTGTCTTCTCAAGAATAATGCCAGCCGCTTTTATTTCGTCATTGGCACTTTGACTAGCTGTCGCAGCATCATTGGCATTAATACTAACGCTTTCGCTGGTGGCTTGCATTTCATGAACCGCGGCGGCAACAACTTCACTCTCTTGTTGTTGTTCAGAAGAGAAACCTGCAACCCCTTGAGTCAAAGATTTGATATTCTCCATTTCAGAGCGTACGGCATTGGACGTAATAATTACTTGTTCAACTGTGCCGTGAATTTTTTCAACAAATAAGTTAAATGCACTTGATAAACGTCCCACCTCATCAGAACTGTTTTCCGCAATACGTTGCGACAAATCGCCATCGCCAGAAGCAATATCTTTCATTGCTTTTTCAAGATTTTGAATTGGTTTTACAATCAAACGAGTTAACAGCCAAATTGAAAATAAGGCGTATAAAATAGAAATAGCCGTACCAATTTCGAGAATGATTTTACTGCTGGTAATGGATTCGTTAGATTGCAAACGCAGATCATTTTGTTCTTTTTCTATTAAGTTACTGAGGGATTTAATTTGCTTACGGATAAGTGTAAATTGATCAGAAATCGCCTGTTGATTGGATGCAAAATAGATATGTGATTGCAGAGGTTTCTCGAAAAGAGGTTCATATAATTTAATCCATTTATCAGTGGTATTAATTAATGTCGTAAGCTCACTTTTTGACGATGAAGGAAGAATACCAGCATCGAATAGATCTTGAATTTTTTCTATTCGAGGTATGGCTTTGTAAGCATTATCTTTAAACTCTTCCGTATTGTAACGGATGGCATCATTGTCTGTTGCTAGCAATAAACCTTGGCTTGCCGCAATGACTTGATATATGTCGCGATAAGCATCATCGATACTCGTTAATACAGGTAGAACAACATTGGTCAACTTGTGGTTAATTTCAGCCTGTTGATTAGATTTCATTACATTTACAACGGCAATCAAAGAAAAAAGCAGAACGATCATAGAGACAGGAAGGGCGATCTTGGTTTTGATTGAGAGATTATTTATCGATTTCATTATTATTAGCCACTACAGTAAAAATATAGGCGGATATTACTCTGCGTTCATATTGCGGGCTAATACTTTACAGTATTGAATGTTACAAAGTGTTAAGTGGTACGATAAACTAAAAAATAGTTGCGAAGAGGTTTGGCAGTAAATATGATGAGCTTAAAAATTAGGCAATAAAATATTAATTATTGCCTAATGAAAACAATGTTATGGGTTCAAAATAAACTTATCGATTGCAGCAGCAACACCGTGCTCATCGTTACTTAATGTTATGTAATCAGCAATGGCTTTAGTTTCATCCATTGCGTTTTCCATCGCGATGCTTAAACCTGCGAACTCAAGCATGTGGTGGTCATTCTCAGCATCACCCATACATATCACTTCTTCAGCTTTGATGTTTAAATATTCAGCAATGGCTTTGATGCCTACACCTTTATTACTCATCGGATTTAAAAATTCCAAGAAAAAAGGTGCACTTTGCACAATAGTAAATTGATCATAAAGCGCTTTTGGTAGCTTTTTAATGGTCTCTGTCAGGATTGCTGGATCCGCAACAATCATAGTCTTGACGATTGGGTGATCATCTTCTAAGTCGTCGAAATTGAATTCAGTTAAAGACAAGCCGTTGATAGATGCCTCAAGTTCTGTGTATTGGCTTGCTTTAGGCGTGATTAAACCGTGGACCTGGCTGAATGCATGCACATTAACATTTAGTTCTTGCGCGAGTTTTGCAATCAGTTTTGCGGCTTTTCCATCCACGATATGGTTATGGATAATTTCGTTGGTGCCAACATTCTTTACCATCGAACCATTGTAGAAAAGGACGAAATCTTTATCAGAAGTGAGAGATAATTCGTCTAGTTTACTTTTCATACCTTCAAGTGGACGACCTGATGCGAGTACAACAGTGACGCCTAATTCTTTAGCTTTAGCTATCGCTAATTTGTTTTCGGTGGATATCTCTTTTTGGCTATTGAGTAGGGTGCCATCCATATCGAGTGCAACGAGCTTGTACATTACTTACCTAAAAATGAAAGAAAAAAGCAGAATATTGAAGATTGAGTTGAGTTACCAGAAAATTCAGCCTTATAAGTGAAAAAAATGGCGTTAAATTTGACGCAGAAGGATGAGTGATTTACTGTCTTTGCCTCGAAATTTTGATTGTTGGTTATGTTGAGGCTCCGTTGTATAAAATTAATGAAATGTTCGAAACAATCCAAGGTGAAGGTGTATTCACAGGCGTACCTGCCGTGTTTGTACGTTTGCAAGAATGCCCCGTAGGTTGTGCTTGGTGTGATACAAAGCAAACTTGGGACGCAACGCCTCAAGATGAGCGTCCACTTGCCGAAGTATTAGCGAAAACATCAGATAGCCCTACGTGGTGCTCTGTTTCTGCTGCCGATGTAGTGAATCAGTATCAAGCCAATGGCTTTACAGCGAAACACATTGTGATTACGGGAGGTGAGCCATGCATCTATGATCTTATCCCGTTAACAGAAGCTTTTGAAGTTTTGGGCTGTGAGTGTCAAATTGAAACAAGTGGTACATCAGAAGTGAAAGTGACACCAAACACTTGGGTTACAGTGTCACCAAAAGTAGCTATGAAAGGTAAGCTTCCGATTTTGAAAAGTGCATTTCTACGTGCAAATGAAATTAAACACCCAGTCGGAACCCAGAAGGATATCGACCACCTTGATGACTTGATTGAAACATTTGGAACCGCAGATAAGGCGATAGTTGCACTCCAACCAATAAGTCAAAAGGATCGCGCAACTCAGTTATGCATTGAAACTTGTGTTGCAAGAAATTGGCGATTATCGATTCAAACTCATAAATATTTAAGTATCGCGTAATCCATTCTGTTAAAGGTAAAGAGCTACCTTTAATGTTTTAAGTAGGTTTAAGATGAAAAAAGCAGTCGTTGTATTTAGTGGCGGTCAAGATTCCACTACGTGTTTGGTTCAAGCTCTTAAAGAGTTTGATGAAGTTCATGCTATTACGTTCGATTACGGTCAGCGACATAAGCTGGAAATAGAAGTGGCGCAAAATCTCGCAAATGAACTGGGCGTAACGGCACATAAAGTGATGGATGTTGGTCTATTAAATGAACTCGCAATAAGCTCTTTGACTCGAGATGATATCGAAGTGTCTCACGAACTGCAGGAGAACGGTTTACCGAACTCTTTCGTACCAGGGCGCAATATTCTATTTTTAACGTTGGCTGGAATCTATGCATATCAAATTGGCGCACAAAGTGTCATCACTGGTGTTTGCGAAACTGATTTTTCAGGATACCCGGATTGCCGTGATGAATTTGTGAAGTCGATGAATACTGCTTTAGTGCAGGGAATGGATCGTCAATTTGAAATTTTAACGCCTCTAATGTGGTTAAATAAGGCGGAGACTTGGGCTTTAGCCGATCAGTACGATGCTCTAGAGTTGGTGAGATCGAAAACGTTGACATGCTATAACGGAATTATTGGTGACGGGTGTGGTGATTGCCCTTCATGTGAATTACGTAAAATTGGTTTGAATGATTACCAAGCCAACAGCCAAACGGTCATGAGTGAATTGAAGAATAAACAGCGCTTGGCAAATCAATAGGATCGTTGTAAGCGTCAATGATACAATCTCGACCATTCTGCTTTGCTTGATATAGCGCTTGGTCGAGTATGGAATACAAATCGTCAAAGTCATGTAATGATTTCGATGTTGCAAGATATGAAAAGCTTGCAGTGATTTTAAGAGTTTGATTAGATTCAGAAATAAATGACTTCATTGAAATGGCTTGATGGAGGCTTTCTACACGATATTTTACATCTAACTCGTCGACATCTCTTAGTAAGATAATAAACTCCTCACCACCTAATCGTCCAAAGATGTCATATTTACCAAGCTTAGATGAAATTGTATTTGTAACATGTTTCAATGCTAGATCACCAGTAGGGTGACCATGCCCGTCATTGATTGATTTGAAATTGTCTAGATCCAATAAAATTAAAATAGAGTTGAATTCAGAATTATTATTGTGAGGTTGAGCCTTGATAGTCGATATTGAAGCTGCGCGATTTAAAATACCAGTTAAACTATCAACTTGTGCATTTCGTTTTGTTTTTCGATTTAGATAAATGAAAATTAAAATAATAATAAACAAAGAAAAAACGATAAAATTGTAAGCCACGCTTTGTCGTTGCATAGTTTCAATTTGTAACGCTTGATATCGGTTTAGATTAAATAACTCTGAACGCTTGTATTCTTGCTCAAAATTTGTTTTTGTTAAATCAAGAGCTTCAATGGCTTTTCTATTATCTATATCTCGGTTAGCAAGCTCGATATTAGAATAAGTCTGATAATACTCATAGGCCGTTTTATACGAGTTAGAAGCCGCATAAATTTTTGATAAAATAAATAATGAGCTTGATTGATATTGAGAGTCATGAATTAATTTAGAGATACTAAGTGCATTTTTTGCGTAGTTTGAAGCTGGAATATAAAGCGTACGTTGATAGTAAGACTCAGCTAATGCCAGATAAATTTTCGCTTTCATTTTCTGGTTTTCAAGATCTTCAGCAAATTCAAGCCCTTTAGTTAGATATGAATCGCCTAATGGATGATTTCCTTTCCCAATATAGGCATCGCCAATCCCAATATAAGTCAGTCCTAGTCCGTAGCTATTGCTCTCAGATTTTAGAATTGTCAATGCAGACTTAAAATACTTTAAGCTTAAGTCGAACTGTTTTTTTTCTAAGTACAGGCTCGCGAGGCTATGTTGAACTTGAGCTAATTTCATTGAATTACTTGATTTTAGTCGAAGGTTTAACGCTTGAAGTAAATAAGTCTCAGACTGTTGAAAACGACCTATGACTTTGAGTAGGTTTCCAATATCGTTGTATACAGCTGATATATCACCGTGATTTGGAAATACTTCTATTAGGTGTAGATAAGCCGCAAGAGCATTATTATGCTCACCACGAAAGAACTGATTGTTCGCAATTACTCTTAGTGCCAAATGTAATGGGAGTATGGATTTAGAATTGTCATTGACATGTGTTTGTAGGGCCGAGCAATAATAATTCGCTTTATAGTATTGAGCTTGATGATTTAATACTTTACACAAGTGATATTCAAAAATCATTTTCCCGTTTATGTCATTCTTTTTTTTCATAATATCGAGTAAAGATAGATAATGCTCACTCGCTTTTATAAAATTACCATTGCTTTCATCATTTAGAGCATGAACATATGATTGTTCCATTTCACTATATTCAGGTTGATTTTTAATTAATCGACCAAAATACGGCTGATGATAACGGTTCATGAAATCATAGATTAAAGAGCTGACATAAAGTTTTTCCGCACCTGGAGATAATGAATTATATCTCTCTTCAAGCATACTAAGCGCATTGTCTTTATTATCACGAAGGTTGTATTCGTAAATTAAATTCCACTCTTGATTATTGTTTACTTGGTGAGAAAATGAGCTGGCGCTGTAAACGAAAACAATAATCGTGATTAAACTACGAATAAACATAATAAACCTTAAAGTGATCTAACGACGTATTTTAAAAACGAATACAAAATAGAACAACAAATTATTGTCTGAGTCTAAAGAAGTGTGAGATAGATACTGTTTATTGCCTAAATTATTGATTCAAATAACTTTATATTTAGGTGAGGTGAAGCATCGAAGGGAAAATTTGAATAGAGGCAGAGGGTGAGAACCTCTATTCAGGATTACTTTTATTCAGATGTTGAACTAAAGGTATAGTTTCGCCATCTCAGATGGTTCAAGTTCTTTGCCATCTAAAGTACTATTCCAGTTAGTACCAATCAAAACGCCATCTTCAGCTAAAGTTAAAAGCCAATCTTCAACAAAAATGTCTAATGGAATTTCTAAGATTTCAAAGTCAGCCCACTCTTCTACATTATGAGCTTGAGCATCTTCTTTTGATGACCAAAAAGGCATAACTTCGCTATTTTCAAATTCTGTAGAGTCGCATGCTAACCAGCCTTCATCATTTTTAAGGCCCCAAACTAGTTGGTTTGCTTTGGTTTCAGCAACAAAAAGGTCTAAGTTTGCTTGGATGTCTGCAGTCAATTTGCTCATTGTATATTTCTCGGTAGATAAGACGCGGTTAGATTACCATTTTTTGTAAAAGATGCACGAAATATTCAGTTGAGAGGATGGTTATAAAAGGAAAAGGGACATATAGCCCCTAATCTCAAGTGATAACTTTAAAGTTAAGTTACTTACCTATTTTAGTGAATATAGTCCACTCTTCTTTAACTTCACCTTTATGACCAACAACGGTGGCAACAACTTTTCTGTTTAACGCATGGCTAACTTGATCTGTCCCTTGTTCTGAAAGGTTATGATCACCAAAGCCAACATTGCGAATACGAGTTTGGCTAATACCGTAACTGATGATCATCGACTCAACGTTTTCTGCTCGTCTTTTCGATAACTTCATATTCGCTTGTGGGTTACCCACTTTGCTTGCGAAGCCTTGAAGTTCAATAGACGTAGAAGGGTACTGCTTTAAAAAATCGGCCATTTGACGGATTTGACCACGAAAAACGGGATTGATTTCAGTGGAATTATTAGCAAACAAAATTCGAAGCTTCATTTGTTCTGAGGTTTTAATATAAGTACCACAGCCGTCATTATCAATTTCAGCTTTGCTTGGCGTTCCTGGGCATAAATCTCGATCGTTGATCACTCCATCACGATCATCGTCAAGTAAATCGGCTATTTGTTCAGCTTCTGGTGTCGCCCGATAGTCATATTCGTCTTGAGAAAACGAAGCAGTCGCATGAGTCAGAAGACAAAATGCCAGTGGTAGTAATGCGATTTTCATATTAATAGTCCACCTTTTTTGTCCACTCTTTAGGAATATCCACTCGCAACGAAGATAACAAATTACCCGTAGCATTCAGAACTCGATATTTAGCGTATTGCTCTGCAAATTTTGCATCAACATAGCCTTTTCGGGCCTCAAATAGTTCATTTTCAGTGTTGAGTAAATCGAGCAATGTTCGCTTGCCGATTCTGTATTGTTTATTATATGCGATGACAGTGTCTGAAGCGGAGTCTACATGATCGGATAAGAACTCTTTCTGCTGTACGGTTAAGTCGAGTGCGCTCCAAGATAATCTTAATCCCTCTTCAACACTTCGGTAAGCTCTATCTCGTAAATCCTTTGCTTTATTCAGTTGATAAGCAGCACTATCAGTACGAGCAGAATCCGACCCACCATTGTATAAGTTGTATTTCATTCTTAGCATGGCTGAAAATTCATCACTGCTCCCTTCAATACCGCCAGCGTCATCACGCCAAGTTTGAGCTGCTTCAAAAGAGAGTGTTGGGTAATTTCGGCCTTTCGTTTGATCATATTGAAATTTGGCAGAATCAACATCTGTCATTGATATTTTAATCACAGGGTGGTTGGTAAATGCTGCTTCTATTGCGCTGTCTACTGTTAGAGGTAATGTACTTTGATCCGCTCTTGGAAAAATTAAGCCCTGTGGGTTCTGACCAACAATGCGCTTAAATTGGGTATGAACATCAAAAAGATTATTTTGCGCTGCCAATAGGTTTCCATGTGCTTTAGCAATACGAGCTTCTACTTGAGAAAGGTCAGCTGTAGAGCCAATCCCTGATTCTGCTCGTCGCTTGATATCTTTGTATATCTCTTTATGAACCGCCAAGTTACTTTCCGATAAACTGAGTATTTCAAAGGCTTTAACTGAATCTAGGTAGATCTTTGTCACCTCCAATGCAGTGTCTTGTGCATCAGAAAGAAGTTGATATCGGACAGATTCTGCATCTGCAGCTGTACGATCCATATCATTAAGCGTTGATGAACCATCCCATATCAGCTGAGTTAAAGTAATTGTTGCTTCTTTTCTGGTTAATTCATCTTCGGTACCGGACGCTAAATCTACAGCTTCATATCCAATTCCTGCATCTAAATCGATACTCGGACGATATGCCCCTCCAGAAGCTTCATTTTGATACCGCTTACTTACGTATTCGTTAAATGCGCTTTTAATTTCTGGGTTAGTAGCAAGAGTGATCGATACTGCTTGTTCAAGGGTTTGGCTAGCAGCAGGAGAACTTATGATTACAGCGGCACATAACATTTTAATCCGAGTGCTCATTAATGAGATGCTCCATGAATTATTGTTGATAAATATAATACTAGGGTATTAGGCGTCTTAATAATGAGAATAAAGACCAAACGCCAATAAAGTAACACTATATATGTTAAAGATCGAACGAATAATACTAACTTTTACCACCGAAGGTTAACTTATTTTTATAAATACGAGGTGTGGTATAAATCATTGGTTTCATTTGTTTTTGAGGCTTGACTTATAATTATGTGTAGGTTTTGTGTGATATTGCTCCATTTTTATGTGTGATGGGAATCAATGTTTTGTAATCATTTGGTTAACGGAATGTCGTTTTGAGCTGATGTTGAATATGTTTAATGTTATCTTATTAATTATATAAATAGGACCAATGTCAACTTATTGACGACATTGTTAATAACTAGACGGGTTAGCAGAGGCTTATATGGATTTTAGTGCTTTAGTTGCAGGAGGTATCTCCTCATTAGATCAAATAATGGTCATCGACCTTAACGGTAATGTGAAGGTTTTAAAAGAGGGTGAAACAGTACTTCCTGGAGAACTTGTCATTGAAAATACAATTTCTGATATGACGGATCTCACTGCTTCTGAAGCACAGATTAGCCGAGTTAATGATCAAAATGAACTTGATGACATCACAGATGACATCGAGCAGATATTCGCTGCATTGGAAGAGGGGCAAGACCCAACGCAAATTAATGAAGAATTTGCAACGGCAGCAGGTACAAATTCTGGTTCAAGCCTAATAACAAGCGGAGCCGTAGAGCGTGATGGAGCGGAAGTTCTCGCTGATACGAATTTTGTTACATCAGGGTTAGAAGCATTAGGCTTGTCACAAACACAAAGTTTGTCTTTGCTTGAGGCGTATCAGACGTCGTCAGCAACACCAGTATTACCAATAACCCTTGATGCACCAAGCGTGGTGATCACCGAAGATACTAACAATGACGGCACGTTAGCCAACAGCGAAATCGACGGCTTAGTTGATGTCCTTGTGACACCACCTGCCAATGCCAACGTAGGCGATACCTTAACCGTATCGGGTCAACCGGATCGCGTGTTGACGCAAGACGACTTGGATAACGGTGTCACGTACCAATACCCGGTACCAGCGGACGGTGAGTCACTGACGGTGACGGCCACCGTGACAGATCCATCGGGCAATACGTCACCACAAGCCAGTGACAGCGTGACCGTTGGCGATACCACGGCTCCAGATGCCCCAAGCGTGGTGATCACCGAAGATACTAACAATGACGGTACGTTAGCCAGCAGTGAAATCGATGGTTTGGTCGATGTCCTTGTGACGCCGCCGGCCAATGCCAACGTGGGCGATACCTTAAGCGTGTCGGGTCAACCGGATCGCGTGTTGACGCAAGATGACTTGGATAACGGTATCACGTACCAATACCCGGTACCAGCGGACGGTGAGTCACTGACCGTGACGGCAACTATTACTGATCCGTCAGGTAACACTTCGCCACAAGCCAGCGACAGCGTAACCGTTGGCGATACCACGTCGCCAGACGCCCCAACCGTGGTGATCACTGAAGACACCAACAATGACGGTACGTTAGCCAGCAGT